>NZ_JASATU010000032.1:0-498875 GCF_032906605.1 Leptothoe sp. LEGE 181152
GCTAGACTGAAAAAGAAGAAAAAAGCAGCTTAACGTTGATTGCTTGCACTCATGTTGCCCGGTGACAACACACTCTGCAATCGGCAGAGATAGAAGCTCTTGCCTCTTTTTTTGTTAAAAGTCCAATTACTGAAGTTGTTTCCAGAATTCCTTAATAGCTCTCTCTATGTTTCGTACCCCTGTGTTGCTTGTGGGTAGCCTGTTGCTCATGGGTCCAGCTGCGATCGCGCAAGCGCTGACTGGTCAGTTCGCACAAGGCCTTTCACCCTCCAGCCGTGATCACTTTGAGCGACTAGACGATTTGATTATTCCAATCGAGGCCACATCAGGCAGTTGTCCCCAAGAAGTTCGCTTTTGGAAAGAAACCCATCGCAACTTCGAAGCTGGTGAGAATAGTGGCATTATGCTTGATGTCTCCAGCGTCAGCCGAGGAAAAACCGAATTTATCGATAGCCAGGAGCACTCTGTTACCTTCAGAACACCCCTTGCGCCGGAATTTTATAATTGCGTTGGCAAACTTGGCGAAAGCGAAGAACATTACCGACCTCTATACAGCCTTTGGTTTGAGGAAGGACATGTTTATTTTCACTTTGATATCAGTCCAATTGCACCGGAGCCTCATGAAAACTGGTACTTTGCGACTATTACTCATCAGGAAATTGTCGGCCAGTATCCCTATGTTCGCTGGGCTGCAGGCGATTAGGTACCGACTGACAATCGGGCTAAAAATCTTGTTCTTGTTCAATTTCTTCGACAACTTGTAAACCACGCGGATCACCCAAATTGAGGATGGCAGCTCGGGCATCGTCCCTGACGCCTAGATCGTCATCGTCGGCAAAGGTTTCGATCAGTGCATCAATGGCCGTTGCATAAACCACGTTATAGGTTAAGTCTTTGCACAGTTCACCAATGGACCAGGCACAGTTGCTACGCACAATAGCAATTGGGTCATTGCGCATGGTTTTAACCAAGGCTGGGATAGCTTTCAAAATCGCCTCAAAGCTGATTTTTCCCATTTGGCCTAAGGCACTGGCCGCCCAGAGCCTGACCACAGACATATCATTCTCAATGGCCTCCACCAGGGGCACAACCGCCTTCTCATTACGACAGTTACCTAAGGCCCAAACCACAGCTTTACGTACATAGCCATGGGAGTCATTTTGCAATTGCGCAATCAGAGCATCCACAGCCGTTTCACTGGGATTTCGACCCAGGGCATAGGCCGCATTGACTCGTACCAGAGGGCTTTCGTCACCTAATAGGTCAATCAGACGAGGTATGGCACGGGGCTCTTGAATTTTATAGAACGCACGGGCTGCCAACATACGCTGCTGCAAGTCATCTGACTCTAGCAGTGGCAGCATTTGGTCAGGGTTATAGCGAGGTCTATCGTCCTCTAACGGAATGTCATCTAAAGGATCGATAGGGGTCTCTAAGCCGACCTCAGTTTCTAAAACTTTGAGAGCATCTATATCGTCCATGTTTGAAAGAGGAAGGGATAAAACTTAGGTAATGGCCCACATGAACCATTACCCAGCATGCGTTTATAAAAAGTAATTGACCTCGGACCGCCTTGACAGCGGGCGGCTTTAATAGCGGCCCGCTTATTGAAAGCGACCCTTACTTTTTAGAGCGCAGACAAAACAGTACGTGCTGCAGCTAACGTATTGGCAATGTCATCATCGGTGTGGGCAAGAGACGTAAATCCAGCTTCAAACTGAGAAGGTGCCAGGTATACCCCTTGCTCCAACATGCCACGGTGGAAACGGCTGAACTTAGCTAAGTCAGATTGCTTAGCATCGTCATAGTTATGCACAGGTCCTTCAGTGAAGAACAGGCCAAACATGGCGCTGATGTTGCCACCACATACAGCATGGCCATTTTCACGGGCAATTTCTAGCAAGCCTGTGATCAACTTGTTGGTTTTCTCTTCAAGCTGTTCGTAGCTGCCGGGGCGACTCAAAATTTCCAGAGTCTTGATACCGGCAGTCATGGCCAGAGGATTACCTGACAAGGTACCAGCCTGATACACAGGACCCGCAGGTGCGATCATTTCCATAATCTCGCGGCGACCACCATAGGCACCGACGGGCAAACCACCGCCAATAATCTTACCCAAGGTGGTCAAATCAGGAGTGACGCCAAGCTTCTCTTGCACACCACCATAGGCAATGCGAAAACCAGTCATAACTTCGTCAAATACGAGTAATGCACCATCGTCTTGAGTTATTTCACGCAGCCCCTCAAGGAACCCAGCATCAGGCGTCACAAAGCCAGAGTTACCAACAATGGGCTCAAGAATCACACCCGCAATTTCACCAGGATTCTGCTCAAATAGGGTTTTGACAGCCTCAAGATCGTTGTAAGGCGCAGTCAATGTAGCTGCTGTCGTGCTCTTGGGTACACCAGGAGAGTCCGGTAGACCCAGGGTGGCTACACCAGACCCTGCCTTAACCAGGAACATACCGGCATGACCGTGATAGCATCCTTCAAACTTGATCACTTTTTCACGCTTGGTGAATGCCCGCATCACTCGCAATACCGACATACAGGCTTCGGTACCAGAGTTGACAAAGCGTACCATCTCGATGCTGGGAACGGCGGCAATCACCTTCTCAGCGAGCACATTTTCCAGGTAACAGGGTGCTCCAAAACTAGTTCCCTTTTGTAGGGCTTCCATCAGGGCTGCATTCACTTCGTCATTAGCATGACCGCAAATAGCAGGCCCCCAAGTACCGACATAGTCGATGTATTCATTGCCGTCAACGTCCCAAATATGAGAGCCCTTAACGTGGTCGAATACAATGGGTTGGCCGCCAACGGACTTAAAAGCACGCACGGGAGAGTTAACGCCCCCAGGCATTAAGTTTTGGGCAGCCGCGAAAATCTCATCTGATTTTGTCGTTTTTAAAGATGTGGTAGTAACCAACGGGCTCTCCTTATGGTTAAAAGTCGTTTGTCGAAGGGTTAGGATGACAACCTTACATGGCTGCCATTGTGAAAGGATACGAGTGAAATGCCTGAATCCATAATTTGGATGGATACCTCGTCAGGCAACTGATTGCGCCTCTCAGAGCGGCATTAATCAGGATGGCGAAGATCGCAGTATTCTCAATCGTAGCGTTTGTGATTACACCGATTGCAATATGTTAAGGAATGTAGCAAAACAGTAAAAGCTCGCCAACTGCGACAATAGAGCTGCACTGAGCTGCATTGATACTGAACTAACACGGATCATGAGTACCCCGCTTTCTTTTGTTGGCGCTATCCCCACTGAAAAAATTCGCTACAACGACCAGGGCCTGGTACCTGCGATCGCACAAGACTATCTGGATGGCACCGTGCTCATGATGGCCTGGATGAACCAAGAATCCCTACAAAAAACCTTGGAAACAGGCGACGTTTGGTATTGGAGCCGCTCCCGTCAGGAGCTATGGCATAAGGGAGCCACCTCCGGTCATTTACAAAAACTAAAGGCTATTCGCTATGACTGCGACAGCGATGCCCTGCTGCTAACCATTGAACAAGTGGGTGACATCGCCTGCCACACGGGGGAACGTAGCTGTTTCCACCAGGTGGATGGGGGCATTACACCACCGGCAGCGGATACGCTATCTCAGGTGTATGGGGTGATTTGCGATCGCAAAGCCAACCCTCAACCCGACTCTTACACCAACAAGCTGTTCGAAGGTGGCGATAATAAAATCCTCAAAAAAATTGGCGAAGAATCTGCCGAAGTGGTCATGGCCTGTAAAGATGACGAGCCTGATGATATTGCCGGAGAAGTTGCCGACCTGCTCTATCACACCCTTGTCGCTCTGGCCCATCACAACGTAGATATCAAGGACGTCTATCGGAAGCTGCAATCACGTCGATAACGCCATGTTTAGAGACGTTCGGAACGTCTCTAAATAATCAACCCATGGCACAATAGCAGTACAAATGCCCTATGGTGCCATGGCCATCAAACCGTCTCAAATCCAGGCAATTCTACAAAATAAACGCACCCATTTTGAAACCTTTGAAAAGAGGCAACAATCGAGTCTGGATATTTACCAAACGGCCTGGAAGGCATTATGCGAGACACCTAAAAAAAAGCTAGACGCCTGGCTAGCACGTCAGAATGGCACCATTGGTGCAAGGCCTTTGACATCTCTAAGTGATACAGAGCAAGGCATTCATCGTAGTAGGCTGCAGTGGGGAAATCGAGAACACAGTCTGCAATGGGTTAATGAACACCTGCAAGGCATCACCACATTTGCCGTAGACGGTTCTCAGATTTTTCCGAGCAAGGATTTGTCCCCTCCCATTGCTCTGGTACAAATTGGCTGGTTTGAAAATCCCCATACCTCAGCAGCGGATTACACCAAAGATATTGAGCTCGATGTGATGACTCCCAGGGATTTAGAACTGGGAGATACCTCCAAACCTCTAGATCGGTTGGTCAATAAACATCGATTTAGGATGGAAATTCGGCGTTTGGTGGAGTACATCGAACAGGTCAGCGATCCTGAACACTGTCTGGTGTTTTTTGATGGGGCTTTGGTTGCCACGTTTGCCGATGCCTATGAAGATGAGGATCGTAAAGAGTATGTCGAGGCTTTAATCAGCTTATTGGAGGCTAGCGAAGAATACCGTGTGCCGCTGGTGGGCTATGTAGACACTAGCTCTGCCCACGATTTGACCACATTGCTAGAGCATCATTCTGCCAGCGTCGCAGCCATTCCGAAGGTGACCGATGCTCAGCTATTGAATCGATACATGCAATGGGGTGACTGTACGCCGATTTTTCAGTGCGATCGCACCGGCATCCTTGCTGAATACAAAACCCGAGATAAAGACTACTCTGACCGCATCATATTCAGTTATCTCAAAACCAACCAGGGCCCTCCAGCCCGCCTTGAAATGCCCCGCTGGCTCCATAAAGCTGGCATTATCGACCGCGTCCTTAACTGGGTACGGGCTGAAATTATCGTTGGTGGCGGCTACCCCTACGCCATTGAAACCGCTGATCAAACGGCTGTGTTACAAACCAACGACCGCCAAATTTTCTTTCGCATCCTCCAAGACTGGGCCAGCCAAGAAGACTTACAGCTGCGCTGGTCTCGCAAAATGATGAGCAAGCTGCGTCGCCGATAAAGGTAACGGAATATTACAGCTTTTCATATTACGAGCCTCTCCCACTCAGAAACCAAATAATATATTTTGTCCGTAGATTAAATAAGTATTTTTACTTAGGCCTAACGAACTCAGCGTTTTTGTTCATATATAAAACCAAACGCTATCCATAGCATGCCTCGACGGTTAATTAGTAAATCATTTACTTTTGTTGTGTTTAATTGCGTTTCAGTACGTATTTTTCTGACTACTCCCTTCATATCCATAGGATAAATAACGAATGGAGGACGAGAACTCCTTATATAACTGCATTTGGGTGGTCTCAATGGCTACCCTGCAGTTTTTTTTCTGGCATTGCCCATAACAAGGATTTGAAACGCAAAAGGACTTGACCCTGATGACTTTACCTTTGTTAAGCTATCCCACCAGTTGCCAAAACCAGCGTGTGAGCGGTTTTGAAATCCCCGGTGATGAGCAGCCCCGTATTTTTTCCACCGCGTTGCTACCCGATGCCCAGGAAGTTGACATTCTGATCCTTGCGGCCTATCGCCGCATTTTTAATGAGCAGCAGCTCTTAGCCTGCCATCGCGATCGCTTTTTAGAATCTCAGCTGCGTAGCTCCCAAATATCTGTACGAGAATTCATTCGTGGCCTGCTACTTTCTGAATCTTTTAGACGACTGAACTACGAGTGCAGCAACAATTATCGCTTTGTTGACATGTGTGTTCAGCGGGTGCTGGGGCGTCAGGTTTACGATCGGCGCGAAACTCTCGCCTGGTCAATTGTGCTAGCCACCGAGGGTATCCAAGGATTTGTTGACGCATTGCTAAACAGCGATGAATACCTGGATAACTTTGGTGAAGAGACTGTGCCTTATCAGCGGCGACGCATTCTACCTCAGCAAGCCATGGGTGAAGTTCCCTTTGAACGCATGCCTCGCTACGGTAGCGATCATTTAGAACAGCTCACTGCCCTAGGTAATGACTTTTCTGCCACTGGCAGCGACTTCCTCTTTGGCGATGGTATGCCTCCCGAAGGACTGCGGAAAGTCGGTGCGGTTATTACAATCGCAGGCGCTATAGTCCTAAGCAGCGGAATCTTGGCCGTCATCCTATCCTGGTTTGGCTGGTTAAAGATCTAAGAAGTAAGTACCTGACTGCTGGAAGCTTATCGCTTCCAGCAGTCAATTCTCTCTAAAACTGAGCAGATTAAGACTCTACTCCCACTCATTAAATGTCGGTGGAGCCTGCCGTTGCCTCGTGCGACGGGTATCTTGCCAGGCACTACCAATACCTTGCAAAATACCGCGACCCACGAGACCAATGCCGCGACCCACTACTTCAGTGAGTACGTAAACTACACTGCTACCCACCAAGGAAACTAACGCTCGTACCCTTGGACTAAGGGCATCACGGGTTTCAAGCAATAAAGTCATGGCCCAGGGTAACCCTGAAAGCTGGTCTAACTCCTGGCGACGGGGGGCATAGATAGAGGAGCTGATGATACCCCTCGGTCCTAAGGTATATAAACGATACTGGCTCTCAAAGATGGCCGTTGGCTCATCGACTAAACGATTCCAGCGATAGCGCCAAGAGAGGTCATTACGAAAGCGTTCAATATCTCGAGTAGAGATAATCCGACGACTATACAATCCCTTTTTGATCGCTTCCACATCTGCCAAGCGATTAAGCAAGGGTTGCATGACTGCATTACCGATTTGGATCAGCAGGTTTTCTAAAAGTTTTTCACTATGGGCTAAAGCCTCAGGCGTGGTGGCAATATAACTCGTTCCATCTATCACCATGGCATCTTGAAATAGCCAATGGCTCAGCAGTTCTGGGACTAATGGAATGTGATTGAGGATTTCCTGTTCAACGCTATCTTTTTCTTGATACAGCACCGCCACCAGTTCTTGTTCAACACCGTTTAGAGGCACCATGTAATAGCGGCCAAAAAATTCTTCGATGGTGGCTACCCACAGATCCCGCAAAAGCTGAGGGAATTTAAAACGTAGCTGCCCTGGTTGTAGGGACGATTGCCGCAGATCATCCAATAAATCTTCAAACCGGCGAAGAACAATAAACAGCAGTTCCCGTTTTTTATCGAGGCGGAGGATGTCAATTTCCAGCGGCTCCGATGTTGTATTTTCTAAACCAGTCTGAAGCTTCGCAAAAACAGCTTCAAACACCATATTTTGAACATCACCACTGCGAAGGCTCAAAGAACTGGGCCCTGGGACAGTAATTGCTGCCGCCGCCCCGACAGAGTTGGGGCGTGGTCGTGATGCCATGGGCGCACTGGTGCGTCTCTGCAGTCTGACATTCTTTTTCACCCAACCAGCATCGGTGTATTTGTGAGTGGCCCACAGCTGCTTAGTCAACCAACGAGCTGCTTTGAGCTCACGCATTTTGCCAGTTAAAACTTGGCGCTCTAACCAGGACAGGCGGGGACGACGCAGTTCAGCTGATGTTTTGGCCAACTGTTGATCGATTTGTTCTAAACCCGACAGCCGCATGCTTAAACGCATCGCTGTCAGCGGTCCTGGAATCTGAAGCGATGATTTAGAACTGGATTCTATGGTTTTACTAGCCCCTCGACCGACTGTACGAATCAGCTGGGCGAGTTCGCGCACAGGCATACTGCGGGTACCATAACCATCGGCTCCGACCTGACGAGCAGCCGCTTCTAACACAGGCTCATCGCGAGCGCTCAGCACTAATACAGGAAGATTTGAGAACTCAGTTTTAATGGATTTACATAACTGTAATCCTGAACTGCTAACGGGCTCTGTGCTGGCATCACTGGCACCTAACCCCAAGTCTACAATGACTAAATTAATGGGTCGTTGTCCACGCAGCGTGGGGTCCGTAAATGCATTAGCTTGGGTGCGGGCATATTTCCGAATAATCCCCATGGCTTCAGATGCATTAGCCGCCTCAGCTGCAATTTGAAACCCAGGTAACTGCTCTAGCCAGACCCGTAACCCCAATCGAAAGGTGGGATCTTCATCCACCAGCATTAATTGCAAGGGCCGTTCACTCATGCCGCCTGATGTCGTTTTATCGGTTTAATCAGTTCTAGTATCCCTCACAGGTCTAGGATATGGATGAATGACTATTCATGATCGTAATGGCCATCTTCTTCGTAGTAGTCATCATCTATTGGTTGCTGTAGCGACTGAATATAAGCGCGTTCAGCATCCCAAATAGAGATTGCATTTCGGGCTTCACGATATAAAGCACGACCAGAGGCAATGCGAGCAGCCAATGCGATCGCATCCGACAACCGACCTTGATAAGCTAGCTCCTCAGCTTCATCTAAAATTGGTCGATCTTCAGCAATTTGAATCCGATTAGTCCAGTTCTTAATCGATTCCTGTGCTTGACTATACAAAGCTCGTCCTTTTTGGATCTTGCGAGCTTCCGTAATCGCATCCCGTAGCTTGCCCTTACTCGCTAAATCAAGCGCCTTGCTATAGAGGGGCTGATCCTCTAAGACCTGGATTTGCTTAGACCATTGGGCAATTTTTGTTTGAGCATCGATCCGTAGCGCTCGACCTTGTTGAATTTTTCTAGCTTCAACAATGGCCGCCTGTAAACTCGCCTTATCTCCACTGTCCGCCAGCTGCTGAGCTCGAACCAATGCAGGCCGATCTTCAATGCGTTGAATCTCTTTGGACCAATGGGATATCAAGGTTTGAGCTTGCTGACGCTGGGGTCGGTCGGTCGTAATGATCTGCGCCTGCTCTATAGCGAGCTTCAAGGAAGCCTTTTGATTAAGGTGAGCCATGAGCGTAGCTCCATAGAGCTGCTGTAGATCGCTGAGCTGTTTCGTCCATAGCTCTAACTTTGCCTGGGCATCTTGATAAAACGGACTCTCACGACCAATGTCTTGCACCGCCTGGATAGCATCCATCAAATTTAGGACATCTCCATAGGTGGGCTCCCAATCTTGCTGGAATGCGGCTAACCGCTGAGCATGGGCAAATTGAACCAAATCTTGAGCTTCTGACTTAGTGGCCAAGTCCGCTGGCACTTTTTGAATAATTGCGATCGCTCCAGCTAAATCATCCTGCTCCCACTTTTGCAATCCATAGGTCAGTAGCACATCAGCCCAGTCCGTCAATAACGGTTTAGCCTCAGGCCAGGCATGGCTTTGCACCTCAATCTGTCGGATCAAGGTCAGCGCCTCTGCCAGACTCTCCATCTGACCATCGCTAGCCAGAGTTTGTGCCTTGATTAAGGTACGACGAGCATCTTCTTCGCGTTGGATATGCTGCCCCAGATAGCGATGCCGATCTTTGAGCCAATAATCACTGGTCAAACGCTTAATGTCTCGTAGCTGCTGACGGGCACCACTCCAATTTTGATTACCCACGGCTTCTATCACCACAGCCGAAATTTCTTCACCCTTCACCCATTCTTGCAGCCAACGCTCTGAAGCGACCTGGGCTTCTGCATAGATTTCAGCCCGAGGTGGAATATAGCCCAACAATTGGGTCGCTCGGTCTATATGCCCCTTCTGCATGCGCTGTTGTGCCAGCTTCAATAACCCCTTAGACCAACGATTAGCCACCTCTTGAGAATCTTGATAAAGAGGGTGGGTCTCATCCCAAGCAGAAATTAGCTGTATCCCAGCCACCAAATCCTGCTCAGCCCCCGATACTGCCGATTGCCTAGCACAGTAAAGTCGCTCACTGTCAGCACTAAATACAGATATTCGATCACAGTTGGGCAAAGGGGGTAAACGAGTAATCAAGGCGACCGCCCATAGACCTAGAGCACTCGATGCTACCAGCAACATCAACCACACACTTGACCAGAACCAAGCCTGTCGCCCTCTCGATTTACTTCTACCCTCAAGACTTACCAAGTCTTTCCCCGTAGAGTCTGCGGGCGATGAATTAAATTGTTGTGGATCAGTAGGCGTAGCAGTCATTAGCAACAGCGTCCCAGACAGTGCAGGCCATTAACGGATAGGTCTCCCCCGAAAAAATCGGGAAAAAATCAATGGGAAGGAACAATATCCACACTGGGTCTGACTGTTCTAACGCGAGCCGTCAGGGATGTAAATATCGCTTTTGGCTTAACTGGCTAAAGCCACCCTTTAAAAATTCATATGGATTAGCCCATCTTCAGGCTACTTACTCCTACAAAACATTGACTGGGTTAGCAAAGCTATCCAGCGACTAAACCAAAATTTTGCTGTCATTGTAGAGGCAATTGACTAAATTACACAGGTTTTCGGAAAAACCTTTGCTTACAATAATTTAAGTGCTCCTTCAAAATGAGTTTGCCCCCCTAAATCACCTCCAAACCATTGACTGATTGATATCCTTCAATGAGTAGCTGCATTAGTTCAGGTATGTTCCTTTAAGTGGTAAGCGGTGACAGCTCAGCCATGACTCAGACCACAACGCAGACCCAAAAATCAGTCTCTGCAATCTGCACCATCCCAGACTCCTGATGCCATGGTAGTTATAGCCTCGTAGAGCGATATCGGTGCATGCCCTCAATCACCAACGACAAAAGCGGCAGGTGAGAAACACCAACCGCTTTTAGTTCACAGTTATCGACACTCAAAAGCATCGACTAATGGATTGTAGGAGCAGCTTAGTAGTCGAAGTCACCCATACCGGCACCAGCACCAGCAGCTTCCTTAGGCTCAGGCTTATCAACAACGATGCACTCAGTCGTCAATACCATCGCAGCAATAGACGCAGCATTCTGAGTCGCAGAGCGAGTTACCTTAGCAGGGTCAACAACACCAGCCTGCAACATATCCACGTATTCGTTAGTTGCTGCGTTGAAGCCGATGTTAAAGTCCTTCTCCTTGACGTGCTCAGCGACAACAGCACCGTTCTGACCAGCGTTCTCGGCAATGCGCTTGAGGGGAGAAGTCAAAGCACGGGTGACAATCAAAGCACCAGTCAGCTCTTCGCCAGTGAGATTAGCATTAGACCACTCTTCTAGACCAGGAGCCAGGTGGGCCAAAGTAGTACCACCGCCAGGAACAATACCTTCTTCAACGGCAGCCTTGGTTGCGTTGATGGCGTCTTCTAGACGCAGCTTACGGTCCTTCATCTCAGTTTCAGTCGCTGCACCAACTTTGATGACAGCAACACCACCGGAGAGCTTAGCCAGACGCTCCTGTAGCTTCTCCTTGTCGTAGCTGGAATCAGACTCTTCGATTTGACGACGAATCTGCTCGCAGCGTGCCTTCACATCGGCTTCGTTGCCTTCGGCTACCAGGGTGGTGTTGTCCTTAGTAATGGTGATGCGACGGGAGGTACCCAGCATGTCGATGCTGACGCCGTCGAGCTTAAGACCCGCATCTTCAGTGATGACTTGACCACCAGTTAGAACAGCAATGTCCTCAAGCATGGCCTTACGGCGATCGCCAAAGCCAGGCGCTTTAACAGCAGCTACGTTAAGCACACCGCGCAGACGGTTAACCACAAGGGTCGCCAGGGCTTCTTTCTCGATATCTTCAGCGATAATTAGTAACGGTTTGCCGGAGCGGGCAACCTGCTCAAGCACGGGAACTAGATCCTGTACCAGGGCAATTTTTTTGTCAGTGAGCAGCAAGTAGGGGTCATCTAGAACCGCTTCCATGCGCTCAGTATCGGTGGCGAAGTAAGGGGAGATATAGCCCTTATCAAAACGCATACCTTCAGTGATCTCCAGCTCAGTCGTCATAGACTTGCCTTCTTCCAAGGAGATGACGCCTTCGCGGCCAACTTTCTCCATGGCTTCAGCAATCATTTTGCCGACTTCTTCATCGTTACCAGCGGAGATAGTACCTACCTGGGCAATGGAAGTAGAGTCACCAACGGGCTGGGCTTTCTCGGCAATCCGCTCTACGAGGTAAGCAGTTGCTTTCTCGACACCGCGCTTGAGTGCGATCGCATTTGCACCAGCCGCCACGTTACGCAAACCTTCCTTAACAATGGCGTGAGCCAATACGGTTGCAGTGGTAGTTCCGTCACCAGCCGCATCGTTAGTCTTAGAAGCTGCCTGACGAATCAGAGCAACACCTGTATTTTCAATGTTGTCCTCTAGTTCAATTTCCTTAGCGATGGTGACACCATCGTTAACGATTTGAGGAGAGCCAAATTTCTTTTCAAGAACGACGTTACGTCCCTTGGGGCCAAGGGTAACAGCAACGGCCTCAGCCAAAGTATCCATGCCTTTTTCCAAGGCACGACGAGCATTCTCGTTATATATGATGCGCTTAGCCATGAATCAACCTATGTTTCAGAACGTTTGAGAGGGATCTGGGGTGGGTACAAGAAGCAAGCTTCTTTGAGTTTGCATTTTTGAGTTTTGGGCTCTTAGTTAAGGCTTTTAGGCTTTATGTCACCCACCAAAAAGTCAACTACCTCTGACTTTTTGGAATACCTTTAATTCAAAATTCAAAACTTAAAACTCATAACTGAGCTGGTGCTTAGCCAACGACTGCAAGGATATCCTTCTCAGAAAGCAATACGTAGTCTTCACCACCCAGCTTGATATCAGTGCCTGCATACTTGGAATAGAGGACCTTGTTACCAACCTCTACATCGGGAGCTTGACGGCTGCCGTCATCGCCACGCTTACCAGGACCCACTGCAGTAATTTCGCCAACCTGGGGCTTTTCCTTAGCGGTATCAGGTAGCAAAATGCCGCCAGCTGTCTTCTCTTCAGATGCGCTGACCTTGATCAGAACGCGATCACCTAGGGGAGTGACACTTGAAACACTCAAAGAAATGGCTGCCATAGTTTTCTCCGAACTTTGATAGATCAATCATTCGGCAATTGCACCAAGGCGATATCAGTTCGCCTGAGCAGTCCCTTTTTCCAACTGAAGGATCTGATAGGGAAAGGAGCCGCAACCTGAACACGGTTTAGCACTCTCTATTGCCGAGTGCTAATTTATCGCTTGAAGAGAAGCGATCGCAACAGATAGAGGGGTACGGGTTCCCGAACTTAGTGATTCCTCAAAACTCCTAGCAAACTTTATGGTTTCAACACAGTGATCTTCACAGCTGCTTCAGGTTGTATTAAAAATTCCTCGTATTATTTAAATGAATGGGTGCCATCTGTAGTTCTTGATACATTTTCACCTAGTGCATATGCTGACACGTTGTCTAGCAATTGCTAGTCCCATGAATTTCAAATTTTCCCTGCTCTTAAATGCCCTGCCACTATGGATAATCGGTCTACAGGGAGTAGCTTCTGCACAGGTCTCACCATCATCAGAAGCATCCGTTACAGCACCAACCCATATCCAACCAGCAACGTCCGACACAAGCGTTGTTAGGCAGTCTAATCATCAGCTCAATATTTTAGGTGGGCAGTCTTCAGGCGGGGTTGAGCCTAATTTAGTTCATCAGTTTCACCAGTTTGATGTAGGTTCTGACAATGCCGCCAACTTCATCGTTGCCCCAGATGTTGCCAACGTCATCAGCCTGATCAACAGCACTCAGCCTTCAGCTATCGATGGCTTACTCCAAATCACTAGCGATGATCCAAACCTGCCAAGCAACGCCAATCTTTTTCTAGTCAACCCGGCGGGCATTATTTTTGGGCAAGATGTCACCCTGAACCTGCCTGCAAATCTGACTGCTACCACAAGTTCCGGTCTTTTATTTAACGATAGATATCTCCTATCTGTAGATGGATCCATTAGTGAAATAGCTCTCTCAGACCACCAATCTGAGCACCATTCAGGAACACCCAGCATTAGGAATCTCGTTGGTAACCCTAATGGCTATCTACTATTCACAGGATCAACCAGTTCAGAAATATCAGCCCCATTCTCCACCGCACTGCCTACAGGTAGCATCGAAAACCAAGGCACCCTTCAAGTCCCTCCCCAAGCATCCATCACCTTAATTGGCCAATACATTCAAAATGACGGCAATTTGACTGCCCCCGGTGGCAATGTCAATCTAGTCGCGGCCTCTGGAGACAACCTTCTGAGACTCACCCAACCAGGTAATATTCTCGGCCTGGAGGTAATTCCGGCCGACACTCTCCAAACCATCGCTTCTACTGAAGCACAGTCCGCCATAACCCTATTACCAGCAGCGAATCTAGCGGAAATGCTGACCGGTGGTGAAGATAATAATGCAACTCAACTCGCAATCACTGCTGACGGTGCTTTTGTCTTAAACAACACCCCACCCCTAACACCAACCGCAGGCACAGTTTTAATTCGCGGCACTGTGGATATTTCCGACAGCGCCATACCTGCCCCCAATAGACTCCCAGGTCAGGTCAATATCCTTGGAGATCAGATCAACCTCATTGGAGGCAGCATCTATGCCAATGCCGTCGACCAAGCAGGCACCATCTCTATCGGTGGCATGCCCGTTGTAGATACCTTCAGTGCTACCTATGTCTTAATTGACCGTAGCTCTGAGCTTTCTGTCGACTCATCAGAGGCCAACGGGGGTGTTATTAACGTATGGGCTAGTGACACTGTTCGTTTCTATGGTGAAGCAACCGCAGATGGGGCCTCATCAGATTTAGATGGTGACATATCAATTAATGCAGGCAACTCACTGGATGTGCGTCGACCAGCCGTCAGCCGATAAACACATTGCTACAGCAGCCCGACCCACTCAATCAGTTCAGCAATTGAATACACCACATAGCGGTGTCGTTAGTTTAACGACCCGCTTTTTTTAGCAAGCAGATCCGTCAAAAACAGACTCCATCAAGCATGCATCATATCCGTAATACCACCTGAATTCAACCAAGATTGATGTGTATTTTTCATAAAGCTTACGTACTTTCAAGGAGCTTCTCAAGAAAAAGTGTCACTCTGGAAAAACCCCTAAAAATAAAGTTTCAAGAGACTATACCCCCCTCAACAAAATCTCTTCGAAACATCAATGGTGCGCCATAGAATCAGTATTTTTTGATACTCGGCAACCAAAAGTATCGTATTGCCCAAATCCTGAAACTTTACCCATGCGAATACCTTTTACTTTTGCTCCACAAGTTGGTGCAGCAAGCCTTTTGAGTATCGGATTATTAGCACTTGGTGGTGACGCCTCTGAAGCCGCTTGCCTACCGGGACGTTGTAGTCAAAATGGCCTCATATTTAGCGAAGCATCAGCCAACTTTAGAATCACGAATGTGACCGGCAGAGGTACCCATAACAACCCATTTGTGGTCTACCAAGATGTATGGGGCCTAGACATCTCTTTGGCCGTCAGCAATTTACCCAATGCTCCACAGCATTCAGTTTTTAATCGGCCAGGCTTTGCAATTAGTATTGTGTCGCGCAACCTGACAGGGGCATTCTGGCGGTTTTATGACCATGAATTGCAAGAGACGGCAGGGTACGCCAGTGGCGAAAACGATGGCCTATCCTTTGCCCAAGCTATAGGTCCTGTTCGTCCTTACACATCTAGTCACTATCAAAGAGCTGACGAAATTACGGATGTACGCGACTTTATTAACTTCTATCGGGGGAATGGAGTAAACCCAGGCGAAACGGTCCGCTTTAACTACTTCATTACCGATACGATTCCCAATCAGCGGTTCTATATCAGACAGCGTCCCGACTACCGGACCAACGCCACACAGACACCCGTCATTTCACCACAACGCCCTAAGACTCAGCCAACCAACCCCAGACCTATCAAAGCTCCCCAACCCATTCTGAAAAGACCTCAGCCAGTTACGCCAGCACCGGTTATACCAGCACCGGTTACACCAGCGCCAGCTGTGCCACCTCAACCTGGTGTTTCACCACCCAAGGTTCTCGCCCCCCAAGCCCAACCTGTGACCTTACCTCAAGCAGTTCCTGAACCATCAACGGTCATTATGGGTGTGTTAGCTCTGCTATTTAGTAAATCAATAGACCAGCGTAAGTCACCAAATTAACCAAACCTATTGTCTTGGAGCAGCACAAATACAATCTTGGTGAAAACGCAAAAGAACCCCGACTATAGCAAATACCAGTGCCATGGGTGATACATCTAGTGATAATCTTTTACATGGCACTTTGAAAGTAAAAATAAAATTAAAAGTCGCCGCAGTAGCTAATACCCTTAGGATAAGGCGCAAGCATGGTCACCACTGCAGAGAAAACAAATACTGGCTATATCACTCAGATTATTGGCCCTGTTGTAGACGTTAAGTTCCCCGCTGGCGAGCTGCCCAGCATTTATAACGCCCTCAAGATTGAAGGCACTAACCCCGCTGGTCAGGCTGTTTCTGTTACTTGTGAGGTACAGCAGCTACTAGGAGACAGCCAGGTAAGAGCCGTAGCGATGCGTTCTACCGACGGATTGGTACGGGGAATGGAGGTCACTGACTTGGGTGCACCTATCAACGTACCTGTTGGCCCTCCCACGTTGGGTCGCATCTTTAACGTTCTTGGTGAGCCCGTGGATGAGAAGGGTGATGTGGATATGTCCACCACACTGCCCATTCACCGAGCTGCTCCCAAGCTAACTGAATTGGAGACAAAGCCCTCAGTATTTGAAACGGGTATTAAAGTTATTGATCTCTTAGCACCTTATCGTAAGGGTGGTAAGACCGGCCTCTTTGGTGGTGCTGGTGTGGGTAAAACCGTATTGATTCAGGAGCTGATCAATAACATCGCTCTACAGCACGGTGGTGTTTCTGTGTTCGCTGGTGTAGGTGAGCGTACTCGAGAAGGAAACGACCTGTACAACGAATTTATTGATTCTGGTGTAATTAACGCTGATGACCTGGGGCAGTCCAAAGTTGCTCTAGTGTACGGCCAGATGAATGAACCCCCTGGTGCTCGTATGCGTGTGGCGTTGTCTGCGCTAACGATGGCTGAGTACTTCCGTGATGTTAATAAACAGGATGTTCTACTGTTCGTCGATAACATCTTCCGTTTTGTACAGGCCGGTTCTGAGGTATCTGCCCTGCTAGGTCGTATGCCTTCTGCGGTAGGTTACCAGCCCACTCTGGGTACTGATATGGGTGACCTTCAGGAGCGCATTACCTCTACTCTGGAGGGTTCTATTACTTCTATTCAAGCAGTTTACGTTCCTGCGGACGACCTGACTGATCCTGCACCTGCAACTACATTTGCTCACTTGGATGCGACCACTGTACTTTCTCGTGCATTGGCTTCTAAGGGTATCTATCCCGCTGTGGATCCTCTGGATTCTACATCCACTATGCTCCAGCCTGACGTTGTTGGTGGTGAGCACTACACAACTGCTCGTGCAGTTCAATCTATCCTGCAGCGTTATAAGGAACTACAGGACATCATTGCCATTTTGGGTCTAGATGAGCTTTCTGAAGATGATCGTCTCGCGGTTGCCCGCGCTCGTAAGATTGAGAAGTTTCTTTCTCAACCTTTCTTTGTAGCGGAAATCTTTACTGGTCTGGCTGGTAAGTACGTTAGTCTTGAGGACACCATTAAGGGCTTCAACATGATTCTCTCTGGTGAGCTGGATGATATTCCTGAGCAGGCTTTCTACCTCAAGGGTGGCATTGATGAAGTAATTGAGACTGCTGAAAAGATGAAGGCTGAGAGCTAAGCAATCGCTTATTTCTTGTGGCACAGATTACAGCTTTGTGAGTGGTGAGTTGCGAGTTTGCCCTGAGCTTGTCTAAGGGTAGTGAGTGGTTAAACCAGTTAGCTCTGAGTGAGTCAAAGAAGATCTTCAGGTCTTACGACTCACTACTCACAGTTCACGATTCACAATTCATTTTTACTTCTTGAGTTTTATGTCATTAGCAGTTCGTGTGGTAGCTCCCGACAAAACTGTCTGGGATGCTGAGGCAGAAGAGGTCGTGCTACCTAGCACGACTGGTCAATTGGGTATTTTGAGTGGTCACGCTCCGCTGCTGACAGCTCTTGATATCGGCGTATTAAGGGTACGGGCTGACAAGGATTGGGTTGCGATCGCACTAATGGGCGGTTTTGCCGAAGTGGAAAACAACGAAGTTACCATCTTGGTAAACGGTGCCGAGCGCGGTGAAGGCATTGACCTATCCGAAGCTGAAGCAGAATATACCTCTGCAAAGTCAAAAGCCGATAGCATTTCTTCTGACGATAAGCAAGCCGTTATCCAGGCAAGAAAGTCTTTGAAGAGAGCACGGGCTCGTGTTCAAGCTGCTGGCGGCAGCATCTAGTCGACGAGCAGCGCCTAGACACTGAAGACTACACAAGAAAAGAACTGGGAGACATCAAGGTCTCCCAGTTCTTTTTTCTTGCAGAAATAGTCGATCAACCATAAAGAACCGACTCGCTCAATGGGCGGGTCGGTTCTTTGAGAAATTACGATGGACTAAACCTAAATCATGAACTACCAGTAAAAGCTACGTCAGGAAATTTCTCAGCTGCTTTTTGCATAGACTGAGCTTTTCCACCCTCTTGCCAGTAATTAATAATCTCTGTTGCCTGGTTCAAAAGATCGATACGCTCTTCTTCAGCAATCCAAGTTTTGGATTCAAGCTCTAGCTTCATCTGGTCCCATGCATCATTACGAGGCCAGAAAAAGTAAGAGGTCAGCGGACTCGATCCCTTGCCCACTACTTGATCTACGGCAAGAGCCACATCTTTGTCGAGCCAGAGAACCTTTAAGATAAATCGAGACAATGCAAACCTCCGCTGTACGCCTTTTGGCTTCAAAACTACACGGTCTATAATTCTATCGCATTTGCTGTTTTAAGCACATCGAAATTAGTCTCTTCTACGTAAAAAATGTCTATCCCTATCGCCCTAGCTGTATTTGATATCGATGGCGTTGTTCGTGACGTCAGTGGTTCATATCGTCGAGCCATTGCAGATACAGTGGAGCATTTTACACAAGGGCACTATCGACCTAGCCCCATAGATATTGACCAGCTCAAAAGCGAAGGCGTCTGGAACAACGACTGGAAAGCGTCCCAAGAACTCATCCATCGCCACGGTCTAGCCTCAGGACAGACGTACAGCAGTGACTATGATGCTGTTGTGGAGTATTTTCAAGAACGCTACCGGGGTTCTGGTGACGATCCGAGTCAATGGACGGGCTATATCACTCAAGAACCCATTCTAATGACTGTTGACTATCTGACTAAGCTAGCCAGCGGTGGCGTACCCTCTGCTTTTTTTAGTGGGGCAACTCGAGGCTCAGCCAACTACATCTTGCAACAACGGATTGGCTTAGTGCAGCCCATACTCATTGCCATGGCAGATGCTCCGAGTAAACCAGATCCTACAGGACTCTACATGACTGTGGAGCAATTAGAAAAAAGCACCCCTGCCGGACTACCGGTTTTATATGCCGGAGATACGGTGGCTGACATGGCCACTATCGAGGCTGCTAAAGCGGAATTCCCTGAGCGCGTCTGGCTAGGAGTAGGGGTATTACCTCCTCACGTACAAACGGACACCGGCTACCAAAATCGCTATAGCCATACCCTAAAAGAAGCAGGGGCATCCATAGTGCTATCCCATGTGGAGCAATTAACTGCCGGAAAAATTCAAACCTTGATCAAACCTAAAGGATGCTAACAAGCTCCAGGAACCAGTCACCTGAACGGCACAGTCAGTCACATCAGCTACCGCTTGAATGGTAGGTTAGGCGACAGTCATGCGACTGTTGCCGTAGAAATTTGAGTAACTGTTAGTTCCATGGGTCTATTGCCGTTTTTAATTGCGCTTTTAGCTGCTCCATTATCTTCACCATTGACGTTAGAGCAGCAATTGGAAACCTCCTCAGACCAAACAATCGACGTTTCAGCAACAGACTTCTCTAACCACAGAGCAATTGCTCAAAACAGGGCTCCAGAGATCATTCCACAAATCCAGGAAGTTCGCCCTTTACCGGGGAGACTGGATAATGTGCCTGTTTTTAACAGCAATAGCCCCGAACTCATTGAATCTGAAGGAATTCTTCTATCCACCTTTCCCTCTCAAGGTAAGGCTGAACCATCAGCACACTTGGATTATGCCTTTGAGGGACGTTTTGATATTTTTGACCACCATGTTGTCAGGGCTCGAGACGATAGTGACACTCGCACCCGATACTTAGGAATTCTGCTGCATAACCCCAGTCGCCGACCTGTCACCCTCAAATTTCGCGAGGCCGCCAGCTACCTTAGCCAAGAAGCCCCTTGGCATGGTCGTAATGATGTGGAATTTAACTTAGCTAGCAATCAATTCTCAGGACCAGGCAGCCGCCTGATGAATGAAATCCTGCGAGATCGTCGCCAATCATTTTGGCCCAATGATGTTGTCATCCCTCCCCAAGCAAGCTACCTGCTTCTGAATGCACCGTTGCCGGTACGGAGGTTATCGGTAGCGACTGATGGTAGTGTCCCAGCTGGTAGCGAGCTATTGCCACCGCTGCCTAGCAACCTCAACGGTAATCGCAGCAATGCCAGGTCCACACTGCTGCGCCTGTCTAGCGATGGTCCGGTGTATGCAGCCAGCCTCACAATGCTCGCTCCCCTAACAGAAAGTGGGGGTGAGCGGGTCCCTACGACAGATGAATGGTTGCAGGTTCTTATTAATGGTAATCTTGCCACTCCTCGAGACCTCAAGCCTACACATCCCGGTCGTCAGGCCAACCCTTTTATATATGGCCGAGTGGCCGGAGTCAGCCAGGGTTCCAGTTGGCAAGCTCGCCTGAGCGATCGACGCTCATCAAGGCTCAAAATTCCCGAAACGGGCAAACAAATTTCCTATGCCATTAGCACCGTTGATCACAACACCTTCGGTACAGGCCAAATCCAAAGCGCCCGAATGCTTAGACGTTATAGCGATACAGCATATCGAGCCCATGGTAACTATGGCACTGAATACGATTTAACCCTGCCGCTTCATAACCCCACAGATCAGCCAAAAACTGTTGCCCTGTCTGTCCAAACCCCATTACAAAACGAAACTATCAAAAACGCACTCACCTTTTTGACTGCCCACGACTCGCGCATTTTCTTTCGCGGGACCGTTTTGTTTCTATACACAAACGACCAGGGTGAGCGGCGAGCTGACTACATTCACCTGGTGCAACGGCGAGGACAATTAGGTTCACCCCTAGTAGAGCTAACCCTAGAGCCTGGAGAAGAACGTTCCGTAGAAGTTCAATTTTTATATCCCCCCGACGCTACACCACCTCAGGTGCTGACGCTTACTACCTATGAAAATAACTGAGATAGCTTGAGGCTTAAAGCAATTACTTCGCCGGTTTGGGATAGTCGCAGTTCTGAGATAGCCCTCCATGCCCATAGGTTACAGGGCAATGATTTGCCTGCGCCTTAGGCACGGGATTCTGAGGCAATGGCTTTTGTACAGGGATGTAACGCGATTCATCCGTAGCAGGGGGTAGGTGGTTCAGGACAGATAAGATGTAGTCTCGATGGGGATGCTGCTCAAGCCAAGCTCTGATCGTCAATGCCTGAGTATAGTCGTCATCTCCCAGGGCATTACGGTAGGTTTCTTCTAAAACACGATTAAATTCTGCCTGGCGGAGCTGGGACTGCCAAGGCTCTGAAAATACCAGATGCACCTTGTCATGTATATTATGGGCTTGCAAGATTTCCCACTCCCCTTTGTCAAACCAATGACCGCCGCAGTGGGAGCACCGGTCTAGATAAAATTTCAGACCATGACCAACCTTGGCACGTCGCATCAAATGATTACATTCAGGGCAGAAAGACGCGCGACGATTATCGACAACCGACTCTTTTAACTCTGGAGAGTCACATTGCTTGATTTTTCCACTACTTGGTTGCCACTCTAGCCAATGCCAATAGTCATAGGAAGAGACCCATTGCCCCTCACAGGTTTCACAGGCATGAGCTGCCAAATACTCATCTAATCGAATGCGTTTTAAAGTGGACGTCTGACAACAAGGGCAATGCATAACAGGGGCCTGATTAAATGGCTTTGACGATAGATAAAACAACGTATTAACGTGAACAGCACCAGCTCAATACTTCAAAAAACTTGTGAAGTCACCATCAAGTTAACCACGTTAACTTCACTGTAATTGAATTATTCAAGAGGTGGCAGAATAATGATATTTTTGCCACATTTTGATAAGTAGCTAAGTTTTATGGCAGGTAATAGGAAGAGACAAAAACATGCTTCTTAGCTCACTAAATCATCTTTATTAAATAATTTTGATAAATAAATTAAACAAAAGAGCCCTTAAATGAAAAGGCTTCCAGCCAATTATATCCATTAAAGGCTCCCGATATTGACCACTCTCCACAAAGCTCTAATTTTCATCTAGAAAATTGATTAACGACCCCATCGAGTTAATAGTCTGTAACTCTACAATACTGACTAACAAACAACGAACCGTCTTCTGAAGAGAGTCTAATAATAATTAGCAACATCAATAAACGTTCAGATCTAAGTATTTTTAAGCTATCACTAATAAATATCTATCTCAATATTGAGTTATCTCAAGAAAGCAATGAGAAAATCCATGGAATGCATTCATCTTTACCGACAATCTAGCTGCTGGACCACCAACTAGAGATATTGCTAGTTGACTGAATAATATTCATACCAGCAGCAGCAAATTTTTGATAGGCAGCATCCGCAGCGTCTGAAAAGTCTACAATATCAGGCACTACCACGGGTGAACTACAGTCTTCGAGCAAATATATTTTCTGGGCCAAAGAAGCATCCACTTGCTGAATTTCATTCAGCAGATCGTCAATAGTCCAAGCGACGCAATGGCTTTTGGCTTGGCCGGCGATCGCAACCGCATCAAATGTCAACAAATGCTGAATCAGCACCTGATTTTTTTTCGCCACTGGCTGACCCTTGGGATCATCCAACACCTCTGGCCGCAGTGCCGAATAATTTTCCGTTAATGGATTGTTACCTTTCAGCTCAAATCGTGTTTGACACTGCCGGGCCAAATTATGGAAGAAGCAAGCCTCTTCAAACGCAGAGACTAGACTATGGCCAATCCCTCCCAGCATGGAATGGTAAGGCCACACCGTTAACGGATATTTACCATTATCGCTGAGTCGTTTTACATAATGCAGAGCAAAGGCCTCTAGCTGTTCGAGAGACGCATTCAGACTCGGGACAATTGCCGGATTTACCCGCCATCGACCACTCTGCACATCGTCTAAATTCACCATGGTCATCGGAGCAGGCATCTGCCCCTCCGCATCCACCCAGAAAGCGGCATGAAAAATTTGTATGGCCCGATGGGTATCCATCGTGGGCACAATTTCTGTGATTTGGCCCAAATTACGATAGATAAACTCACACAAACGGCGAGTGTCATCCACAGCCCCCTGCCCTGAAGCACCACCTACAAATAGCTCAAACCCAGGAATACAAAAGGTATTTTGCACATCGATTGCCAACAGACACAGCCTTGGGCGATCGGTGTCTGCAGGTTTAATACCGTGGCTTTGAGCCCAAGCTTGAGCCTGAACCGCACGCTCTTCATAGGGCACACGCCACACATCACCCACACGATTCGGGGCGAAAAACTCAGGAATTGGCACGGAATGGGACATAGTGCTTATTTCTCCAGGGTATTTCTTAGGCGGTTATGCCTTGAGTACGGGCATATAGTTGGCCTTAAACTGTACAATCACAGTCTTTAAATCATCCGGCAGCAAGCCCCAAACACGATCGACAATTGCCCCCGGCACTTCTCCATAAAAGGCTTCAGCAATACTCCCGGTGATACAAGTTAGGGTATCGGCATCTCCCCCCAGGGAAACTGCATTACGGATTGCATCTGTAAAACTTGTGGACTCCAGAAAGGCAATGATGGCCTCAGGTACCGTTTCCTGGCAGGACTCATTAAACCGGTAGGCAGGTCGAATTTTCTCAAGGCTACGACTCAGGTCATAGCCAAATTTAGTTTCCACATACGCTTTAATAGCGGCCTTCGACTCACCCTGACGAGCTAAAAAAATAGCCGCAGCCGTAGCTTGGGCCCCCTTAATACCTTCAGGGTGGTTGTGGGTCACAATGGCCGTCTGCTCTGCCGTCTGTAGAACACTTGCTAAATCTTGGTGGACATAGGCCACTGGGCTCACGCGCATAGCGGCTCCATTGCCCCAGCTGTTATAAGGCTGACTATCTGCTGCTGCTGCCCAAGCCTGAAAGCGTGCACCATAGCCACCACAGGGATTGGGATAAAGCTGGTAATAACGCTTGAAAGCTTCAGTATAGGTGCCACCATGGAGCAACACTGAAGCCACAGCCACCGTCAGAATCGTGTCATCAGTAAAAATACTTTCGTCTGTAAATAAAGGAAAATCCTTGGTCTTGTGGCCGTCAAACTCGTAGACAGAGCCAATAATGTCGCCTGTGATTGCGCCGAGCATAGGGAAAAGTAGCAGAAAAGCTTAATTGTGTACTTTTTACACTAAGGTGTAGTTTGGTTATAACCAAGGCGTTCTGAAACGTCAACTGCAACCCATGACCTATAGCTATGATTATCCTCGACCAGCGGTCACAGTAGACTGTGTAGTTTTTGGTCTGGATCCAACAAATTCTTTGCAAGTGCTACTGATTCAACGACGGCTGCCACCGTTTGTCGAACAGTGGGCTCTCCCCGGTGGTTTTGTACAGTTAGACGAGGCGTTAGAACAGGCTGCCCGTCGTGAACTCCAGGAAGAGAGTGGCATTAGTGGTCTCTTCTTAGAACAGCTAAAAGCCTACGGCCAACCCCATAGAGACCCTAGGGGACATACAGTTACTGTGGCGTTCTATGCCCTGGTCAATCTTTGGAGTTATCAGATTAAAGCGGCAACTGATGCTAAGCAGGCTCGCTGGTGGCCAATGGAGCAGCTGCCGTCATTAGCATTCGACCATGAAAAAATTGTGCAGGATGCGATCTCAACCCTACAAGCCAGCATCTGTCATCGGCCCATTGGGTTTGAGTTGCTGCCCAAAAAGTTCACCCTAACCCAGCTCCAGAGACTTTACGAAATTGTCCTAGCTCGCCCATTTGATAAGCGTAACTTTCGTAAAAAGTTGCTTAAACTGAATATCCTCATACCTCTAGACGAAAAAGAAACCAATGTGACCCACCGCGCAGCGCAGCTCTATCAGTTTGACCAGGCTAAATATATGGAGCGCCAAAAAACGGGATTCAATTTTGATTTGTAGGTGTAATCACGGATGTAGTGGCGTTCCACGGAACGCCACTACATCATCCCAATATCCCTAGCCCAACAGAGAATAGATATTGCCATCAATTAGCAAATGGGTAATTCCCTTTGCCTGAAGATAGGACGTCGCTTTAGTGATTAGCTGACCATCAGGTACCTTGATGACCCGCTGATTTCGCCGTGAAAATCTTCGCGCCACACGATGGTTATCAAAAATCGGCAGCGTCAGAGCTGATGCTTGATCGACAGGGATTGTACCAAGTTCGGCAAATTCATTAAGGGGATGCGTAATTAATTCAGATAGACGATCCACTACCAAGTAGCAGGTGCGTGGAAAGACTGCATCCGCAATAGGCATAATTTCGACAGAATTTCCTAGAAGAGAAGCATCATTGTCAATGCTGTCATCATCGTCAAATTCACCATCGAGCTCATCCTCGTCCAAATCATCTAGATCTTCATCTAAATCATCTAAATCATCTAGATCCTCGCCCAAATCATCGTCGTCATGATCCGAAGAGTGCTCAAGCAACTCAGTAGCCACAGCTGACACGTCATCTTGTGCCGAAGAGGACCTCTCATCTGCAGTGTCATTTACCTCTTCAGAAGCAGCCAGAAGCTCTAGTTGGCCATCTTCTTCAGCCTGGGAAGGACTAGCCTCTACGATCCTTGAACGTTTACGAGCACGACGCACCGGCTTTTCAGGTGTAGTCGTTTTTTCATCTTTAACCGGCTGTGGAGGAGAAACTGCCGGCTTCTCAGCAGGTGCCGAACGCTTCTGAGAAATCAGTGCCCGATATTCGTCTTCGGGCAGCTGTGTTTTCAGAATGCGACTAATTGTACTGGTACTGACACCATAGCGCTTGGCAATGGTCGAGGTTGTTTCTCCCGGTTGCCGATAGATTTCAATTACGTCTTGCTTATCGGCGTCAGACAGTTTTCGCGGTGCCATACTAGCAACAGCCCAAAGGGTAGGTTAAAAATGTTTTTCTAGTATGCCAGGTTTAGGCCTGATGTCATGCGCGACGACGCGATCCCCGACGTGACCGTTTAGAAACGTCATATTCAATGGCCGCTCCCGCTGCAAAGAAAAGCGCGGATAATGTCCAAAAGGTCTCCCACCAAGCGCCTTCAATGTAATTATCCCCAGCAGCAGCGAAGGCCATATCGGCAATGTATAGACAGAAGGTTGCGATCGCAATTAATCTCCACGATTGCGAAAAACGCCCACCCCAAAACGCGACTAATAGGGTAGCCGCAATCACCACCAAAAAGCAATCGGCTACAACATACATGAGTGCCACGGGATCAGCAAACTGCTCAAGGGTGGCATCTAAGGCCTGCGCCCATCCGGGAGCAGGCACCATTCCAGCCACTATTTCGTCAACCTCGTTAGGCTCAGATTCCACGACCTCTTCCACAGGTTCAGCCGCCTCTTCCACAGGTTCAGCCGCCTCTTCCACAGGTTCTACAACTGGCTCAGATTCCGGTGGTGCTTGAGTTAACTGGATCTCAGCAGCCATTACTGGCTGTGGCGATAGCTGGGCTGTCGCAAACGGTAGACCGTAGTTCAAAACACAGGCAAGGACAACACCCACTGCACCAATGGCAAAAATCATGCTCCATTGCGACACAGTCAAATCAATCCGTCGGGGCAACGCCGCCAGCAACATGCCAACCACCATGGCAACATAGCTAATAAAATAAAATCCATCTCCCAAAGATACCGACGGATCTAACCCCCAAACTGTACCCCATAGGAAAAAGAAGATATTACCCGCTACATAGGCCAACATACCAATGCCTAACCACAGCCAGACAGTACGCCCACTGATAATCTGCGAACTGCCAGAATTACGAAAGCATAGGAGAGCTGCTAACAGAAATGCAAAAATCTCTAAAAAACTAATTGAGATTAAAAACCAGTCTGGCCGCGAATCTTCTCCGGGTGCCAACGCTCCAAAAAGTAAGAAGAAAAGGATAGACACAATGCCCCAACCAAGGCAAAGCATCAAAGTAGACTGGGCTGAGTTGGTTGGAGAAGCCTTGGAGGACTGAGTCAATGCTCTACTCCCTAATGAGATAACACCAAAGATAATGCCGTAGGCTATTTTGTTGACCCACCTAGCACTGGGACAAAACTTTATCCCATGTATGACTAACCACAACGAGTAAGTAACTATACGTTAGTGATGAGGGGTTCTTATAAAGAATCCTCCCACGGTTTAACTCATATGATTTAACCCACATGATTACAGCGATTGAAACCATCCAATGGTAACCATCAAGTTGAATCAGGAACTTGTTTTGCGCATCCGCAAGCATACCCGCAATGCTAATCAAAAATACCGGTTCGCAAAAAAAAGAAACGCCAAATGAATCCAGAATCAGGCATTTTCAAGACTGCCAAAGTTGGCCACTAGATAACTGTTTCAGCCAAGTCAAAAAAGCATCCCGTTCTGTGGGTGATAGGTCATCTAAAGCTTCTAAGGCACGCTCCGTAAAGTTAGAACGCCCAAAATAGTTTCTACCAATACGATGCAGTTCTTTGAATATAGTATTGAGATGATTAGTCTGCCATGGTGGCAATGAGGCAGAAAAGGGATCTAGTTTTAGCAGCCCGGCCACTAATTCAGCGGATGTCATTTGAGGCAAACGCATTTGCTCACCAATGTCTGCCAAGTCTCCTGCAAAACGCTTGGCCTGCTTGCCCCCCATTAAATCTTCGATATCTTCATGCATTGCCTGAATGATCAGCACACCCGCTTTCACAAATACAGCACTGACGCCATTGGCAGTTGTAGTCTCAGCCGCAGCGCTTTCTCCTGACACCTGCTCAAGCTGAATCTTGCCCCACACACTAAAACGTTCAGGCTCTTCAAGCAGGACACAAGCCTTACCTCGGTTATCCGTTAGATCTCGCCAGAGGATACGAGCCTCTTCTTCCTGGGCAGCATTAAACACACTCAGCAAGCGAAATGTCTGCCCTTGATAAGACAAGATTGGAATCTTTTGCTCTTTAGACGGATGCTGAAAACTACCGATTTCTACATCCTGGCGCTTTAAGATGAACATGGTGCCACTGATAAATGCTAACCCGAGGAGCCCACGCTACTAGCTTGAGCAAGTAAACCATTAGCCTGTCAATTTGCTTTTCTGTACTGTGGGTAAGATGAACTTAACTCACTACGATAGTAGAAATACGATAGTAGAAAAACCGTTGATTAAAACCATTTTGTGACCCCAGCGTACCCAGTTCGCCATTCTGCAATGACACAGCAAAAATTCTAGGTAATTCATAGCGATGATAGATTTTGGCTAAGATCGCCTAAACTTAGTGATCAGGCTGCATCTTGTCCTGAAATTAACGGTCAATGTCAGCTATCCTAGTACAGCCTGTTGCGTTATGTTGAGGACCCTTAGCTCAGTGGATAGAGCAACCGCCTTCTAAGCGGTCGGTCACTGGTTCGAATCCAGTAGGGTCCGTTGATACTCTAGAATCGCTCCAATAAATAACCCCCAGTTCATAGAACACCGGGGGCTGTTTTGTTATAAATGGTTAATATAATGTGAAATAAGTGGCAGTATGTCCGCCTATTCTTTCACTACAGTTGCTCCAATAGATTTCCCTAAACAGACCTTCAATACTTCATAGAAGGTTATTCAATGTTCTAGAACAGACGAACTTTTGACGAACTGTAACAATTACTCTTTACAAAGCAGCCTAGAAAGCCAGCTATTTACTGCTTCAACCGGCAAGTTGCTTGATAGTCAATAGAAGTTTGGTTGGGAAAAGACGCTACTTTCAACCTGTAGCTGGCATTTACGCGACAAGACATATTTACATAGTCAATCCAGAGTCTGACCACGTTCAGTAGGAGGGCTAATAATAGCTTGTTCTTCCAGCAGTTTCAGCATCGTGATCAAGGTTTCTATCTTTGCGCCCTTATAACGTTTACGCTCGCGTTGTTCCAGAGCTTGTTTGCTAACACCAAGTGCATTAGCAGCATCAGTCATGGTTGGAAATACGAGCTTTCTAGCCGCGATTAATCTATCAGGTAGGTTTTCTAGCCAGTCAGATGCTTTCATGGTGAGTCAACCTATGGTGTGGCCAAACAATATAGCTAACCGACTTTGGACTGTCAACGGGGATCGCCTGATGGCAAGGTCTACAGCACTTATCCCTAAGCCTGTACCAAAGCCAAGAATACCCAACCAAGTGCTAATTAATACATCTGAGTTTCCATAAGTAGCAGCCAACTAATCCAGGTACTCATTGTCCTAAAAGCAGTCATAACCTAAGCTGCATCAACATAATAAGTACATGCTCATACAGAAACATACAGGTATAATTTGCAACTTCAAACTCATTGAGGGGAATGCTGAAAGCAACATTTGCTGACCTTAATTTCGACCTGAGGCAATTAGGGCAATGCAATGCCGCTCTTCTCTAGGTTCTTGATTAAATGACTAATGTTTTGGAACATGTTGATCGCCTAGTGGGATTACGACCTATCTTCAGTCGCTTCTTCCCTGAAAAAGTCGGTCTCGATTTTTCCATTGCTATTCCCACCTATAACGGAGCTCAGCGCTTAGCTCCTGTGTTGGAGTCATTACGCTGGCAGTTAAATGCCCATGACCTTAGCTGGGAAATCATTATTGTTGATAACAACAGTACAGACAATACTGCCGATATCGTCCAAAAGTATCAACAGCAATGGGACCAGAAAGCACCACTACGTTATGCATTTGAGTCGAAGCAAGGGGCTGCCTATGCACGGCAAAAGGCCATCAAAATCGCCACTAGTCCACTAATTGGTTTTCTAGATGACGATACCTTACCTGATATGACCTGGCTGAGCTCGGCCTATCGTTTTGCCAAAAAGCACCCAGAAGCTGGGGTCATTGCCAGCCGTATTCGAGGAAGTTTTGAAACGAAGCCCCCTAAAAATTTTGAGCGGATAGCTGCCCTACTCGCCCTGACTGAACGTGGTTCGGAACCACTGATGTATGTTCCACAACAGAAAGTAATTCCACCATCAGCTGGAATGGTGGTTAGACGGCAGGCATGGCTAGAAAATGTACCCGAAGAACTTGTCCTCACAGGCCGTACAGGTACCAGCATGCTGACTGGAGAAGATACCGAATCGATTTTGCACATTCAGCGAGCAGGCTGGGAAATCTGGTACAACCCCCAAATGCGTTTACAGCATCAAATTCCTAGTTCTCGATTGACGCGACAATACTTGCAAAAACTATGTCGTGGGATCGGTCTCAGTCGCTATCGGACTCGCATGCTGAGCACCTCACCATGGCAGCGCCCAACTATGCTGTGCCTGTATGTGATGAATGATATCCGCAAGATACTACGCCACTGCCTCCGCTATCGCCAAGAGGTTATTTACGATGATGTTGCATCCTGTGAGCTCACTCTATACACGGCTAGCCTCATTAGCCCTTTTTTCATGGCAAAGCGCAGTATTAAAAAGGAACTCAACAAAATAGGACTCACACTGAACCGTTCTCTACTGAACAGATAACTGTCGCTGCAGATAGTTTTGCAAACGGTCAACATCTTCAGACAAAATCACATTTAGTCTGCCGGTGGTAATCACACCATGGATATCGGGAGTCACTTCAACCCAATAGGCATAATTATTACCCAAGCGGACTTCGCCTTGAATGGTGTTAGTCTCGGAGGTGTAATTATAAACGGACGGGGCACGACGATAGTCAGCGTAGGTATCTGGCCCATAAAGGGTTCGCAGGGACTCTTCTAATCGGGCAATGGTTACCGGCTCATCGTAATCCACCAAAATAAATTCTTCACGACGTACGGTACTTAAGTCTCGCTGTCTGTTGGCTGAGGACCAAACAGCATTGTTTTCAGGGCGTTGAAAACCACCTATAGGAAAAACACTGGCCTGAAATGTAAACCGCCGGGAGGGAATATCAGCCCGATGAACTCTTAAACCCTCACGGCTATTGGCCCGCAGCGTGGGGTGTCCTTGCATCCAGGTTTTCACTTCATTGACAGAGTCCCCAGGTAACCCATAGCCGGGGCCAGCAGATAAAATGCTCGGCCAACTAACACCTAGAACCAATAGCCCCAAAGCAATGCGGTTTTTCATAGATCCCATTGTGATTTCAACATATGTTGATTAGCTTTCCCAGCTAGGTGACCTCCCTAAGCCCGCCAACATACTCTTTATGCAATTTCTAAAGAGTGCCAAAGCCTTTTTTCTTTTTCTTTTTCTTACCCTTTTTAGATCCTGCGTTGTAGCCACGAAAACCAGGTCGACCACCACCCGGCATACCACCCATGCCGGGCATGCCGCCCCCCATACCCGGCATACCACCCATACCCGGCATACCACCCATGCCAGGGAAACCGCCCATGCCCCCTTGCCCCATTTGTTTCATCATGGAGCGCATTTTTTGGAAATCGCTGACTAGCTTACTGACATCTTTATCGTTGTAGCCAGAGCCTTTAGCAATTCGGCGACGACGACCAGGAGAGTTGGCCAGCAGATCAGGGTCTTCCCGCTCCTGCTTAGTCATGGAATTAATCATGGACTCACAGCGGCGGAGCTGGGTTTCTCCCTGTTGCAGTTGGTCTGCCGATAATTTGTTGGACATCCCCGGAATCAATTTCATGATCCCGCTTAAGGAACCCATATTTTTCATCAAGCGGGTTTGCTTGAGAAAGTCATTAAAATCAAACCGTGCCTCTAAGATTTTGGCCTGAAGCTTCTCTGCATCTGCAATATCGACTTCTTCTTGGGCCTTCTCGACTAAGGTGAGAACATCTCCCATACCCAAAATGCGAGAAGCCATGCGGTCAGGATAAAAGGGCTGAAGCGCTTCTACCTTTTCACCGATGCCGATGAATTTAATTGGTTTGCCTGAAATCTGGCGAATCGACAGAGCTGCACCACCGCGGGAGTCACCATCCATTTTGGTGAGGATTGCGCCCGTGATGCCAATTTGTTCGTGAAATGTTTGGGTCAGGGTGGCTGCTTCCTGGCCCGTCATGGCATCTACTACCAGCAGTACTTCATCAGGACTAATGGCTGTTTTTATTTGTTCCAGCTCAGCCATCATGTCCTGGTCAATCTGTAATCGCCCAGCAGTATCCACGATCACTGTGTCGACACCGTCTTCTTGGGCTTTGGCGATCCCCGCTTTGGCAATATCAACAGGATTTGCGTCTGTACCCATTTCGAAAACAGGTACCTTGATTTGCTTACCCAGGGTGATTAACTGATCGACGGCGGCTGGACGATAAACATCTGTAGCCACCAGCATGGCTGAACGTTCTTGCTTACGCAGATGAAGGGCTAATTTAGCCGATGCAGTGGTTTTACCGGTTCCTTGTAAACCTGCCATGAGCACCACGGTAGGCTTACTTTCAACATCAGCTAGGGGCTCATTGGCGTCCCCCATCAAGGCAACTAGTTCATCGTAGACAATCTTGATAAACTGCTGGTCTGGAGCAACACCAGAAACAACTTCAGCACCTTGAGCTTTCTCTTGAACATCAACTACAAAGTCTTTGACAACGTTAAAGCTGACATCGGCCTCTAATAATGCACGTCTAACTTCCCGCAGTGCCTCTTTGATATTGGAATCAGAGATTTTATCTTGACCGCGCAGGGTCTTCCAGGCGGATTCAAATCGTTCTGAGAGGGCTTCAAACATGGGAAGAAGGGAAATCGATTAACCGGAGTATTGTTCCATACTAATCGCTTTGCTCCCGTCTACCGAATATCCAACCGACAAACACTTGCTATGCTACTGTAGATGCAAATTGCAAACGGATGAATGGTGACAAGAAACGAGCGCCCAATAATCGTACGTTGGTCTTAAGCGCAGAGGATCATCGCAGATATCGTCAGCAGCTCGTTAACCTCACCAAACCCATAGCAAACCTGCCATTTGAAAATATTACTATCTGGCAAGATGCCTTCACAGCCTTGCCTCTATTGCCCAATAATTTTGTCAATCTGTTAATTGTTGATCCGCCCTACAATCGCTCCAAGGTTTTTAATCAGTCCACATTTGCTCATCGTTCCCTACAGGATTACGAAACCTGGTTAGATAGCTGGATGTCACAGCTGATCAGATTGCTCAAGCCGGATGCCTCTGCTTATATTTGCTGTGATTGGCAATCATCACCTGCGGTGTACAGTGTTTTCTCGCGTTACTTTATTGTGCGTAGCCGTATCACCTGGGAACGGGAGAAGGGACGGGGATCCAAACAAAATTGGAAAAATTCATCGGAGGATATCTGGTTTGGCACCTTATCCGAAGACTATTGGTTTGATGTTGAGGCCGTTAAGCTGAAACGTCGGGTACTAGCTCCATATCGAGATCGCAACGGCAATCCCAAGGATTGGCAAACTACAGGGCAGGGCAAAATTCGCATTACCCACCCCTCTAACCTATGGACAGATATTTCTATTCCATTCTGGTCAATGCCTGAAAATACTGATCACCCAACCCAAAAGCCAGAAAAGCTGATAGCGAAACTTATTTTGGCCAGTAGTCAACCTGGGGACATGGTGTTTGATCCCTTTCTAGGCTCAGGGACAACATCAGTCGTCGCAAAGAAACTGGACCGTCGCTATGTTGGGATCGAACTGGATGAGGATTATGCCTGCATCGCTGAAAAGCGATTGGAAATAGCAAACACACAACGTAATATTCAAGGATATGCTGGTGGCTACTTCTGGGAAAGAAATAGTCTCAGTTCACAGCAGCAGGCCCGACGGCAGCAGAAAAGCTAGGGCAATGCCAGGATAATTCGAGAGAACAGGCACTTGACTCAGACTTATATCGGTTTTGACTGTTTGAGATTTCAATTGTTGGAGATTTCAATCAGTTTTGATTGTTCTATAGATTCAGGACAAGTCTGACAAGTTTGCATCGGCAAAAAACCTGAAAAATATCCGTTGATCTCTTAAATCTTAAGGCCTCCCTATGATTCTTGGGGACAGTCATTACAAATTCTAAAAACTGTCCTAGGGATACTTACGTACAGCAAGGATTACCTCATAATAGGGACATAATTTTGGCGAAAGTGTACGTAAGGAACAGGCTCAGAATTCAGAGCAGCAAAACATTGTTTTGATCTTGAGCGGCAATCATCAACTAGGCTTAATTTGAAAGTCTTGAAGGCGTGAATTGGGTGCTTGTCACCTTAAGTATTCCAAAGCAAGATGTTGTCTGGTTGAGCCCTTGATTTCTGACAATTTGAGGTTTTACCCAAGTGTGACTGGCACTGTCTGTGTCAAAAAACCTCAAAAAGATCCGGGGGTTGCTATTTAGAGCGGGAAGATCGCTAATTTTAGGCAGGTCGTATTCGTGTCAAGCACATCTCATTGAGATGCAAGTGACGCTCTGACTTCGCGATCGCATCTGATCGGATTTTAAAGCGTATGCTTACCCCGATCTGTTCCCGTATTCGAGGGGATCGGCTATCCCATTCGGAGGTAAGCTATTTTTATAGCCTGTCTCCAAGCGCTTTAGACATCGTCACTTTGTTTTAGAGAAAATTTGTTAGAGGGGCGAATCAGCAATTGGCTATGGTGGCATCTAAACTCAAGCAGCTAGGTAAGCAAGGGCTGCTGATTATGGCAATGGTCAGCCTGATGGGAGGCATCAAAGCTGTAAGTAAATTTATCAATGTGGCTGACGCTGTCGTGACTCAACCCCAGACGACATCTACGGCCATTCAAAATACAGCAGAGTTTTCAGTCTGTAGTGAAGCAACTGATTGGCAACGCCCCAGTCTGGATCAACAGCAAAAGCAGCTAGCTACCGACGAGCGTTATAGCGATCTGTTACAGGATAAAGAATTTCAGCAATTTGCCAATCAGTTTTGGCAGCATAATGTTTTAAGCTTTACCACTTATGGTCTCAGTGCCCGTATGGAGCCCGTGAATTTGTCAGGCCTGTGGTCCGTGGCAGATGAAGTGTGGGCAAACTGCTATAGCCATGATGAAGGCAGTGCTATTAACGGAGGTACCCTCGCTGAAGCCTGGTTAATGCATCATCACGTCGTCGATCTACAGTGGCAAGATGATCGCTACATCATGACTGTGGAACCCGATAATCAAGGCATGCAAGTGGTTCAGTTTGCTCGGCATGAGTCAGAAGCAGATCTCCCTTTAACGATAGTGACCACCCAAGGAGAGATAATTGAGCACCACGATGCTGACTGGTAGCCTCCCAGACAATAGGCCCCGGACAGTACAATGACGGATACCCCAGTGCTTAGCTTGGGGATCGCGCAATGCTCACTGAGCTGAAACATCTCCATGACCTCCACCCTATCGTCTCCAGCCAATATCGATGCTGCCGTTGAGCAGCGCCGAAATTTTGCCATCATCTCCCACCCCGACGCCGGTAAAACGACCCTGACTGAAAAGCTCCTTCTATATGGAGGGGCTATCCATGAAGCGGGCTCGGTTAAGGCTCGTCGTGCTCAACGCCATGCAGTTTCTGATTGGATGGAGCTAGAGCAACAGCGAGGTATTTCCATTACCTCGACGGTGCTGCAGTTTAACTACAGTGGCTATCGGATCAACCTGCTGGATACACCCGGTCACCAAGACTTTAGTGAAGACACTTACCGGACTCTAGCAGCGGCAGATAATGCGGTCATGTTGGAAGATGCGGCTAAAGGTTTGGAGCCACAGACACGTAAGTTGTTTGAGGTTTGCAAGATGCGTGGGCTGCCAATTTTTACCTTTTTCAACAAATTAGACCGCCCTGGTCAGGAACCGCTGGCACTACTAGATGAAATTGAAAAAGAGCTAGAGCTATTTACCTACGCCGTTAACTGGCCCATTGGCATGGGTGATCGATTTAAGGGAGTCTTTGATCGTCGCAAGAAACAAGTGCATTTGTTTGAGCGTTCGGCTCACGGTAGTAAGGCTGCGACGGAAACGGTTCTGGAATGGGGAGATCCCCGCATTGAAGAACTGATTGGCGATGATGATGTCTACGGTCAGTTTTTAGAAGAACTAGAAATGCTCGATGAACTGGGTCCCGAACTAGACTTGGAACTCGTGCACTCAGGTGACATGACCCCTGTGTTCTTTGGCAGTGCGATGACCAACTTTGGTGTAGAACTGTTTTTAGAATCGTTCTTAGACTTTGCCCTACAGCCTAGCCCTAGGGAAAGCACCGTGGGTTTAGTCCCCCCCACCCGGGAAGAGTTTTCTGGGTTTGTGTTTAAGCTCCAGGCCAATATGGATCCACGACATCGCGATCGCGTTGCCTTTGTTCGCATTTGCTCTGGCCGTTTTGAAAAGGACATGGTGGTTAATCATGCTCGCTCCGGCAAAAATGTACGGCTATCCCATCCACAAAAGTTGTTTGGCCAAGGACGGGAGTCTTTAGATGCGGCCTATCCAGGCGATGTTATTGGTCTCAATAACCCTGGTGTGTTTGCCATTGGCGATACCATTTACCAAGGCAAAAAGCTGGAATATGAAGGCATTCCATTTTTCTCGCCTGAGTTATTTGCCTATTTGAAAAACCCCAACCCTTCTAAGTTCAAGCAGTTTCGCAAAGGTGTAACAGAGCTGCGAGAAGAAGGCGCTGTCCAGATTATGTACTCAGCAGACGAGTCAAAGCGAGATCCAATTTTGGCAGCTGTAGGTCAACTGCAATTTGAGGTGGTGCAGTTTCGTCTGAGAAATGAATATAACGTCGATACGATGATAGAAATGTTGCCCTATAGTGTGGCTCGCTGGGTGACGGGTGGCTGGGACGCATTGCACGATGCAGGTCGGCTGTTTAATACAGTAACGGTTAAGGATAGTTATGGGCGTCCGGTGTTGCTATTCCGCAATGAGTGGAACTGTCAGCAAGTGGAAGGAGAACATCCAAAACTAGCGTTAAGTAAGACGGCTCCGGTGGTTTCGGGTAAAGAGCCAGAGGAGATCTAGGTAGGGACATCCCCCTGTGGGTGCCCTTGGGCCATGAAGCCCTTGTAGTTACCCAGGGGGCCATAAGGTGAATTTGTGAGCAATGCTGGCATTTACTTAACTGGGCTCTGACCAGTCGAAAGACGGCATATCATAAGCAGGCAGGACAGGGCATGTTATGCAGATCTATCTAGACTACAGCGCTACTACGCCACCGCGAGCTGAGGTGATGGCGGCGATGGGCTCGGCTATGAAAAGTAGCTGGGGGAATCCATCGAGCTTACATAACTGGGGTAGTCGGGCGGCTACGGTCATGGAAACGGCACGGATGCAGGTGGCGGATCTAATGGGTGCGTCTGGAGATGCTGTGGTATTTACAGCCAGTGGCACTGAGGCAAATAACCTGGCCGTCATGGGGGTGGCGCAGCAGTATCGTAAGCCTCGCCATATGATTATTTCGGCGGTGGAGCATTCTGCGATCGCAAAACCCATCACGCTTCTCGAACAGTGGGGCTGGCAAATCACTCGGTTACCTGTGGATTGCTATGGTCAGGTACATCCCATAGATTTAGCCAAAGCACTGCGAGAGGATACGGTACTGGTCTCTGTTATTTACGGACAAAGTGAAGTAGGTACCATACAGCCCATTGCTGAGCTTGCGGCGATAATTAAAGCCAGTGAGCATATTTCTAAACCCCTTTTCCACTCCGATGCTGTGCAGATAGCTGGGCGCTTGCCCATTGATGTACAAAAACTGGGTGTAGATTTACTCTCCATATCCAGCCATAAGATTTACGGCCCACAAGGTGCGGGAGCACTGTATGTGAAACCGGGCACTGACTTGATGCCGTTAATTAACGGGGGTGGTCAAGAGAATCACTTGCGCTCAGGGACTCAAGCAGTACCCACCATTGTGGGTTTTGGTGTAGCCGCGGAGCTGGCCAGGCAAGAACTCTCTCAAGAACAACAACGATTGCTAAAACTGCGCGATCGATTAATTGAGCAGTTGCAATGTCATCCTGAACTATTACTGACGGGACATCCACAGCAGCGGCTACCGCATCATGTCAGCTTCTATCTGCCCAATGCCAATGGGGAGCAGGTCTCTGGTAAAACCCTGGTACGTCAGTTGAATTTGGCGGGAATCGGCATCAGTGCAGGATCGGCTTGTCATAGCGGAAAACTGACACCGAGTCCAATTCTGCAGGCCATGGGATTTAGTAATACAGCAGCTAAAACAGGTATTCGCTTAACCCTTGGACATCAGACTACGGAGGCTGATGTAGATTGGACAGCAATGGTGGTAAGACAGATTATTGAACGGGTAATGATGAGGCAGCTGGTTACAGCAGGGATCAAATAACGAAGCCATCAGTTCCAACGCTTGCAGCCACCCACGAGAACGTTGATGACGTTTATAAAAAGGACGTCAATGGTAACCCCATCATTAAACTCAAATGCTAGGCTGCCAAAAAAGCAGATAATCAGAGGGTGATTGATTTCTGAAAACGACAAATCCAACCATGTCTGACCTGCCGAGTAGCCTTGAAGCAACCATCGAGCAAGCCATTGCCTCTACCAAGGCAGCCATTGAAGATGGCATCATCCGCCTACAGGTAGAAATGGTCATTCCAGAACTCAAGCAACAACCCATCGCAGAACGCTTCTTAACCCTCTTCCAAGACTTGGGTCTGCAGTTCAAAGTCTATTTCCCTGATGCTGGTGCAGCCGCCCTCGCTAGACGCGACTGGGACAACCCAGACTTCACCATCCGTGGCATCAACGAAATTCAAGCCGCTATTACGCCCGATGATGAAGCCTTTCTAATTGTCAATCCGTCAGCGGTGGAAGTTCAGGATGTGGAAAAACTCTGTAATGAGGCGCAAGATCGTCCTGTTGTTCTGCTTAATCCTCAGTTAGAAGATGTCAGTATTGTCGGCATTGGCTATGCTGCGCGTCAGTTACGCGAACGATTTTTAAGCACCCTAACCTCGTGCTATTACTACCGACCCATGACCGATTCTGCTGTACTGCGTCGCCATCCCCAAGGTTGGCAAGTTTGGCAAGACGTCGGGGATGACTACGAGCTTAAAGCTGAATTGCCTGAACGCCCCTCTAGCGAGGCCTTAGAAAAAATTCTCTACGGCAGCGAAGACACCGAAGGGAAGGCGGCTCCCAAACCCAAGAAGAGTTTACTGGGTGAAGTGCAAAAGTTCCTGCGTGCTTTGAGTCAATAGAGAACAACACATTACGGTATCCCCGAAACAAAAACCGTTGTCATGTCTATCAATCGACCGCTAGAGTAAAAAGTAGGCGTGCACTTTTGAATAGATAAGCAAATATGACTATAGGGCTGATGGTTCTTTATTGGGTCCTTCTCATTGTCATGGTAGCTGGCATTGTCGGTGCATTTGTTCCTGCATTTCCTGGCATTGGGTTAATTGTCGCGGCTATTGCAATTTGGGGTGCTGTTTCAGGCTTCAGTCAAGCTGTGCTCATTGCCCTGGGCGTTGCGATCGCGATTTTTCTAATCACTACCGCCATTGACTACTTGGCCGGCTACCTAGGGGCCAAAAAGGTTGGAGCCAGTAATTGGGGTCAAATTGGAGCCATCATCGGTATGATTCTCGGACTGCTGGGGCTACTACCCGCCCTTCCCGTAGGCGGTCCTATCTTTGGCCTTCTTTTTGGCTCCATGATCGGGGCTTTTCTTGGCGAAATGTTATACCGCCGTGATTTAGCCTTAGCCGCACGCTGCAAATTGGGTGCAAAGGTAAGTTTGGCAATCGTGGTCAGCTCTCTGCTGGGAAACGTGATTGCTGGGGTTTTGTCTATCATTGCAACGGTAGTGTTCCTAATAACAACCTGGCCGACAGCCATGTCACCAGCGTTGTAATCAGTTAGTTATGAGCCGTCTACACTGTCACAGATATGGCCCACCCAGAACACCTAGACATCTTGAAAAGCGGTGTCAGAGCGTGGAACCGCTGGCGTCAGCAAAATGCCCAAATCCGACCAAATTTGAGAGCCGCTGACTTACAAGGAGTTGATTTAGCAGGGTTTAACCTACGACTCACCTACCTGAGTGGTGCCAATTTAAGTCGCGCCTATCTTTTTGAAGCCAATCTATGTGAAACCAATTTTCAGGGAGCTAATCTTAGCCACTGCTGCTTGATTGGTGCTGATCTCACCCAGGCCTATTTTGCGAATGCCAATTTGTACCATGCCTATCTGTCCCAGGCAAACCTGACGGAGGCCTATTTTGGGCATGCAAACCTAGAAAAAGCGAACTTAACGAACAGTCTGATTAATCAGACTTATTTTGGTCAAGCCGATGTCAAAGAAACTGACTTTAGTCAAGCTCAAGATTTGGCAAATATACACCTAAGGCTAGCTCGAAATTTTGAGCTAGCCATTTTGGAAACAACAGCAGATCCTCAAAAACGCTTGGTTGCTTAGAGAGGATGTATATTTCTGCAAGCGGCACAGGCGATTGCATCAGTCCTGTAGGGGCACTCCCTTGTGGATGCCCAGCGCCAAAATCACCAGTGAAACTAGCCCTAGACAGTCACTGACGATGGGTAACGTACACCCGCATCCTTCAAGCGTTGGAGTGCCTCCTTCAGGCGATCTTCTTCTGCAATCAGGCTAATGCGGACAAATCCTTCTCCACCCTCACCAAAGGCACTACCAGGGGTGACGACTACGCCAGTATTTTGCAACACATAGAACGCAAAATCTGCGGCGGTCATATCGGGAGGGCACGGCACCCACAGATACATGGTAGCTTTGGTTTTAGGTACATCCCACCCCAATTCTGCCAAACCTGAGATCAGGCAGTCTCGCCGGGTACAGTAGCGATGCCGAACTTCTTCCAAGTAGGAGTCAGGCAGATTAAGGGCCGTTTCCGCAGCAGTTTGAATGGCGGAGAAAATACCGTAGTCGAGGTTGGTTTTGAGGGTACGTAATCCTTGAATAATGTGGCGATTACCGACAACAAAACCTACACGCCAACCTGCCATGTTGTAGGTCTTAGATAACGTATGGAATTCGACACTGAATTCTTTAGCACCGGGAATTTCAAGAACGCTGGTGGGCTGATACCCATCAAAAGCTAGCTCGGCGTAGCATAGATCATGCACCAACATAATTTCATAGTGCTTGGCAAAGGCTACGATCTCTTCAAAAAAGGCGCGGGGAGCGGTAGCTCCTGTTGGGTTATTGGGATAGTTGAAATACAGAACTTTGGCCCGACGGGCAACCGCTTCTGGAATGGTGGAGATATCGATCAGCCAGTCATTTTCTGGCGTTAGCATCAGGGGATGGATAGATGCGTTTGCGATCGCAGGTCCCCGAAAATGAGCCGGATACGAAGGTGTCGGCACTAGCACCGTATCGCCGGGATCAAGATAAGCCAACGCCAAGTGTGTCAAACCTTCTTTAGAACCCAACAGGGGCAGCGCTTCTCCCTCGGGATCAAGGTTCACACCATAACGACGACGGTACCAAGCTGTAATGGCATTTCGAAAACTGGCAGTCCCCTCAAAGGGAGGATAGCCGTGCTGGCTAGCATCAGCCAGGGCCTGCTGAGCCGCCTCTACCACTGGAGCAGGGGTGGGGCCACCAGGATTTCCCATCCCGAGATCAATTAAATCAAGGCCCTGGGCTCGCGCATTGGCCTTCAGCTCATCCAGACGCGCAAAGGCGTAGGGAGGTAACTGCTCAAGTCGCTGTGCTTTTTTCATCCAAGCTAGGGTCATGGCCTACCTCCTCATGACTTGCGTGACGGTGATTGGGCTTTGCTGGGCAATGGGGATACGGACGCCTCGGGCTGACTGCGGCGACAGGGGGCTGTGGTTGAAACCATGGCAGCCATTACCTGCTGAGGGCTGACAGCAAATGGCAAATGGTGAATATCTGATTGGGGCTGACAAGCAAACTCGGCAGCCTGCCGTAGCTCCATGACAGACATTTCTTCTAAACCCAGATCGTTTAAGGTCATTGGTAACCCAATTTGGGTATAAAACCGAAGCAATTGCTGGCGAGCAGCTACAGCTAGGGCATTGTTCGCTGCCATTTCCTCTAAGCGCAGTTGCACTAAGATACCATAGGCTACTTTTTCGCCATGGAGCATACTGTGGCTTGCGGGGATCTGGGTTAAACCGTTGTGAACCGAATGAGCGGCGACAGTTCTACATTGAGCACCCCCCATACCACCAATCACACCAGCCATCAGCACCGAAGCATCGACCACCTCCCGCCAATCGTCTCCACCAGGATTTTCTAAAGCAGCCGCTGATTTTTGGAAAAGGATATCTCGCAGGACCCGAGCCTGTTGCACTGCACCAATAATTAAGGTTTGAGAAGAATGGCCACTGCTGACAGAGGCTTCGTACCATTTTGCGATCGCATCCCCAATCCCCGCAATCAGTGTGCGCTGAGGTGCAGTTGCAACGAGTTCATAGTCCAACAACAATAGATTAGGACAAACCGGCAGCCCGACATCATAACGAAAGGCCCCCTGCTCAGAATACACATTAGATAGTGCAGTCCAAGCAGCACAGGTCGCTGCCGAAGTGGGGATCGTGATCACAGGTAACTGTGTTTGATGGGCCAACAGTTTAGCTGCATCAAGGGCTTTACCACCACCGACACCAATGATTAGGTCAGCTCCATGATCCGTCACTGCCTGACGCAATTGGGCCAATGATGCTTCACAACAGTCATTTCGGTAGGACGCTTGGACTACCTGCAGACCATGAAGCATCTCAGTCAAAAAGGGCGCTGCCGCCTGTAGAGTGCGATCACCCCCCACTAATAATGGCCGTTGCCCCAATCTGGCGACCAGTGACCCACTGCCAGATAAAATCCCGGAGCCGCGCACCACCTGAGACGGTGCCACCATCAGCGTCGATATCGTAGACATAATTGATTCTCAGCAAATCGATAAAAGTCCTAAGAGATTTAGCAGCAGCTACAAAAATAATCTGTAACGGAGAGCTACATACCAGGGATCAAATTCAGTTATTCCAGAACAGCAGCGACGGCATCCCAATTCAAGCTAACTGTTCTGGAGTGCCGCTCGCGCCCTAGCCAAATCAGAACGAGAAAGGGTAATGGTATAGCCAGATTCTGATTTAACATCTGGCTGAATCTTACCCAGATACAACAAGTCTGAGATACCTGGGTCACGATGCACAATAGTACGAGCCCGGATCATCGGAGTTTGTCCACCACCTAAACGACTAGGGTTAAACGAATTGACCGCCGCCTGCCGCAAAGTCGCTTCCAACTCAGGTTCTGTAATATCTACAGGAACTGAAATAACAAGCTGAGCTGCCCCAGAATCATAAACAGTTGTGTAGGAGACCGAGCCTTCAATCGTAGTCGACACTAAGGGCTGAAAACTCAGACCAAACAGACCTGCTGTCAGCACACCACAAAACCCAGTAACCCCTACTAGTCTGAATCGAATACCCCACTGGACTATAAACGCCAGCGCTGCCAGAGCCGCAAAGGCTAACGTAGTGAGGCCCATCCACTTGGTTGCCTCTAGGAAAAATTCGGGAGTTGGCATAGCAAACTAGCGCTTTTTGTGTGTAATCAGCATAACGTGATTAATCGTATCAGTGGACACGTTTTTGAGCGTGGGCATTAGGCAGCAATCTGCTGCTAATTGGTCAGCTTGGCAGGGCTCACTAAAGACTGTCTAAAGAATTCATCAGGTGCAATGCTCAACCGATTTCAAGTGGGACATTTTGTCCTACTTGCCCTTGCCCTTGGCAGCCTTGGATTAGCTTATCTAGGCTGGAAAAAAAGTAATAGAGATCCCAGCCCTTTACCGCAAGACCCCTATGTTCAAGTTTTTTTTAATCAAGCAGAAACCCATAGATATAAGGATCCCTATCGTCAAATTCGACGGTCTGGTGAAAACTTAGAACAAGTATTGCTTGATGCCATTGACCAGGCAAATATCTCGGTTGATGTGGCTGTACAAGAACTAAACCTGCCATATGTGGCAAATGCCTTGATCAATAAGGCTCAGGCTGGAATAGCGGTGAGGGTGATTCTAGATAATCAATATAGTGAGGGTTGGAGCGGGCGCGATCGCAACTGGATTCGTCAACAAGATAGTTACAGCCGAGGCAAATACGAAAATTTGTTTGCATTTGGTGACATAGATGCAGACGGACACGTTTCCCCCGATGAAGCAGCTAAACGCGATGCCATCCTCATGTTGCACCAGGCTGACATTCCCATCGTGGACGATACTGCCGACGGCACCAAAGGCAGCGGCCTCATGCACCATAAATTTATCGTGGTGGACAATCGCACGGTAGTCACCGGTTCTGCCAACTTTACCCTGTCAGGCATTCATGGAGACTGGTTAATTCCTGAGAGCCAAGGCAATGCCAATGCACTCTTACACATCAATAGTGCAGAGCTCGCCACTGCCTACACAGATGAATTTAATCTGATGTGGGGTGACGGTCCTGAAGGGCAACCCGATAGTCTCTTTGGATCTCCAAAGCCAATGCGATCTCTAAAAACAGTTTCTCTTCCAGGCAGCACAATCACAGTGCAGTTTTCACCACACCGAGCTGATACCCCCAGGGAACAGACGACCAATGGCATCATTGCCCAAGCCCTTAGTCAAGCACAACAGTCCGCTGATCTAGCTTTGTTTGTGTTGACCGATCAAGGCATTGCCAATACACTAGCTGCCAATCCTAAAATTCAACTCCGCACCCTGATTGATCGCAGCTTCATCTATCGCTACCACAGTGAGGCATTGGATATGCTCGGCCTGAGTTTACCCGATCACCGTTGCAAGTATGAAAAAGATAATCAACCGTGGCATGTGCCCATCAAAACCGTCGGTTATCCACACCTAGCTGACGGCGATAAGCTGCATCACAAATTTGCCCTGATTGATGATCGCACAGTGGTTATTGGATCTCATAACTGGAGTAAAGCCGCTAACAACAAAAATGATGAAAATCTCCTCATCATCGAAAACGCCACTGTTGCACAACATTTCAAACAGGAATTTGAACGCCTCTACCAAAAAGCTAAATTAGGACGCACAGACTATCTTGTGAATCAGATGAGAAAGATGCAGGAGAAATGTGGCACAAGTCAGTTTTGATTTTTGAATGAGTAGCCTTTGACTAAGAAATTCCTGACAACGGGTGATCAACTCAAAACTAGGAACTCAAAACCGCTTTATCTCCTTGTCTGAAGCTTTGCCAGTTTTGCTTGCACGCGGTTGTAAAAAAGGTAAAGTTGTCGCTTGCGAGTCAGACCAGGAATATCTGATGGCTGTTTTTGCCGATAGTCAAAGAATTGGTTGAGTTCGATCAGAATAGTTTCCATGCGAGGGACTAACTGTTCAGTACGGTAAGGGTTAAAAAAGGCATCTGGTAAATCATTAGGCTGCCAATTATCTAGCACGGCTGCAATTCGCTGGCAATCATAGCCTGTGGCATAGCCTGCAATTTTGTGACAGTTTATCCCAGGGTCAAGATAATCGGCCAGGGCATGATTGACACTGGAAAAGACCTGACAACCACAGGCCAATGCTTCCATAGGCGGCAAACCAAAGCCTTCGGTCAAGCGATACTGCGCCCAGTATTCAGCTGAATCGTAGAGATAAACCTTAGCTCGGTTAAAGAGAGCCATTAAATCATCTACAAAGGAGTCGATCACAACAACATTAAAGCTCTTTTGTAATTCAGGAATTAACTGAGTAGTTAAATATTCTGACGATTTTCTTGCCTGCACTAGAATATCAATATCTCGATTAACCTGATGATTAACAACATTGGCAGGTAACTGATTGGGGAGCCAGTAAATAAGGGAATTTTGCGATCGCATCCCCCAATACCCCATAGTGTTACGACTCACAGAAAGAATCGGCACTTGAGGCGGTAATACAAAACCATACCCCGAGCTATGGGCATGATATACCACATGACAATGAGAAAGTTTTTTAAGTTGTTTAGGAACATCAAACCCCCAGCTAACAACAAAAATAAAACGACTGAGATCATTCTCCTGCAAAAGATCGTCAAGAAAGGGATAATCGTCCTCTCGCTGCCGATAGGTAACCACGTCAGCCTCACAAATCTGTTGAGCTAATTGCAGAGTATTCAGTTCAGCAAAAAGACCACCACAGTAAAACGTACGAGTAGTTCCAGGCAGGAGAAAATAAAGCTTTCTCATTACAAATGGAGTATGGGCCGCCCAGTATTTTACAGGATGAACGGCAGATACCTGGATTGATTGCATAGTTCCTAAGACTGCCAGAGACCATCATTAAGCCCCAATACTCACCGCTATTAATTTCGTAGATAGTTCCCATCTATCCTATGCTTTGATGATTCAAAATTTCGTACATAGATTAGGGATATGCAATCGCTACTCCATTAGGAGGCTTCCATGAATACTTACCCCTCCAATTTGCAAGAACTTGAAGTTAAACGTCGGTACTTAGAGCGACTGTGGCAGCCTACCCCAATCCAAAAAATCAGACAAACATCCAGCAAATGGCTGCATTCAGCTGGTCAATGGTTAGTGAAATCCCTGACTGAAGGAGATCAGTTACGCATTTGGGTGAAAGAAACCAAACAAGGGAACTACTGGTGCGTACACGATCCCATCAGTGGTAAACATAATCGATTCGATTCCGAAGACGCAATGCGCATTTGGATAGAACAGCGATACAGGCACTAATACTAAAGCCGGGCCTTGCAGTCTGTTACAGACTTAGCAAGGCTCGACTAAGTATTCTGACAACTTCTAAAATGTTGCAAAATATATTGCTTTTTGCAACCGTTACATGCGCGCTCTTAAAGCTAACGATTCAATAGAAATATAAGTAGCTTCAAGGGATGCTGTGACCATGAATATTAAGCTCATCATCAGCAATGCAGTCTTGGGAACATTGACCTTAGCATTAGCGGGTTACGCTCAAAGCAACGTTAGCAACAACAGTCGTCATCTATCAGACATCCAAGCCCAAACCTGTCCCGTCTTTCTGACTGATAGCACATCAGCTGATATTTCCAGAAATCAGCGACTAGCTGTACCCGTACGTCCCAACGAAGTATTGGATCTCACCCTACTATGTTATAGCGGTCCTGTAGACACTGCTGCATCAGAACGGCTAAATACAGAAGTCAACAATCGTCCATCTGAAACTCCACAGTCAGCGACACAATTTGATCAGCTCCCTCAAGATCGAGTTGAATTTGGATCACCGATTTAAAACTACAGGCTAGTTAAGGCCCCGATTGACTACGGTATAGTAATTGAAACATTCATGGAAAGGTGCCATGTTCGGTTTAGGTTGGCCAGAGGTAGGCATTATTGCCATTGTCGCTGTTTTAATTTTTGGGCCTAAAAAAATTCCTGAGTTAGGCAGTGCTCTCGGAAAAACTTTACGAGGTTTCAAAGAGGAAATGGATGCCGAAACAGCTGACTTTGAAGACGCTGAGTATGTTGAGGATCCAGAGTCGCACTAAGTAATCGGAACAAACTTAGCTTATGACTGTCTGTAGTTGTAGTAGGTACATGGTTGGAGCTACCTACTACTAGCAAGCGTCTAGTGAGCATATAGTAGGCATTTCAGGGAGTGGATTTACCATCTCCCTGTTTTTTTATGCTTAGAGACTCCACTTAGGGGTGCCCCATCAAAGGTCATTCACCTATATCCCCAAGCGCTGGTAAACCTTATCCAGATTTCTCAGCTGGTAGTCAGGGTTAAATGCCTCCTTAATTTCCTCTGGCGACAGCTTTTCCTTCACTTGAGGATCCTGGGAAATCAAGGTATGGAAATCACCACCTTCAACATTCCATGCAGCATGGGCACATTTCTGCACAATACGATAAGCGTCTTCACGGGCAATGCCTTTCTCCACAAGAGAAAGCAGCACTCGCTGACTAAAGACCACACCGCCGTACATGTTCATATTACGCTTCATATTTTCGGGATAGACCAGCAGGTTTTGCACCAGCTTCGTAGTCTCTACCAGCATGAAGTGAATCAAAATACAGCTGTCAGGGAAAATAACCCGTTCCACTGAACTATGGGAAATATCACGTTCATGCCACAGGGCAACATTTTCTAATGCAGCCAGGGCATTGGTGCGAATGATGCGAGCCAGCCCCGCCAACCGCTCAGATTTAATTGGATTACGCTTATGTGGCATAGCTGAAGACCCCTTTTGACCCTTGGCAAAAAACTCTTCAACTTCGAGCACGTCAGTACGCTGTAGATTCCGAATTTCGACTGCAAACCGCTCAATGGATGCAGCCAGTCCTGCCAATGTCGTCATAAACTCAGCATGGACATCTCGAGAAATCACCTGAGTCGAAGCAGTATCAGGCTTCAGACCCAGCTTTTGGCAAGTCAACGCCTCAATTTCTGGATCAATGTTGGCGTAGGTGCCAACCGCTCCCGAGATTTGGCCAACGGCAATTTCATCTTGAATACGGCACAAACGTTCACGATGGCGAAGCACCTCAGCCAACCAACCAGCTAACTTGAAGCCAAAGGTCATAGGCTCAGCATGAATGCCATGGGAACGACCGATCATCACGGTATTGCGATGTTCCTGAGCTTTATTGCGGATTGCCTGAATTAATTGCTCCACATGAGACAAAATTACCTGATGACTAGCGACAATCTGTAGAGACAGTGCCGTATCCAGCACATCAGAACTAGTCATCCCTAAGTGGATATAGCGACCTGCATCGCCAACGTATTCATTAACATTGGTCAAAAATGCAATGACATCGTGACGAACCTCAGCCTCAATTTCCAGAATTCGCGCCACATCAAAATTGGCCTTGGCTTTGATTTCGTCCACCGCTGCTTGGGGAATACGGCCCAGTTCAGCTTGGGCTTCGCACACAGCGATCTCAACCTGTAGCCAGGTCTTAAATTTGTACTCGTCGGTCCAAAGTTCGCCCATTTCGGGCAGGGTGTAACGTTCAATCAAAACTAGTGTCGCAGGATACAACCGATCTATTGTAAAGGTGTAGCCGCAAGTTACTAAGTCGAAATTAATAATAGTGAGGATTTGATTACACGCCTTTTAGCGATAGGCACCCGTTAGAAGATAGCGTTGTTGTTCCAAGCATCACATTATCCGCCCAAACGATTACCCCTAGTAGGTTTGTAAATCATCTACTAGGGGTAATCGTTTATTAGGCTGAACAAAAGACAAGTGCACGCACCACTGACTAGAGTAGTTAGTCGATTTCTATCGATTCAAACGCATTTAACACAGACCAAGATAGACGGGTTGCTACAGTAGCGAGTGCGATAATCAATACCATGGTCATAACTACATAGGGCATATGTAACCCAAATAAAACCATGCTGATAATTAGTAGGGCAAGCAGTGTAATATCCAAAGCCTTGTCCTCAAATATTGCTGTCAACTTTAATAGTAGATATTTCGTCAAGGGAGTATTAACCCTGGCAAAAAACTTATTAATGATTCACGTTCCTGTCAATTCAAGTATTGAGGAGTCAGTCTCGAAAATGGGCATTAACTATGTCCATAATGCCTTAGCAACCCGGTGTATTCCCTCTTCTATTTGCTCTTCAGTGAGATCCGTGTAACCAAACACAAACTCTCCTGTATTACGCGGCACTTCATATTGAATGCAAGCACTACATATTTCTACACCAACACGAGCGGCTCTTGCGACTACTTCATCATCCCTGAAGCTCAGGGGCAGCTTTGCCATCACATGCAGCCCCGCGCTATCTCCCAAAATTTTCACCTCTTGGCCAAAGTATTTGTATAAAGCCTGCAGCAGGGCACGACGGCGATGCTCATAACACAGGCGCATTTTACGAATGTGGCGTTCCAAATGCCCAGCTGAAATAAACTCTGCTAAAGCATATTGAGTCAGCGTGGGGGGTTGGCGATCGGCTAACCACTTAGCTTTACCAAATACCTCTACCAAAGACTGAGGCACCACCAAATACCCTAAGCGAATACTGGGAAACATGACCTTCGAAAATGTGCCCACGTAGAGCACAGAGCTATGGTTATCCAACCCTTGCAATGATGGAATAGGTCGTCCTCCATAGCGATATTCACTATCATAATCGTCTTCAATAATGAGTGCACCAGTCCTCCATGCCCATTGCAACAACGCCAATCGACGAGGTAGCGACAGTAAAGCTCCCGTCGGAAACTGATGAGACGGTGTGACATAAACCAATCTAGGAGGATTGTCATAGGCCAATAACGTATCAACCATCAGACCATCATGATCTAACGGCATAGGCAATAAGTTTGCACCACTCGCTTTAAAGATATGACGGGCACCTCGATAGCCAGGCTCTTCAATAGCCACACTGTCATCTGGATTCACCAAGAGCTGGGTAATTAAACTCAGTGCTTGCTGACTACCATTAGTAATAATCACCTGATCATGCGTACAACGTACCGCCCGTGCATGCTGTAAATAATGGGCTACAGCCTTTCGCAACGGCCAATACCCCAAAGTCTCTCCCGCATAATTAAGCCATTGTTTCGTTTCGCGACAATGTTTTGACAACAGTTTTCGCCATAGCTCTACTGGGAACAAATCTAAAGCAGGATGACCATAGCGAAAACTAATCTCATAAGACTCTCTCAATGGGCTGAGGGATACCTGCTTTACCCGTTTGCCGTAGTCTGACAGAGGGGCCTTAACAACAGGCTGAGGCGAGGACTTTACTGGCTCATCAGCTTCTAACAACATTTCTGGCAGCTGAGCACAGACGTAAGTGCCTGCTCCTCGTCGGGTTTGTAAGTACCCTTCACTAATCAACTGATCGTAGCCTTGGGTCACGGTAGTCCGTGATAACCCCAAGGTTCTTGCCAAAGTACGTGAAGCAGGTAGACGCTGTCCCGAGACTAATCGCCCCGAGAGAATTGCCCAACGCAGTTGACTATATACCTGTTGATGCAAAGGTTCTGACAATGCAGCATCAATCACTAAGGCTAATTCCATCGGTACTTGTTAAAGGTCTATCCTAAGAAATTGGACTTATAGTTTAATTCTAAATTGGCTCTAGACGCATGCCAATCTACATCGGTAAAGTAGCAATATCGCTGGTAATTCAACTGGTTTTAGTCATATGAAACGGCCCCAAGCCCTTTCCAAAAGAGGCTTGGGGATACATTTTGGCATTAGCAGTTATGCACCTGCTGCTCAAACACTTTTCCGAAACAGGAAAACTCGCTCTTCTCTTCGGGAATCTATTCTGAGAGAGGACCGAAGGAGATCTATTCAAACTTAAATAATTTGATTCACTGGAAAGGAGATAGCATTATGAAAACAACACGGACTCAGGTAAAGCGTATACCTAAGCGTGGTCATTATGATCTGAAAACGGTTTACTCGATTTTAGACGCAGGCCTTATTTGTCATGTGGGGTTTGCTGTGGATGATCAGCCATTTGTGATTCCTACGGCTTATGGGCGCATGGATAATCGGTTATTTATTCATGGTTCACCGGCCAGCCGTATGCTGAGGTCGCTGCAACAAGGGATTGAGATTTGTGTAACGGTAACACTCCTGGATGGTTTAGTATTGGCGCGATCAGCCATGCACCATTCGATGAATTATCGGTCTGTGGTGCTATGTGGGACTGCAGAATTGGTGAGTGAACGAGAAGAGAAAATGCAGGCACTCTATGCGTTGACAGAGCATGTGATGCCGGGCCGTTGGGCTGAAACGCGCGAGCCAAATGAGCAGGAGTTAACGGCGACAACTGTTTTGGCATTACCGATTGATGAGGCATCAGCGAAGATTCGGACTGGACCACCGGTAGATGATGCAGCGGATTATGGATTGCCTCATTGGGCTGGAATAATTCCTTTAAGGATGCAGGCGGGTGAACCGATTGTGGATCCAAAGCTGGCCGAAGGAATCGTGATGCCAGCACATGTAAAACAATATTTAAGAAAACGGCGTGAGTTTTTGGAGGTTGTGTGAAATTTCTAAACGCTTCTCCACACAAACCCTCTTACCTCGAGAACAAGAGGGTTTGAAACCTTAAAAATGTGCTGCCTTAGTAATTCATGAGGTTGGGAAAAGTAGTTTAGGTTAGCGGAGGAACAACTAGACCTTTAAGTGAAACATTACAGTCGATACCTTTGCTTTGAATTAGAACCCCGAAAGTTCCGAGCCCCATAGGAGTCATGTCCATGAGTTGGTGAAGAGCTTGGCGACGTTGGATGAGGTGGTTGAAGCCGTCGGGTCCGGGAGTTATAGTTTGGGTAAGATTGGCGAGTCGATCGCCAAGCCCGAGAGCCATGAGGAAGAGCCCCTGTTGGGTGAAGCCCACATTAGTAAATCCCACCTTTTCGCCATAGCGCTCTAGAGCAGTGAAGTCTACGTGGGCGGTTAGATCTTGTTGACCAATGTTGGTGTACGGATCGTCATGGTGTCGGTGCTGGTAATAGCACTTAAGAGTTCCCCTATGACGAGCAGGACTATAGTAACGCTGGGCAATATGGCCATAATCGATGGTGAGAAGAAATCCTTGAGCGATACGGCTGGCGACATTAGAAAGCCAGTCTAGAGCAGCAAGATTAACTTCAGTGCGGTAGCCATCTGAGTAATCGTCAGCAAGGAGATTAATCTCGACTAGGTCAAAGTATTGTGCGAGTTTGTCGGTGGAGAGAGAACCTAGAGTCTCTTTCAGACTATTGTCTTTGGTAGTGACATAAACTTCTTGAAGTTGGTTGTTGTTCTTTTCAATAATGTGAACAGGAAACGCATCGACGAGTTCGTTGGAGAACAAGCAACCGGTAATGGGTGGTAGAGCGTCAAGGGTAGTCCAACTGACCTTTTTGTGCTTTAAGCGCTCTTGCTGAACTGACCGCAGTGCAGGGGATCTTTCGATAATGATGTAGTTGAGTGTGGCATAACAATCAGGGAAATGCTGTTGCAGATATGAAAGCACATCAGCAGCAATAAGTCCCTGACCGGCCCCCATTTCAACTAAATGAAATGTTGTGGGTTGCCCCAGGGCACACCACATGTCAGCAAATTGATTGGCAAGAAGCTCACCAAAATCGCGACTAAGATGAGGAGAAGTTATAAAGTCACCGCTAGGGCCAAGGATGGAAACTTTAGTGGTGTAGTAACCATGTTGAGAGTGGTAAAGGGCTAAATTCACATACTCCCTAAAGGTAATGCGATTTTTTGGAGCAGTCTGAATATGCTCAGTGATAATGGTAGTGAGTGCAGAGGTAGACGTCATGTCAGAATTGCAAGAAGTACGGTCCTAGAGTCAATTATTCAGGTTGGGATCGAAAGACTTGAGTGCATAATTAAGTTTGCCAGTTGCTATAACCCAAATGAAAAGAGAAAGGCAGATAATCCACAGGACACAACTTATCACTAGTCCAGGAATAGGAATATTGAGTAGGTCTCCAAGAGAGTAAGCTAAACCAGAAAACGAACTACCTAGGGAGAAACTCAGCGCAAGAGCATTAGCCCACAGAGCTAGTAGTAGCCATATCCATCGACGAAACGTATGGAACGAGAAACGATCAAACAGACCTAGTTGTGACCAAGGGATAAATGCTAAATATGCGATCGCATTCGTATTGAAAGGAATATTGAGTAGCAGACTGTTCGATAAATGAAAGAAGCACCCCAAAGCAAGCCATACATACCAAGCCCTACGCCAAAACATAGCCAATAAAAAGCCCAGCTCAAAGAGGACTGCCGAGTAATCAATGAGTTCCCATAGCAGTGGCAGATCCAGACCGACAATAAACGGAGCTAGTAAATGCGTACGCCCATAGCTAAAATAACCGGAATACAGCCAGCTGAGAAAGCCACTGGTAGACAAGTCAAAATCGACCCATGCAAGGGCTTTACCAAAGCCAGCTGTAAAAAAGCTAAAAGCAATTAAGAGAGCCAAAAAATAAAGATTCTTATGTGGTTTAGAAGACTCTTGATGAACTTGTCGTCCATAAAACAACAATGAATCAACTGAGAAGTATCGTCCCCAATCCTGAAAAGACATGACTAGAAGCACACAAAGATAAAGCACTCCACCATGGTCGATTTTCCCCAAAGAGTACTGAAAGCTATTGGCAACAATCAAGGTAGTCAGAAGAGCAACGGTTGCGAATCTTGTGAACAGACCAATTAGAAGAGCGACAATGAAAACAGATAGACAGAAATCGATACCATAGAACACAAACGCATGGGGAAAGCCTGCCAAAAAGGACGATAGGCTGAAAATAGGTGGATTGTAAAATGCGTCAGGAACAGTACTGAGCCAACGAAAACTCGGCCATCTTAAAAAGAGGGTAAATAGCCCAAAGACAACTCGAAACAAGCATAGTGATGTAGCGTCGATACGGGTTGACTGTTTGATCTGTGCTTCCAGAGAGTCCAGTGAGTTACTAACGAAGTTCAACATTTGTTTGTTCAGTAATCTCACTTTTTACGGCTACTCCTTTGTCAATATCGAACCAGGTTTTGACTTGTCGCACTTGCAGCTTTTCTACATCAGACATACCTAGCATCTGCAAACGGGTAGTCATCCAGTCCAAAGCTGCCTTTCGCTCCGTAGGAGACGCTTCTAATATTGTGGTAGCACTCAATGTCCAAATCCCGAGGGAAACACTTCTAGTTTTTGCTTCTCCTAATCCAAAACCATTACGGGCAATATGGGACCAATATTGATTAGGAATTACATCAAAAAACTCCCTTGGATCTAGCGGCTGTTCAGTGCCAGCATGACTAATAGCAATGAGCTCAGTTCTAGAAAACCTTAGTATCCCGTCGGATGCAGATATTTTTGTAGCGCCTGATGGCTGCAGAACAGCCGGATAAGGTTCAAGGCTATTGCTGGCCTCTCGTAAAAGGAATGGGCACAATAGCCCCAACAGAATGAGCAGTCGTAGCCCTAGCTTTTTGATCACTACCTATCTCAGTAAGTCGACTCTGTATCATCTTAGGTCCCCCATTGATGAACATGCAATTTGTCTGAGTCGCCGCAAATTGATGCGTGTGTTCTACCTTGTTTTTAATAAGGATAATCTAAGCATGACACAAGCTCCAGTGAATCATTAAACAGAGTCAGGTATACCTAATTCTCTTCACCCTCAGTTTCCATATTCGATAACTGAGCTCTCACCACTTCAATCACCTTAATTGGATCAATAGGCTTTGCCATAAAGTCTGTGGCTCCTATCGCCTTAGCCCGCATCCGATCTACAATGCCGTCATTCCCAGTCAAAATAATAATCGGCGTCTTCCTGAAAGCCTTCACCCGACGAATCTGTTTACAAATCTCATAACCATTCGCCACAGGCATCACCAAATCCAAGAAAATTAAACTTGGCTTATGGCGAATAATTTGCCCTAAGGCCTGAACAGAATCCTGAATATTAATACATCTATACCCAGCTGGACGTAACACCTCCTCCATCAGATATCCCACCTGAGGGCTATCATCCACACAAACAATCAACGGCAGTTTATTCACCACCTTATGCGGCACCTTCTGCGCTGCTGCCGCATAAGGATTCGGCAAATCCTCAATCCGATTCAGCACTACCATCCCTCGCTCCACATAGGCAGATATCATACAGCCGAGGGAGGACACCTCATGACCTGTAATCTGGCTCAGCTCCCGTAATGAGCGCGTCCCCTGCAACAACCGCTTCAAAATCTGGTAAGTGCGCGGTTGAGTACACTGCTTCAGCCGCTCCGTGTCCACAATGATCGGAGCCAAATTAGGGGATGCTTTACCTAGCTCAGCATTTTGCCAAGATTGCAAGTCCGTCCTTACCCGATAAAACAACGCTGTACTACTCAAAATCGCCATCGGTTCACTTAACCGCGATTGATGATCCGTAGAATGCGCGACGTGGGTAATGCTACCCACCACCTGACAAATGTCAAACAGCACTTCTGTCAGAGTAGCTTGGATAATTGAGATCGCAATCTCCCGTGTAATCTGCTGCCGCCGTAATAGCACTAAAAGTGCCACATACTCCCAGTGATCAAATATCTCCGCTTCTCGCAACCGCAACTCAGTTGGCTGCAAATCTGGACAATAGGTCTGAAGCAAACGCTGCCATCGCCGAAACCGATGTTGGCCACCACCGGCCCACAATAGCCGTCCTACCCGAAAATCAAGCCACCATTGCTCCCCAGAAATCGCTTTTACGTGAATATAGCCATTTGTCTGAGCCTGAATAATTGCCTTCATTGTTTTAATCAGCGAAGCCACTGAAAAACCATTTTCTAGCGGCAGTATATTCAGTACAGACTCAGTCATCTTTTTGATTGCCCAGCGATGATTTTAACGCTCTCGTAAAGGAGGACATTGGTACGTTCCAGTGCCGTTCTCAAAAAATATTTAGAGATACTTTTTGCAATGGAACATCTTATGCAGCTTCCAATTGCTAGGCTAGACAATACAGTCTAATCCCAACAAGGCAGCATTGAGCAAGTGTCTCTGGATGCTCTCTTAAGTTTCCCGAACCCCCAGAAACGATAACGATCTTTCTACAAAAGCCATCTGTGTCTGTACTAAAGAGTGAGGATAGATGATGATCTATCCTCACTTTCACCCAGAATTAGTATTGATAAATAGAAAATGAAAGTAAGCATTAAAAGCAAACCTCTGCCAATGAAACCAGACATTTTCTGTCAAAGCTGCAAAACTTTCAGAAAAGTAAAGCTCAGCCATGGGACTGAACAGTATTAAGCCAGCAGAGCTACTCACCATTAGGATCATATCCTCGCCACAGATAATATAAGAAAGTATGATGAATAAAAAATAGTCATCACTACGTTTTCTCGTATTGACAGAGTAAGGTCTTCTTCATCTATTATGAAAATTAAATATTAGAGTTATGCTAATTAGGTTTAATTAGGCTATTTTTCTATTGTCTAATAGAAAACCTAATCATCGTTTTTGCCAGTCATTATTCCCGCATTACTCGTTCTCAGGTGTAAATACCTAAATCAGTATTTAGGGAAATCAATAATTCTGCATTTCACGCTCTGATTTATCTGCCATAACAGGCTAAACGAACTGCTAATTTTCAGGTTCTAAGCATAATAATGGACATCCAAAAACGTATCACCCGCCAGCGCGTGAATCATATTGTTGATATCTATCAATTAGATGGCAATGATGGTGATACATTTGCAGACTATTTGGCCAAGCTAGTAGAGACTTATCCCCAATCTTTAATCGAACTTGCTCTAACAGAAGCTCTTGTCAAAGGTTGGTCTAAGGTGCCCATGCAAAAAGGTATGTCATTTATTTACGATGTTCATGAACGTCTTCGAACTTGGCAGCCTGATCCAGAATCATCGCCCCAATTACCCAGCGCATTTAAGCCCCCTCACGCTAAGTCGTTGGGGGTAACTTCTCTGGATGTGAAAACGGTGCAACCCAGTTCAATCGATCCTGCATCCATAGATGTAAAGCTGACACCTAGCCAATTTGAGCAAATTACAGGATTAGACGCGAGCCTGGTATTTAATGAGGAAGATCAGATCTTCCTGACCCCGCCAATGGGGACGATAAAATCGCTTGAGCAACGGTAGCAATGCCGACAATGCAATAACCAGCCCGCATCAAGGGAATAGCTGCTGTTTTAGCAGTGGTACCTGTAGTATAAATATCGTCCATGAGTAAGATGGGCTGTTGCTGGGATGGCAACTTCTTACCCAATTGGAATGCATCTATCAGATTTTTGTGCCTTTCGTGAGCTTTCAAATGATACATTGCCTCAGTGGCTTTAATCCGCCTCAGACCATTTTCTGCTAACGGCAGACCTGTAACACGACAAAATCCCTGAGCAATCAGAGCAGCTTGGTTATACCCTCGTTGATTGAGGCGCTGACGATGCAACGGGATTGGGACAACAACGGGCCGATGTGTCCCTTGAAGACCACTTTTTTTCCATTGCTGCCCTAATTGATAACCCAACCAAAGCCCAAGCTCAGCCTGGTTGCCATACTTGAGCAAAGCCAATAGCTGCTTGAGAACACCCTGATATTTTCCCCAGGAAAAGACTAATAGTGCTGGCTGTTTTGATGTAGCAGGCATCTGATGCATGGCATGAGCCTGGCCAGAAGACCATTGGCACGCACACATCTGCCCATAACAATCGGCACACAGAAGCGATGAAGCAGGCCGCTGACAAAGTGGGCATGGCACCGCTAGAAAAACCTGGGTGAGTTGGCTTAAAAGTCTAGGCAATGCCATGGCAAAAAGGGATGCGAGTAAAGGCCTCTACATGAAGGTGCCCTATAGTTCAGGTGCTCTACATATTTCTATATCAAAAGAAATTAGCTACTGCTGAATAGGAGAAGGGATTGACCTAGTTAGGATTGCCTTACCTATATCAGCATTATTCAGATTAAATCCTCCCGAAAGTCAGCAACGCTGAAATGATTTATCACTTCTGACGTACCTTGACGTTCTTCACTCGACCATCGGGATAAACCAAAGACATCGTATTATCTTGATGGGGCTCAGAAGAAGACTGGCTCTGGCCGTGATTTTGATCGTTATTTGCCAATCCTAAAAGGTTCTTTTTAGAATCCATACTGCTTATCTCAGGGACGTATATAGTTAATTGTTTATCAGAGTGAACAGGTATCATCAGGGTGAAACTATGGATTTTGAATGCCTGAATTTGGAAAATACTATAAAGACTCTGAATCCCTTTAATAGCAAGTTTTAAGCAAGCACCCATAGCACTTACTGTCATCGTAACGGCTAAAGATAAAGCTCAGAAAGACAAGTTTTTTAAGCTTGATAAAAGTTTTGTTGTCTTGAACTTATAACAGCTTCAAAAAACATGACAAGCATCAGCCAGAGATCTGGTTGGTTTACGCAACTTGGCATAGCACTCACTTGCTATCCAGTTTGAGAAATCTCCCATGGGTCAGTGGATATCACGTACAATCACACTGTTTGATCTAGCGCAGTAAATCGAGAGAGGACAGAACCTTGAAAACGCGAGTGATTGTGGTTCGGCACGGTGAAAGTACATTTAACGTAAAGCGTATTGTTCAAGGGCACCATGATGAGTCGCTCCTCACAGAAACAGGCGAAGCTCAAGCACGAGAAGTAGGCATATTTCTAAAGGGTATTGCCATCGATACTGTCTACTGTAGTCCCTTGAAGCGGGCAGCTCGCACAGCTGCATTAATCACAGACACACTAAATCAAGGTCATACACCGCAAGTAACGGATCTACTTAAAGAAATAAGCCTCCCCCTATGGGAAGCAATATCTTTTGCAGATATTGAAGCCAAGTATCCCGAAGAATATCAGGCGTGGCGACATCAGCCGAATGACTTCAAGATGGCCGTACCTCAAGCAAATGGCACTGTCAAAGATTTTTATCCCGTTCGGGCGATATGGCAGCAGGCAGCAGAATTTTGGCAAGGATTATTGGATAATCACCGGGGGCAAACTGTTTTAGTCGTGGCCCACAGTGCTATCAATCGTGCTTTAGTTGGCACAGCTATTGGTCTTGGCCCTGAAGCGCTGAACCGTATGTATCAGGCCAACTGTGGCATTAGCGTTCTTAATTTTCCAGGCGTTTGGGGAGAGCGTGCTCAGCTAGAATCCATGAACTCTACGAGCCATACAGGAGCCCCCATACCGACATTACGTCGAGGATTTAAGGGACCGCGACTACTGCTAGTTCGCCATGGTGAAACTGAATGGAACCGAGAATCACGCTTCCAGGGGCAGATTGATATTCCACTGAACGACAACGGTCGTGCCCAGGCCGATCAAGCCAGGGAGTTTCTAGCAGATGTTCCCATTGATGGGGCTATTTCTAGCTCCATGATGCGCCCAAAGGAAACCGCTAAAATTATTTTACAAAAACATCCTGATGTTTCCTTGGCGGTCACTGAGGGGCTATGGGAAATCAGCCATGGTCAGTGGGAAGGAAAATTTGAACATGAGATTGAAGCAGGATTTCCAGGCATGTTAGAAGCATGGCAGACTAAACCTGAAACAGTTCAAATGCCTGGTGGTGAAAACTTGCAAGATGTGTGGGATCGAGCAGTTAAAGCCTGGAATGAAATTGTTGCCCAGTATAGTCAACAGGAAGCTCCTCAAACTGTATTAGTCGTCGCTCACGATGCCATCAATAAGGCTATTCTCTGCTATGTCACTGGCCTCGGGCCCGAGACATTCTGGCAGTTTAAGCAGGGCAATGGGGCCGTTAGCGTCATTGATTATCCGGATGGTGTGGGTAGTAAGCCAATGCTCAGTGCTGCTAATATCACAGTCCACCTTTCAGGGAGCATATTTGATACAACAGCAGCGGGAGCGCTGTAACGCAAAGGTTTATCAGACCTGAGGAAACATGAATAGCTGGATACGACAGGTACGCATACTGGATCCGCTAACTCAGCGGGACCAGATCAGTGACGTGTTGATACGGGAGGGTGTCATCCAGGCAATGGGTGACTCCCTTGATGTATCTGGTGATGATGTGACGGAAATAAATGGCCAGGGCTGTATTTTGGGCCCAGGGCTGGTGGATCTGTATAGCCAGACTGGGGAACCGGGCCATGAGTCTAGGGAAACCCTAGGGCAGCTTTTGGCGGCAGCAGCCCAGGGAGGATTTACACGCATTGGGATCTTACCCAACACCACACCAGCTGTGGACAACCTGGCTCAAGTACAACAGCGGTTAGCTAACCAATACAACCACCAACCACAAATTTTGCCTTGGGCAGCCATTACTCAGGGGACTCAAGGTGGACAGTTAACTGACCTAATGGAGCTAGGTGAGGTCGGAGTAGTTGGTTTTTGTGACGGTCAGCCTATCACCAACGGACTGATGATGCAGCGCTTGTTGGACTATACCCAGTCGCTGCCATTACCTATAGCCCTGTGGCCTTGCGATCGCAAACAAACCGGTACCTGTCGTGATGGGGCCGATGCGATCCGTCTGGGGCTATCTCCCTTGCCAGCGACTGCCGAAACTATCCCGCTATCAGCCCTGTTAGAGGAGGTGGTTACGACCCAACGCCCAGTACATTTTATGCGCATTTCCACCGCTCGCAGCGTTGAACTCATTCGTGCAAGTAAAGCCCGTGGATTGCCTATTACGGCTAGTGTAACCTGGCTCCATTTACTGTTTAGCACCGCCGACCTAGACAGCTATGCACCTAGTTTGCGCCTTGAACCACCCCTAGGTAATCCTACAGACCAAACGGAGTTAATTAGGGGATTGGAGGATGGCACTCTGGATGCGATCGCAGTTGATCACTGTGTCCACACCTACGAAGAAAAAGCGGTTCCCTTTGGCGTCGCCCCTCCAGGAGCCGTTGGTCTACAGTTGGCCCTGCCCATTCTTTGGCAAACATTTGTCGCCACCAATCGATGGAGTGCCCTACAGCTCTGGAACTATCTCAGCCTGCAACCAGCCCAATGCTTAAATATTGAGCCCGCCCAAATACAAATCAATAGTCCAGCCAACCTTGTACTCTTCGACCCTAGCCACAGCTGGACCGTTAGTACAAAGAACTTAGGGTGTGACGTTATCAATTCCCCCTATGGTCATCAAACTATTCAAGGTAAAGCAAAGCATATCTGGCTACCCACCGTGGGACCATAGGGGTTTACTGGAGTAAACCCCTATGGTCTTGAACTCACCATTAAAAACTTAAAACTCTACCTTAATTTCGTTTGAGTAATCCCACTCGACCAGGCGGCCAAAACCGCACTACAGCTTTGCCAATGATCTGATCTTCTGGCAAAAATGGACGACTCCAAGCGTGACTATCGACACTGTTGTTACGATTATCACCAAAGACAATGTAGCTTTCTGTAGGTACAGTTTCAGGCCCCCACTGATATGTGGGTGGAGCTTTAATATAACGCTCATCAATGGGCTCGTCGTTGATCAATACCTTGCCATCAGTGACTTCTACGATATCCCCTGGCAGCCCAACCACCCGTTTGATAAACGCATTGCGAGGTTGGCCCTCAGGGGTTAGTTCTGCTGGGGGCCAAAACACAATAATATCGCCCCGCTCCGGTGAACTTAGGTGATAGCTAAGCTTTTCAACCACTAAGCGATCGTTCACCTGCAAGGTAGGCTCCATGGAGCCAGTAGGAATATAGCGAGCTTCTGCGACAAACTGACGAATTCCTAGGGCCAGCACTACGCTAAGCCCAATCGTTTGCAAACTTTCAACCCAAATATTATTAGTATTTTGATCAACCACAACAACTGGCCCCAGCGAAGTAGGGGCACCCTAGCACATCTGAGGAAATCATAATCAATTTAATTTAAACCACCAAGACGGGTGAGGGGCCAAAATCGGACAACGGCCTTACCAATAATCTGATCCTCAGGCACAAATGGTTCAGAAATATCCCATGCATGGCTGTCATAGCTAGCATTACGATTATCGCCAAGCACAAAGTAACTTCCGTCCGGAATGGTCAGTGGTGCTTGTTCATAGGTAGGTGGCGATTGAATGTAGCTTTCATCTAATGCATCACCATTGACTAGAACAGTGCCATCGACCACCTCTACCGTATCTCCTGGCAACCCAACAATCCGTTTAATAAACGCATCCCGTTTTTGCTCATCTGGCACAATTTCTAAGGGTGGCCAAAAAACGACAATATCGCCTCGCTGAGGTTCTTGAAACCGATAGCTAATCTTTTCAATCACTAGACGGTCATTGACCAGCAAAGTGGGCTTCATTGACTCAGACGGGATATAGCGGGCTTCTGCTACAAATTGCCGAATACCTAGAGCGAGAGCAATACTAAGTCCAATAGTTTGAAAACCTTCGATCCAGGGATTTTGTTGTTTTTGAGACACAGTTGACGACTAGAAACAGTGTAATGATGCTGACACAAGCGTAGCGTGAGATCAGGGGTAGAACGTATAAGTCCTTAAGCCTTAGGGTGAATCATTTATCCGCTAATGAAGGTAAAAATGCCCTCAATTTAAAGTTCCACACTCAAAACGCATTCGCTCCTAGTTTAAATTAACGATGACGTTGAGCCATCTATTTTTAGCAAGCTACCCCTTTGGCACACTAACCTGCTGGATCATAGTAAACTTAGGACGTTAATGCCAGTGGGACGGCTTCTAGGCCACAATGGGGGACTGTATTTGGTTCTGACTAGGTCTTTTTAACCAGATCCCACGTAATCCTGCGGATTGAGCCCCCTTAATGTCATCTTTTCGACTGTCACCAACGTGCCATGCGTCCTGAGGGTTACAGTCATGCTTTTGCAATGCCGTCTTAAAAATCAAAGCGTCAGGCTTAGCAGCCCCTGCTTCAGTGGAGATAGTAATCGTCTGAAAATATTGCTTCAGATTTAGAGCATCGAGCACCGCATAAATACGGGAATCAAAGTTAGAAATAATACCTAAGGATATCCCCTTACGTTGCCAACGCTTTAAAGAATTCACCGTGTCTTGATACACCATCCAGGGTGCAGCCGTAGCAAAATGTTGATACAGACCTTCAAAGAAAACTTCAAAATCAGAAAATTCCTGGAAAACGCCTGCTCGTTGGAATGTATCTTTTGCGATCGCTAACCACCACAAATACTCCTGATGGGGAATCTCAACGTCAGGGACACCAGGAAATGCCATGGCATTTGCAACAGCAAAGCTTCGATAAAATGCTTTGTCCAGTTCATGGGCTGAAGCTTGCACCCCCGCTTGCTGAGCCAGGGTCTGATACACCTCCCCCACACTACCTTTGACTCCAAAGAGGGTGCCGACGGCATCAAGAAAAATGACTTTAGGTATGGTCATGGGATAAGACGGGGCACTACAGAAAAACTTCCAAGGAATTTTGAGTTTTGAATTTGAATGATTGGGGGGACACGCTTTGCCAAGAATCCAACACCGTCGTTGGTAGACAACTCAACCCTAAAAATTCAACAATCAACCCCCAAAACTAAGACAAACCTTATGACGCTGACAACAATTCTCGTAAAGGTTGACTAATCCAATTCAGCCCTACTCGGAGCTGATGCTCAAACGTAGGCATGCGATACAAATAGGTTAAACGACGAACAATGTGAGCAGCTGTACCATCGAGTTTGAGCCCTAGCCCGGTCAGTGTTGCAGTATCGCTACCAAGGGTCATCATTTCGCCAAGATGCTGGTATCGAAACGGGAGAGGGGGTCGCCCAGTTAAGGCCGCCCAGATATTCCATGCGGTGTAATCAGCCTGTTGTAAGGCGGCCTGGGCCGTTGTCGGCACCTTATTACCATCAGCATCTTGGCCGTCTGCTAAATCACCCAAGGCAAAAATATGTCCCTGGTTAAGCAACTGTAACGTAGGCTGAATTTTGAGCTGCTGGTGTTCATTTTTATCAAAAGGCAAGCTGGCTATTAAAGGATTGACCTGATTGCCCACGGTCCAAAGCACCAAGTCTACCGGCAGAACATCCACCTGATCTTTATACTTTAAAGAAATAGTATCTACATCAATTTCAGTTACCGTCGTTTCATAATCGATCCAGATACCCTTATCGGTCAGAGCATCTTGAGCCGCTTTCTGATTGAACTCTGGAGAATTTTGCAGAATAGCGGTACCCCGTTCGACAATGCGCAGTCGACCTCTCTCACCAAGGCGTTCCGCCAATTTGCAGACGAGTTCGACACCACTGTAACCACCGCCTACAACCGCCACACGAATCTGATCGGCGTCAGAGGCTTCTAGTTCACGTAACCGTTCTTTGAGGGCATAGGCATCGCTGAGGGTGCGAAATGCTATCGCATATTCTTTTACCCCTGGAGCCATGTCCATGGGAGTTTCACCCCCCAGAGCCAAGACTAGATAGTCGTAAGGCAGTACCGCATCATCCTGCAAACACACCGAATTTGCGACAGCATCAATGCCAGAAACACCACTCTGATGAAACTTAATTCCTGTTCCTGCTAAGAGTTCGGCATAGGGTGGCGCAATTTCCCAAGTCTGGAGTTCATCGGTCACCAGCTCATACAGTAAGGGAGCAAACAAGAAGCGATCGCGCTGATCAACTAACGTGATTTCTGGCTTGATCGCTTTGTCCCATGGCAACTTACTCAGGGCCAAAGCGGTGTAGAGACCACCAAACCCTCCACCCAAAATCACAACACGTTGGTTTGATACTGCCATTGAGCTATCACTAATAGTGTGGGTTATCGGTTATTAGGATAACGTGGCTAGCAAAATTAGCGAGTTTGAGTTTTAACACCAAATGCGAATCTATTCAAAACTCAAACCCCATTACCCTTACTCACTCAAAGCACCAGCAGGCACCTCTGCGCTATACTCTGCCCGCTGCATGGGTGTGGCAAACAAATCCCTGAAACTAGCCTGACGGGTATCAGCCGGCTCAGGCGCATCCTCCCAAAGACTTTCGTAAAAGAAGAAAGCCATACCCATCCCAGCAGAACGAGCAGACTGGGCTTTAGCCTCAATCAAGCTAATTGGGACAGGAGAGTTACGCAGTCCAGTCAGAATACCTGCCGCTGTGGGAATAGTGCGCTGAGCTTCACGCATAGATGGGGTATAGAGGTGTTGGCGAAAAACGCCTAAGTTGTTGCGATAGATTTGCACAATCAGCTCATCTACTACCCCCTGGCGCACCCAGGTAAGCCAATCCTGGAGCTGCCCCTTATAAGCAAAGTCGTAGGGATTTGGAGCAACTGAGAAAACAATATTGCGGCGTCGAGCTTTAAGATCTGCATTCAGCGTTTTGACAAACTCTGTTAGCTTGTCGGCGCGCCATTTCACCCAGTGGGGGTTATGGGGATCATTAGGCACATCTCTATCCGTTTCCTCTTTATATAAAGCACGGGTATAGCTGTCATAGCCAAAATTTACCGGCAAAATAAAGTGGTCATCAAACTGAACACCATCAACGTCGTAACGACTGATCAGCTCCAACAGCATGTTAGTAATAAACTGCTGCACCTCAGGTCTAAATGGATTGAGCCAAACCATATCGCCACCCTCGCGGCTCATATCTACTCGACTCCCATCTTGTTTTTGGGTTAACCAGCTGCTATGCAACGTAGCCAGTTCGGAAGTAGCTGGAGCCATAAAGCCAAATTCAAACCAGGGGATGACTGACATCCCTTGAGCATGGGCCTCAGTTGTCAGCTCCGCCAGAATGTCGTAATCCTGGATGCCACGCCGCACAAAATGCTGAATGCCTTCCCGTCGGGCTGTACCACTATCAAAGAAGGTATAGCCGCCATTCCAAACAACAGGATAAAGAGTATTGAAATTAAACTCGGCTAGTTCATCAATGGCCCTGTGGAGCTTTGGGCGATCGATCAACACATCCGTATCGTTGGTGGTAAGCCATACACCACGAATTTCTTGGGGCACAGGCCTGACTAACGCCATTGCCGGAGTTAATAATTGCAGAGTAATAGCAGCGAAAAACGATAGTCCAAAGAGTAGAATTGACAGCGGCTTCCAGCGCCAGGTGCATGAGTCCATAATCTTTCAGGCAGCATCCAAAGAGAGGGCTTTTACTATTCCATAGGGCGGCTTGTACCCATGGATATAGCCGATATACTTTTAGTTATTCATGAACCTGCCACTTGTTTCAGAACATCCTAAAAGTCGTCAGCATGAAAATTCTACAGCTATTGCGACACTGAAATTTCAAGTTTTGGGTAAGAAGACCACCTAGCCCAGGCAAAATACAATCCTAGCCATAGAAGATATCGTTCAAAGGAAAACTCATATAATCACAGGCAGCCAGGTCCAACTATGTCTCATACCAAATCCGAATTCATTAAACTCGATTAACAATGGACAATCCTGTAGGGGTTACTCCCTGGTGGATGCCCTGTGATACTGAACGCTATCAGTCAGGATTTCGTATCCTAAATCCATATCAAAAAATCATAGAACAGTCTCACACAAAGTGTGAGACTGTTCTATGACCATCTTAAATTGTTGTTATTTTGCCTCAAACGAGCAGTTGTTTTTCTCTCAAATAGACCTTGTTAAAAATGGTGTATCCATTGTGGCATCTATCTCAAAGAGATAGATAGAGGTGTTTGAGAGAAAAACAACTACCCATATCATTTGCGTGCCCCAAACCCCAACTGGCGTAGCAGTGGATGCTCTTTCACCATGGGCAACACTTCTTGGAACCAAAGACGAGCCATGTCTTCTTTTCCTTGCAACATCAGTAAACGACTTCGGGTTAGCAGCAGGCTAACTAGCGCATCTTCGGTCAAACAAGAGCATCGCAGCACTTCATTCAAAACCGCTTCAGCTGCATCCAAGTTTGTTTCTTCAAGATAGATTTGTGCGATCGCAACGCGACTATCAATATCCTCAGGATACTCATCAACAATCTGCTGAGTCACCTGACGCGACTCGATTAACCGTTCTTGATGAGAATAGGCTAGTGCCAGATTATTGAGTAATACAGGATTGTTAGGCTCTATTTCTAAGGCTTGTTTCAAATACACCTCAGCCGTTTCTGCTGCCTTAGCAGACTCCAGCGCGATCTTCTTCAACGCCTTATGCAATAATTGCTCGGCCTCAGGTGACTGGAGAACAACCGGATCAGGCACAATCTCATAAGTCGCCAGTAGCGGATTTCTGTGCCATTCACCATAGAGCCAGATTTTTGGTACTGTCAGCTGGTGCCGTTGTGCAAAATAGGATGCCATGTGATATCTCTGGGACTCACTACCGTCAGTGCCAGCAACAAATTCATTAACAGCTGCAACATGGGCTTCATTGGGGCAACTCTTGGCAATGATCATGGCTAACATCCGTGCCCTTGGACTCCCTCGCTTAAGCCAGACTGGCACTAGCTCACTAATAAATGGATAATCTGTTAATAGCGTCTCAACGGTCGCTATTAGAGCGGGCTGGGGCGTACGCTCCGGAGTCATGGCAATGGCCACCTGACGCAGGTCTTGATAGGCCCCATTCTCTACCCAACTGTTGAGTTCAAACGGCCAAGGCCCCTCCTTAAAGGTAGATGTCATATCAAGGTCATCCAAGTTTTCCTTAGCTACCGCTAAGTCTGGATATAGTTCTAGTGCCAGGTTCCACTGTTTTCTAGCAGCTTTGACATCCCCTTGACAGACAAGCGCCACGGCTGCCAAATGGTGAAATAGACCTGAGACCAAGGGTCGATTGTCTTTTTCTAAATCTGGGGGAACGGTCGCTAATAAATCTACGATGGCCGCCATATCATCTAGATAGGCTAAAGCCTCGGCTTTACGGGTCAGATCATCCAGATCGGTGCTGGAATTAGCCAACAGTTGGGACTTATGGGTTTCAGCTTCGGTAAAGTTTCCCCGCAAGGAGAGAAATCTGATTAGATTAGCTCGTAAAAGAATGCTGTCTGGGTGTTGTTTTAATTGAGATTGTAGCGTTGCGATCGCATCCTCATACTGATCATTAGCCAGGTAGGCTAACGCCAAAATGTTGTACCCAGCCAAAAAATCAGTGCGTTTTTCAATCAGAGACGTTGCCGATGTAATCGCTTTGGCCGCTTGTCCTGTTTCCGTATATGCCCGAGCTTGCTCGTAAAGTAGACCCACTTCCCAGTCATCGGGATTTTTTAGCCCCATAGAGTCTAAAACCTCTGATAAATTGGGTTCAATCATGGCTAAATGTTCTTTACCCTCGACGCTACCTGGATGATCAGGCCAACGCTCAATGGCATATCGATATTGCTTTATCCCCAATAGCGGGTAGTAATTGAGAACATAAGCATAACCCAGCAAAAAATTGACCCGTGCATCGTTGGGCTTAATGGCTAAAAAGTCTTCGCAGGTGGCCTGGTACTGTAGCAGATGCCCTAACTCGTAATGCACCTCTAACAAATAGGCTAATATATCCAAATTATTAGGATGTGAAGCTTTCAGACGGATAAGAAGAGAATGAGCTTCTAGCCACTGTTCTCGACGAAGTAAAGCCTCTACATGGGCTAATTCGGTTGTTAATGATTGACTGCCAAAACCACGGCTGAGTACGGTCTGTTTCTTTTTCTTCTTTGCTTTCTTCGCCATCGGGAATCCCCAGTAGATTCATCCACATTAGAGTCAAGCTATCCCAGTTATCCAAAAGATTTAGAAAACATTTAGTAAGGCGTGAACGAGTTTGAAGTTGTAGGTTGCAGGGAATTGCTCACGCCAGGCCCTCTACAGGAAACGAAACGTTCTAGAAACTTCAGCCATTGCTGAGCCACATTCAGAGTTGAAGCCTGACTTAATGTTGAATAAGCTTAATGTTGAATCAGGTATCAGCACGTCAACTTTTATTGTCTTTCTCCTCTCCTCCCGTTGCCATGTCTACCTCAACTTGGTCCGGTCGCCACACCGGCAAAGATACACTGCGGCAACACATCTGGGCCACACTCAAAATTCACAAGGCGACTCGTCGCGATCCGGTAGGTCACATTCCCAACTTTATTGGAGCTGGCATTGCCGCTGACAATCTGGCCAACACGGACCTATGGCAGCAGGCTCATGTGATTAAATGCAATCCTGACTCTCCCCATACAGCTGTCAGACTCAGGGCATTAGCTGATGGCAAAATCCTTTATATGGCAGTCCCTCGACTATCTCGCAAAAAGTGTTTTGTTGAACTCACAGCAGCTGCCCTTGCAGCAAAAGGAGTTCCCCTGAAGGCAGCGGCTTCTATGGGAGGAGCCATGGCCCATGGGCAATTAGTGTCCTTTGTCGAAATGCAGCCCATTGATTTGGTGGTAGTAGGCTGTGTAGCTGTAGCCATGAACGGCGGCCGTACAGGTAAAGGCGCAGGATTTGCCGATTTGGAATTAGCCATGCTGCGGCAGTGCCAACTCATTTCAGAGGAAACCCCCATTGCCACCACCGTCCATGATTTACAGCTGGTCAATGCCGCAGACCTGCCGATGCAAGCCCATGATTGGAGCCTTGATTTGATTGTGACGCCTACGCAGTGTTTCACGACCGAGAATCATTATCCTAAGCCCCAGGGTCTAGATTGGGATACAATTCAACGGGATCAGATTGCCAGCATTCCGATTTTGCAAGCCTGGTCGAAACAACTCGATTAAACACCGAGCTATAAATAGGGTGGGTGGTGCTCACCTGCACCTACTCACCTTCTGTAGACTCTCTTCTTCCCATGGCTCTCCCCCCCAGCCTGTTGATCCGTACTGCCAAAACGATCTGGACCACACTTTGGCGCACTATGATGTCCCAAATGGCCCCGAGCGATCAAGGAGGAGCCTATCAGCGACCTAAAAGTGAGTTTTGCGATCGCATTCCATCTGAACACTTTCCACCTGAAGCACAACGTTATCGCCTCATTGTGGGTATGGGGTGTCCTTGGGCCCATCGAACTCTAATTGTTCGCGCCCTTAAAGGGTTAGAAACCGCTATTCCGATTACAGTGGTCTCTCCCTCCGGTAATGAAGGCTGTTGGATATTTGAACAGCCCAGCCAAACAGACTCTTTAGGCTGCCGCACCCTGCCACAGTTTTACGCCAAAGTTAAGGCAGGTTATCAGGGACGTGCTACCGTACCAGCCCTATGGGATAGCCATACAAGCACCCTTGTTAATAACGAAAGTGCCGAGATTATTGAAATCTTGAATAGTGCTTTTAACGCTTGGTCAACCCAGCCTGACCTCGATTTATATCCTGACAAGCTCAAAACAGACATTGACCAATGGAATACTCGCATTTACAACACAGTCAATAATGGAGTTTATCGTTGCGGCTTTGCGCAAACCCAAACCGCTTATGCAAGTGCCTGCAATGAATTATTTGATACCTTAGATACTATTGACCAAACTCTAGCCCATCAGCGCTATCTCTGCGGTCATCAGTTAACGCTAGCTGACGTGCGCTTGTTCACTACCTTAATTCGCTTTGATATTGCCTACTATTGTCTATTTAAATGCAATCGCCATCGTATCGCCGAGTATGAACATCTCAGCGGTTATGTACGGGATATTTACCAACTTCCTGACATCGCTGCCACATGCGATATCAACGCCATTAAACGAGACTACTTCGGCAATCTATTTCCTCTAAACCCAGGGGGCATCATCCCCCTAGGACCAGACTTAGAAAACTTGAACGCTCCCCATGGACGAGGGAATTAGCACCTAATCCTTCTCGATGTAGCGTCTGACTGAATTTAGATCAATGTAGCGATCGGTTGCATTACGTAATTCTCGAGCAATCATACCTTCAGTCGACACTACCGTAATGTGAGTATTTTTAGAGCGCAGCAATTCAATCGCCCGCTCAAAATCACCATCGCCACTGAACAAAACAACTCGATCATATTGAGCCGCTGTATTGAACATGTCAACGACGATTTCAATATCTAGATTAGCTTTTTGGGAATAACGCCCAGAATTATCGTCATAATATTCTTTCAAGATTTTTGTACGCACCGTGTAGCCAAGACTAATGAGGGCATCACGAAAGCCACGCTGGTCTTGAGGATCTTTGAGACCTGTATACCAAAAAGCATTGATTAACGTAGACGGAACTGTTTCATGGGTAAAGTACTCAAGGACGCGCTTAGGGTCAAAAAACCAGCCATTCTTCTGCTGGGCATAAAACATATTATTGCCATCTACAAATATAGAAAGTCGACTTAACGGTTGCGTATGCATAGAAGTAAAAACAATAACAATAACTGGAAACTAAATAGCTATAACCGAAGGTAAATAGTCGGCTCAACCACTTAGTAATAGTCCAGAAACAAATATAGAAAAGCAACTATACGGTTGGACTCAACTGTCCGTGATCTGTACGTAAGCCTTAACGTCAGGAAAGATACAGAATATAGCCCAATAGTAGGTAATTAAAACCAACTTATGTAGAGCTTGAAGGTGACGATATATAAATAATCAAAACTGTAGATGGACTTGATTGATGCAACTTTAATTGACTAGACGTTTTTTACTTGCCTCATATGTAGAACACTTATAAAAATTCATAGAGCTTTATATCCATACCTTTTCAATTAGAATGCGCAATTTCAGCACATAAATAATCATCGCTGTATGGAACTATTTACGGCAAACAATGACAATCATCTAAAAACGCTCTAATACTTAGATAAGTCATGGCTTGAGCTAAATCTTTAACCTCGTTTTAAAGGGTCAAGTTACTACTATAAGGCAGATTTGACTATCATGCGGGGCAACCAAGAATTCCTCTAACTTTCAGCAAATCCTACTAGTGACACAGACCTACCCTTTAAAACATTCACGTCAGTACAAGAAAAATCGCTAGTACTCTCAGTCAGAATAGACTACTAGCAATAGCTTCAAGCTATTATGGTTCTAGATTGTTCGATGACCGTAATACTATCCCACAGTTTATGTAATTTTATACACCATGATTTATAAATACTGAAATTATTCAGATTGAACTACCTCTAAAGGTAGTCCCTAGTTTCATTCAGGTTGCATCATCTACTGCTTTGATTTGTACCGTGTCTAAATACCCACATTTATACGAATGAAACAAGATGGGGCAGATATCACAGCTACGCTGACATCTCAGGATCGTCTGCGTCAATTTATACCTACCATCAATTTTGCACAGCGATGGCGTGCTTGCATAAATGGCCTATTGATTGGGACAACTGCACTAGTGACTGGGCTAAGTCCTGGATTTGTTCGTTCATTAGAGCATCAGGGGCAGGCATTGATGTGGGAATTACGAGGTGAGATCGCAGCCCCAGATGACATCATTATCTTAGCTATAGATGAAGAATCTTTATCCCAAGGGCAACATTTTTTAGATCAGCCTGAAGCATATCCAGAATTAGCAGCCATAGGTTCATGGCCGTGGCCACGGGCGACCTATGCTTCAGCAATAGACAAAATTTTAAACGCTGGCGCAAAATCTATTGCTTTAGATATTGTCTTCGCATTACCCAGCAGCTATGGTCCTGAAGATGACAAAGCCTTTGCTGAAGTTCTAGCTGATAAGGGGTCACAGGTAGTGTTGGCTGCAGAGTATGGTGATATCGATCTGCGGCAAGGCTCATTACTACAACCAACGTTACCCTTGCCAGACTTTCGAGAAATGCCAGTTCAAGTTGGTGCAATTAACTTTATCTTGGAACCTAACGGCAAGATTCATCGTCTCAGCCGTGAATTTCTTAAAACACTTCAGGTCGTCGAAGCAGAACTCTTAGGTGAAGATTTAGTTCTAGAAAGTAGCTCAGACCCTTCAGTTTTAAGCTTTGCCGAAGCTACCTTAAAGGCATCTCAAGTTGACTATACCAACAGTAGTGGCGATCACATTTTCTTTCATGGTCCGGCAAAAACCTTCCAACATATTCCTTTTTGGTATCTGTTAGATGACGAGCTGTGGAAATCTCAGTTGGATAATGGTCGTTTTTTTGAGGACAAAATTGTTCTCGTAGGCTCTACAGCTTCACTACATCAAGACTTTCATGCAGCTCCTTTTTCTAAAAGTTGGTTACATTCTACGCCTATGGCTGGGGTGGAAATCTTAGCCAACACTGTTGCAACGCTCAGAGATGACCTGGCACTATATTCTCTGGTGCAAAGCCCCCTACCCAGTGCTTTAATTGTGGCTGGCTGGTTAGGAGGAATGGCCATAGTCATTGGTAGAATCTCATCTCGAACACCATTTCGCCGACTGGTGGGAGCTACTGCATCGGGCTTGGCTTGGGGACTCGTAAGTTTTGTTGTCTTTACGACAGGAGGCATTTTTGTTCCCATTGCCATGCCAATTTTAAGTGTATTGGGATTTGCCATGGCTGACTTTGCCATTGGCTTCTTTAGTGAGCAGCTACAGAAAAAGACATTACGTAGCACCTTGGCACGTTATGTAACGTCCCCTATTGTTCAAGAAATTATTAGTCAACAAGATGACTTTAAAGATTTGCTGGCGGCCCATGAGAGTGAGATAATTGGCACTCTCTTAAGCGAACGTTATCGCATCAGTAAGATTTTGGGTTCAGGTGGATTTGGCGACACATATCTTGCAAAAGATATGCAGCGTCCTGGCAATCCTATCTGCGTCGTCAAACAACTAAAAATTGTTAGTGATAATCCCAGAGCTCACCAACTAGCCCAACGTTTGTTTGCATCAGAAGCTACCACCTTAGAAAGGTTAGGTGAACACGATCAAATCCCACGCCTGTTAGCGTATTTTGAATCTAATTATTCCTTCTATCTAGTTCAAGAAATGATTGAAGGGACATTACTCAAAGATAAGCTCAATCCACAGCGGCCAATGTCACAGCGCTCAGCCGCCCAGTTTTTACTGGATTTATTGCCAGTCATTCAAACAGTCCATGCCCAGGGCGTTATTCATCGTGACATCAAACCATCCAATATCATCTCTCGCAATAACGATCAGCGGTATGTTCTAATCGATTTTGGCGCTGTCAAACAAATTTCTAATCGTCTCACGGATACCAATGCTCGCATCACTTCAACTGTTGGCATTGGTACTCAAGGCTATATGCCCAGCGAACAATCGGCTGGTTTACCAAATTTTAGTAGCGATCTCTATGCTCTGGGAGTAACAACGATAGAGGCCCTCACAGGGTTACCCCCCCATGCACTTCAGCGCGATTCTCACGGAGAAATTATCTGGACCGATAAAGTCCCAGGCTTAGATCCTGGTCTGGCTAACGTTATCGATAAGATGGTGCGATATGACTTTAACCAAAGATACGCAACAGCTCAAGCTGTTCTTAAGGATATCCGAAAATTAAAGCTAGAGTTTTTATCAGAAGCAGCCCCTGAGAAAGAAATTCCTGCTCAAAGTCTTCCTGAAGATGACGAAGAAGCTAAGCTATCTACGGTCATTTTGCCAACCGATTGGAACCAAAACTATAAGCTACCCAATGCAACTACGGTGCTGGATAAGCAGGATGAGTTAGATGTTGGTTAATTTTATAGCCACACAGAATTACGCCGCTCCATTCCACTCAAGCACATTATTAAGTAATTAATACTCAAAATTAAAGGCTTTTTCTTAAGAATGCTGAAATAGCGATTTTGTCAGTACGATTCATCCCCATCCATCAGCAATGGCGAAAAAATATTGCAAACTAACAATATCAATTGACAGTTGAGCCATCAATTGAAAAATTGGGCCCCTGCAAGACGTCAGGATCGTTAGCACCAGAGGGTTGTTGCCAGTTAAATTCTTCAGAATCCACAGGTACCCGATCAGGTTCTAAATCAGGTGTTACGACTTCTGGCGGATTAGTGACCACTGGCGTAGTCGGAATTTCAGGCGTAGGCTTGGAAATCGGAGTTGAGGGCACCTCAGGCTGTGTCGGTGTTGAGACAATTGTGGGCACTTCGGGTTGCGTTGGCGTCGTTGGTACCGTTGGAGTAGAAGGTACCTCAGGCTGTGTCGGTGTTGAGACAATTGTGGGCACTTCGGGTTGCGTTGGCGTTACCGTTGTTGGCACCTCCGGAGTCGCAGGAGATGACACACCTACAGTAGGCCCCCCCGATGAGATACCCCTATTTGTATTATTGAAGGCCTCTCTTACAATGGCACTAGTTACAGTTGTGTCAACTTCTCTTGGCACCTCAGTGACCGTCACCGTAGCAGGATCCTCTGATTGAGAAGTTGCAACTTGCCCACTTGTGCCGTGGAAGGCAGCAGCAGGTGAAGATGCGAACGGTGGGAAATCAACAAAAAAATCGTCTCCTGCGGTTTCATTTAGCTCATCATGAAAAGCATTGACGACTGGCGCAATAAAACCAGGGTTCTCAACTATTTCTTCCACTAAACCCTGATTATCAAAATCTCCTTGAAGTTCTAGAGCATCCTGAATCTCTTGCCAGACTTCCTGAAGCTCCAAAGGCAAATTGGCAGGAGGAGTAGAACTATCAAGTTGCAACCCCTCTACTAACCCACTTGTCTCGTAAAAAGTTTTTAAATCAAATTGGTGCCGCTGGGTGATGACATCACCCTCAATGACCACCACTTCTCCTGCATAAATAGGCTGCTGTTGAAAGCCGCTTCCACTGTAAGCAACCATGGGACCAGCAGGATTGTTAGTTAGAGCTCCAACTAAAGTTACAGGAGATGGACAGTGGCCTTCAGATGACAGTTCTGCTAGACAACGCACACGAACAAATAAAGCAGAGCCCTGAATCCCGGTAACTGCATTGGGCGTTTGTATAGTGGTGCGACCACGACCGGGCGGAATCAACAATAGGACAGTCCCATTAGACAACTGAAAATTACGGGTATTGGGAGTGAATCGAAAGGTAGCTTGCTCGCCAACCCGCGCCAGAGAACCATCGTTGAAACTTAGCTCAGCTCGCGATGATGCAGCTGTACGAAGAGCATCACCCACACCCATAACGTCCGCAACTCTTGCACGTCGGGCATTACGATTATTAGGAATAAGGTGTACCCGGTTACGCAATCTCTCAACCTTAGCCCAAGTAAGAGTGGACTGAGCTAAAGCGGCGCTTGGCAGCCCAAAAATTAGAGCAGCACCCAGTAAAAGCGAATACCAGCGAGCAGAAACTTTGCACATAGTGAAGCAAGGGCTAATGGGCAGAAGTACTGGGCAAATACACCGGGCAGAAGCTTTTCCTCTGCTCCATTAGTAATAGTACCTAACTTTCCAGCATCATGGCCATAGTGTATTCATACTTTCTTTAAATTGCTACCCAAATTTTGTAATTTACCTGGTCTTTATCCTGATTGTTCGGTATTTTTTTGAGTCTGGGAAGAATGCTTTAAGTATTTAGACAGACGACATCAATCCATAGTGGTAGTTCTTGTGAACTATAGTTACAAATGCTGCGCTTTTCTGGGGATATCAAGACTCAGCTCAGTCTTTCATGTTGGGAAAATTAATTAGATATACAGATAGGTTAATTAGTATTGATGGAAAATTAGTTGATGATGAGGCTGTTTTCTGGGCCATTGGCGAGCATACAGTTTTTGGCAGTGTGCCTAGGAAGTTGGGGAGGACTGAGCCATCAAGCGGATGCTCAGTCGTCACTTCCATTAAAAAGAGTCATTGATAGGCGACCAGCAGCTACAGAGCTACTTGAAACAACGGGTACACCTGTGCCTTTAACAGAGCCATTCACCTATCTAGAGCATAAGCAATTCTTGACCGCCAGGAAGAATGTTACGGGTGTTAGCTTTCCGTCAAAGCTATTAGAGCAGTCTTCCGAAATATCTTTTGAGGATAGCGACAACGATCGCAATATTGGTAGCGTCAGCCTGGAGATTGCAGAGGATGAAGAACTCGGCACTGAAGATGAATCACAAACTGACGAAGATGAAGATGAAAGAAACGGAGCAATTGATGATGAGCTAGGTATTTTACGGGTGCGATCGCAACCCATTGGCATTGATAGTGAGCTAGGGATCCTGCGCATTCGCCCCACTGAAGATGTGCCCCTGGAAGTAGAGCCAGAACCTACACGGCAAACAACCGTCTTTCTAACAGGTCGAGCTAACGTCTACGGAGGCAACAACCTCTTCCGCACTCCCAACCCCATTGACGATCGCATTTATCAAACAGGAATCGGTGTTTTCGCATTTCCACGCATTGCAGACGGCACTAATTTGTTGCTCAGCGCCGAAGCCAATCTAGCTCGCTATGAAGACCTATCGATCGTCGATTACAACGAATTACAGTTTCAAGCAGGCATTCGTCAGCGTTTAGGGCAAAGCAGCTATGGACAGCTGAATTGGCGTTATCAGGATCTCAGCACCCCTGGTAGCGACTCATTTTTTCAGGCCAACTATGTCGAGTTGCTGCTTAGTCGGCGTGACATTCTCAATAACCGCACCTGGTTAGACACTTACTATCAGGCTCGTTTGAGCATTAGCGATCCAAAAGCATTCAGTCGCTTCACTCAGATCGCCACTGGCTCTATCAACTACGGTTTTGATCCTCAAACTCGCGTAAGCTTCTTATATCAGCTGTTTCTCGATGACTACACAGAAATAGAGCGCCACGATACCTATCATCAGATCCTGGCTCAGTTTAGCCACGACCTATCAAGTACAACTCGATTGAGCTTATTCACTGGATTTCGATTTGGTCGCTCTTCTCTGTCGAATGTCGACTTTGATGACATTATTTACGGTGCAAGTATTAACGTCAATGTGCCTCTTTTTTAAAGGGACGCAGCTGAGAGATGCGGTTCAACAGCGGCAGCAAGCTGTTCTAGCATGACTTGGGTTGTTTCAAAATCAACACAGGCATCAGTAATGCTTTGACCATAGACGAGGTCATCTAAATTTTCAGGAATTGATTGACGGCCAGCTTTAATGTGGCTTTCTATCATTACCCCAAGAATATGGCGAGAACCGGTTTTGAGCTGGTCTGCTAAACTTTCGAGAACCACAGACTGCTGTTGGTGTTGCTTGTTAGCATTGGCATGACTACAGTCCACCATCAAGCGGGGATTGAGGCCTGCTTTGGAGAGCTGCTGCACAGCCTGTTGAACATTTTGCTCGTCATAATTAGGTCCATTCTTGCCACCCCGTAACACCAAATGACCATCGGGATTACCTGTGGTTGCTACGATGCTGGCAAGGCCGCTGTGGTTGATCCCCAGAAAATGGTGAGCGCGACTGGCTGCCATCATGGCGTTGGTCGCAGCCTGCAAACTACCATCAGTATTGTTTTTAAAACCAATGGGCATGGATAACCCCGACGCCATTTCGCGATGGGTTTGGCTTTCGGTAGTACGAGCGCCAATGGCTGTCCAAGAAATGACATCAGCAATATATTGAGGCGTGATTGGATCTAATAGCTCGGTTGCCGCTGGCAACCCCATCTCCGCAAGATCAATCAACAACTGACGGGCCAGGCGCAACCCCTGGTTGATGTCATAGCTGCCATCCAAGTGGGGGTCATTGATCAGCCCTTTCCAACCAATGTTGGTGCGAGGCTTTTCAAAGTAGACTCGCATCACAATTTCAAGCTGACCTGCTAGAGCTTCCCGTAGTTTCACTAACCGGCGGCCATAATCATGGGCAGCATCTACATCATGCACAGAGCAAGGCCCCACAATGACAAGTAGGCGACGATCTTCGTTGTAGAGAATATTGCGGATGCGATCGCGAGTTTGGGCGACCAGAGCCGCAGCCGATTGAGTTAAAGGCAGCTCCGCATGGAGCAGAGCGGGACTGATCAGTGGTCGAGTCTCAACTACGTGTAAATCTTGCGTTTGATACATAACCAGGAAAAATCGCGATGTAAAGCTAGCAAAACAGCCAGTCCCACACAGGATTACATTGGGGACGACCTAGGATACCGCAGCTTGTATCTATTGTGACAGGTCTTGAACGTAACGCGTGTGACCTGAAGGATTAGTTAGGAGTTTAAACGTTGGGAAAAGTCTGCCCAACTAATCTGCCGTTCTAGATAATTTGGACAGTCAGGTTGATAGGGACTCGCCAACCGGTCAATCGTAGTAATGACAGCATCATCAGGTAACACTGGCACATCTGGGTCTGCGGCAGTTGGTCGCATCAGAGAGCTAGAAAAGCCTCGAAAGACAAGAATTTCATCTATTTCTCCATCGATCTCAACAGTCACCAATAAAACCTCTTGGAGGTTTTGCAACGTATATTGCTCAAGTTGTTTCTCAATTGAAATAGCCATGATCTACTGGTTGAGTGCTGACCGTCCTTGACGTCCTAACTTTACAAAAATAAAGTAGCTCAGGGTTAGCAGGTAAATGACTAACGCTAAAATTGCCCAGAATCCCAGGAATCCAGGGGTAAAGCCAGTATGAAAGGATTGCCTAAATAACTTGGGAGCCTCCAACCAAACTTGGCAACTTTCAGCGGCAAAAGCAACACGAGAAAAACTACACCGCAAAAAGGGTAGCTGGAAAAGCAAACCTAAACCGCAGTAGAACGTTAGCGCCCAGCGCCAAGATGTAAACACAAGTTTTAACCCAGAGAAGGGTTGCTCTCGAAGTTCTTCATTGAGATCGGCCCAGAACCACAAAGATACGGGCATCATGACCCTCGCCATGACAGCAGTCAAAAAGCTGAAGGGTAACCCTGCAATCATCAGATAAACGGTAATTGCCAGCAGGCTAGAGACTTTCCAATAGATCACTAACAGCTGCTGAATCACTTCCGCTCGGCCAATGAGTCCCCATACTAAAAGGAGTAAGGGGAATAAAACCGTGAATATTACGGCCAGGCGATAGTCCATCCAAACCAATGACTGTAGGAGTTCAGAACTCGGCATAGAAATTATGGCGTGCTATCAAAACGCTCTCTAGGTTAACACCGTTGGGCCGCGAGAATAGAGAGCCATCCCCCTCTTCTAGCACTATTAAGGCCGAGCTCCTTTTATGGGAGCTCGGCCTAATGTACCCAATCAGACTAATCATTCAGCTCTACGGCATTAAATTATCAGTCTTACAAGAATCACAGCCTGTGCTTAGTCCTCATATATGCGGCACTCATCTGCCTCAGGGTTTTCATCGCAGTAGGTTTCAAAATTGGTCTTTGGCTTCTCAGATTCACGCTGGTGAGAGGCTTCAGCTTGAAGTTCTTCCACAGCATCCCAAGCAGCTGCACATGCATCAGAACCGCTACCGTCAGTGGTGCAGACATCTCGAGCTGCTTTGATTTCTTCAGAGATCTTTTCTTGAATATCGCTCATAGCTTTTAATTATCTACCTTTACTTTCAACGAAGTATTTGATTTGAAAGTGTGCTTATAGCAGTTGCCAGTGGCCTGCTTAGAGTTCCCCACTGAGAACAGCATTGCATGGAGGTGGTTTACCCTTCTATGTTAGCTTCGGTTTTTTCAAACTCGTTGTATCTAAAGAAGCATTTTGCAATTAATGGAACTGCTCCAGCAGCAAGGTATGCTTTAAAGCCGCAGATATACCTAACACCTGGGTAAGGTTAGCTTGTAAAGCCTAGCTTTATAGCCACATTATGTAGAATCTTGTAGCCAAGACAGTCTAAGTCCATCGGATGAAGGCATCAATAGAGTCGTTGCTCCCCTCTGGAATTTAACTTAACGGCAATAGGCTGGAAGCTAGACTATTAACATCTTGATTTATTTTTGAGAGTATTGAGTTTGCCATCATCGCCACCAAACGCTATGAAATGGGCTAGTGCCGTCTCTACCCATCCTTCACTGGAATTAGCACTGCGGGAGGTGATTGAGCGGGTATTAACCCAGCTAGAAATGGCACCTAACTTAGCCATTATCTTTATTTCATCAGCCTTTGCTAGTGAATATTCCCGTGTATTGCCTTTACTCAAAGGTCCTCTAGGTGGTGCCCACATCGTTGGCTGCAGTGGCGGCGGAGTGATTGGCAGAAGTAATACAGGTGAGTTAGTTGAAGTCGAAGAAACCGCAGGAATCAGTCTAACCGTTGCCTATCTTCCCGATGTCAACATCCAGGGATTTCATTTGTCAATTGATGAACTCCCTGATTTAGATAGTCCTCCTAGCGAATGGACTGAAATCATTGGCGTGTCACCGGCAGAGAAACCTCACTTTTTATTGATGGCCGATCCCTTTGCATCAGGAATGAATGACCTTCTACAAGGGTTAGATTTTGCCTATCCAGAATCAGTCAAGGTGGGAGGACTCGCAGGCATCGAAAGTATTAGCCGTAGCTGTGGACTCTTCTGCGGGCAACAGCTCTATCGCCAAGGCGTCGTGGGGGTAGCCCTGTCGGGCAACATCGTCATTGATGCCATTGTCGCCCAGGGATGCCGTCCCATAGGTCCCACCTTTCGCGTAGTCGAAGGGGACCGCAATGTCGTGACGAAAGTAGCAGCTCAAGCCTCCCAAAATGAAGCTGATACCCAAACGCCCTTGGAAGCACTCCAGGAATTGTTCCAGGATTTAGATGAAACTGATCGACAACTGGCTCAAGAATCATTATTTATTGGTCTTGCGCAAAGTAGCTTTAAACAAGCCTTAGGACAGGGTGATTTTCTTATTCGCAACCTGGTGGGAGTAGACCCAAAAGTGGGTGCCATTGCCATTGCCGATCGAATTCGTCCAGGTCAGAGAATTCAGTTCCATCTGCGAGATGCTCACACGGCTAAAGACGACTTGGTAGCACTGCTGAAAACCTACCGATTGGAAAATCAAGCACGATCTGCTCCGTCGGGCGCATTGCTGTTTGCCTGCAATGGACGAGGTACCAGTCTATTTGATACGCCTAACTGTGACACAAAACAGTTTAGTAGCCAGCTGGGACCAGTGCCGCTGGGAGGTTTTTTTTGTAGTGGCGAAATTGGTCCCGTTGGAAATACAACGTTTCTCCACGGTTTTACTTCAGTATTTGGGATTTGCCGAGAATTGGACAAGTAAGTTTTTACTGGCTAACTCCAGACAGTTTCTCATGACGTATGCTCACACTTACTTATCAGGATTAGAAGATAGCTCAGTCACAGTTGCAGCAATTTCCCATAAGGTCCCCTGGGGTAAGGTCTTAATAAATTGCCAGGCCTCTTGTAATTGCTGACGTCCGCAAGCAGTGCCCAACTGACTAAGACTGCTAAACAGTGCGATCGCAATGGCACAGACCAACATTCGACGCATTGGCCATAGGGACCAAGCTCCCCACGCCTGTTGTGATGAGTTAGGCACTTGCAAGGATGGTTGGGATGGTACCGGCGCTGTTCGAATTGCCTGACGCAACATCAACAACCTTTGATACATTTGCTGGGTATTGGGATCGTCCATCAGCCACTGAGCTACAAGCTTCCGCTCTTCAGCAGTGACTTCGTCATCTAGATAGGCACTGAGAAGTTCAAAACGAGCTTCTTCGTCATAACTGTCACGATTAGACGTCCTTTGGTCAGAGGCATCAACCGCAGAAAACTCACGATGTTCGCCACCGGCATGCTTTTGTGAACCATCCAAAGGTTCACAATTACCAGACGAGCCACTTTTATGAGGCTGAGCATGATGAAAGGACATAATTTGGACTCTACTTAATTAGTAACCCTAAACTCTGAAAGCAAATCCCCTAAGAGATATAAGCGTAGCGTCTGTTCCAAAGACCCTCGTCTTTACCCAAGGCGAAAGGAAGGTATTTGAAACCAGACGATCTACATTTGTAAACAGCGTCTTAACTATTGCACTTGAGATATCAGACGTTGGGCATAGCAAAAAGTATCCGGAACGCAAAGACTTTTTTGACGGAATTTAAATCATATTTAAGTAATCCGAACGCGGTCCTTGATAAAACCCACCCTTATTTTGAGCTGAGGCTGAGAGCAGTAGCCGAATAAAATTATTCATCGAATTATGACTCGCTCAATGGTAATCTGAAGACCCCATAAGTTCAATTTTGTGTCCCTTTATACGAGACAGGTACGAAATCTTGACGAACCTCCCCGACAGAGCAGATAAACGGCGTAGGGGGTAAGGGTATACTAGGTTTTAGCCGTTTGCTTATCCAACCATGCAGCACTTGGCCAAAGTTTGCCACACCACGTCTGAGGGCGCGCCTGTCTTACAATTTCTGGCGCGTCAGCTTGAAGACTATCTTTGGGAATTATCTATCGGTGATCAAGAAGTCGTATCTACTCTACCTGTAACTTTTAATGAAGGCACCCTAGTTTTAGTGGAGCTAGATGCGTCAAATCAAGTGGTTGATATCCAGGAAGCAACGGACTGGATTTTAGATTTAGTGTCTCAATTTTTGACCCAGGGGGTGACCCCACAGTTTTTCCATCAAGAAGTTGAGCGGGCCGAACAGTGGCGTCAGTCTCTAACGTTGCAGAGCCAGGAAATTCGTCGTCGAGCTTTAGAGACTGCTGCTCGACGCGACGAAATTCAAGCATTAGAAAAAAAACTCAGGCTGGAACAGGAAGAAATCGAGCGACAGAACGAAACTCAATCAACACAGTAGAGGTGCAGTCGCTATAGAGCGACAGAACGAAACTCAATCAACACAATAGGGGAGCCGTCGCTGTTGCATGCTGACTCGAATCAGGCCTTAGCTTTACCTAATACGCCAAATTTTATGCCGACTTTTGGGCGGATAAAAGAGGCGCACTGACAGAAACCGACTGCGGTTGAGTCGTCGTTTGCAGAAAAATACCGCGAAGTAGCCTAGCAGCCGCACGCTGTGCTAGATTTCGAGCCACGCGCTGCCCCATCTGACGAGTCTCTGGTTTAGAAAGGACTTGAGGCACTAGTTTGACGACAGTGCCACCACTCACCCCCTTAGTTTCTCCCAAAAGACCTACGATACGGCTAATATGCTCCCAATCTTTGGAAGATGGACCGACAGCAACAGTGGGTTTAGTAGGCTCACTCTTGACTGCGATTTGCAGACGTTGGACTAAGCTATGGCCAAACTGATCAAGACTTTTAGCCAACTCATCCGCAAGATAGTCACGAATGTGATCGCCACGCTCTGAGAACAAATAGTCAATGGTTTGCTGTAAAACCTTTTCCAAGTCGTAGTCCTGACTCGAACGAGCATTGCGCAAAAGATTTTCCAGACGGTTCCAACGGAAATCACCATCCTTAAACAAAAGCTCTTGCAGGGATCGACGTAATTCTGGAGAGGGATCAGTCAGCAACCGCTTAGCCACATAGGGATAGGCCTTACTCAGCACCTTAAAGTTAGGATCAACGCTAATAGCGATACCATCCAGGGTGACAAGGGAACGAATAATCAGGGCGTAATAGGCAGGCACCCGAAATGGATATTCATACATCAGGGCTGAAAACTCATCCGTGATGCTTTTGAGGTTAAGCTCTGCCACTGAAGCACCTAAAGCATTGTTAAAAACAGTGGCCAATGCCGGAATAATAGGATTTAAGTCAGTTTCAGGCGTAAGAAATTCTAATTTGACGTAATCGTGAGCTAAACCATCAAAATCACGATTTACCATATGAACAATCGCTTCAATCAAACCGTAGCGCTGATAATCCTCTACGGTACACATCATGCCAAAGTCGAGATAGGCCAATTTGCCATTGTCGGTTACGAGTAAATTGCCAGGGTGAGGATCAGCATGGAAAAACCCATGTTCCAACAGCTGCCTGAGGGAACATTGCACTCCAATTTCAACAATTTCAGTCGCCTTTAGTCCCTTAGATTCAAGTGCCTGGGGTTCGGTCAGTTTAGTGCCATTAATCCACTCCATGGTCAGCACCCGACGAGCCGTCAGCTCAGTGTAAATCTTCGGCACAATGATGTCAGGCATATAGCCATAGAGGGCCTCAAACAGCTGGGCATTTTCTCCTTCATGGTTATAGTCCATCTCCTCAAAGATGCGGGTGCCAAACTCATCCATGATGCTGACTAAGTCACTGCGCACCACACTCAAGTTATTACACGCCCACTGTGCTAATCGTCGTAACAGGTAAATATCACGGGTAATTTGGGCAGTCAGCCCTGGCCGCTGCACCTTAATGGCCACATATTCACCCGTTTGCAATTTACCTTTATAGACTTGTCCCAGGGAAGCCGCAGCGACTGGATTTGGTGAGATCTCACCATAGATAATGGATGGGTCCTGGCCCAGATCTTCTCGAATCAGACGAAAGGCAATTTCGTTTGAAAAAGGAGGAATCTGATCTTGTAACTTGACTAGTTCCTCCATAAAAGCAGGAGGCACCAAATCAGGCCGTGTGGATAGGGCCTGGCCAATTTTGATGTAGGCAGGCCCTAGCTTAGTCAACGCTTCCCTAAGCTGGACAGCACGTTTAACGTCATTCTTAGCTTGACCGCCAGTTTGCTTATCCCAAAGAGCGGCAAGACCCAATCCAAGAAATGTCCAAACGAGCTCTAGCAATCGCAGAATAATTTGGAATGGTCGAGAGCGATAGTAACGTTCAATCGCCACCGGATCATAAGTGAGCAGCTCATCTAAAGATCGTACTGGCGACACCATAGGATCATTCAGGCTAGAGGACATTGACGCAGCACGCATAGGTTATATCTCTATTATCTATAAGCTTTTAAATAAGTGCGATCGCGACTTAGCGATATATCATTTGGCTCAATGAAACTAACACCAAGCCTGGCATACTTGTTAACTATTGTAACAAGTCCCCCCGTCGTTCCTCATCCCCTACCGTCAATATCAGCATAATTTGCTCGGCAGGAAAGCGACAGTCGAAGAAACCGAAGTTCCTACCCACTACTTTCCTTCAAGCTGCATCAAAATGTCCTTAGCGATCTTCAGTGCCATAATTGTCGCCTAAAAAAGCGTAAGGATTTTATATGTCGGCAGCAACTGGCACTTCACCGATGATTTTCACAGTAAAAAATCCACAGTAAAATTGATTAGCTCGCCGACCGAGCAGTGCCGTTATTTGGCTGTCCCACACTGTGATCTGGTTTAGTCGTCACATCTCTTTATTAACACTTGCATCCAGGAGGCAATGGCCATGCTAACCTCCTTAAAAATCGATAATTTTACCCTGATCGATCAGCTTGAATTATCGCTACAGCCTGGCCTCAATGTACTGACCGGAGAAACAGGAGCCGGTAAATCTATTATTCTCGATGCCATTGATACAGTCCTGGGAGGAAAAGCCAGTGGGCGGTTAGTGCGTACCGGCTCGAAAAAAGCCGTAATCGAAGCTACTTTCCATGCACCTCCTGCCGTAGCCGACTGGCTCACAGCCAACGATATCCCGTTCAACGGCGATGGCTTACGATGTACCCGCGAACTCACTACAGGCAGAGGCAGCGTCCGTAGTCGTAGTCGCCTCAATGACGTTGTCGTCAAAAAGAATCAACTAGAAGAGCTGCGGCGCTTATTAGTAGAAATTACCGCTCAAGGGCAAACAGTCCAGCTCGGGTCTGTAGATGCTCAGCGCAATTGGCTAGATGGCTTTGGCGGTAATCCACAATTACAACAACGCCAGGTAGTGGCCCAAGCTTACACAGCCGCCAGCAATGCACAACAGGCTCTAGACCGTCGTCATCGCGCTGAACAACAACGGCAGCAGCAGCTAGATTTATTTGAATATCACGCCCAAGACCTGAGCGGAGCTAACTTGCAAGAACCAGATGAACTAGATCGCTTAAAGCAAGAGCATCAACGCCTGAGCCATAGCGTCGAGCTACAAAAACAAAGCTACGAGGCTTACCAAGTGCTCTATGAAAGTGACGGTAGCTTTGACAGCTGCTCTGACTTACTAGGACGAGTAGAACAGCTACTCAGCTCCATGCAGCGCTTTGATGAAGACGTCACACCCATACTGGATCTCGTCAGCGATGCCCTGGCCCAAGCAGAAGAAGCAGGTCGTCAAATCAATACCTATGGTGAAAATTTAGAGACAGACCCAACTCGTTTAGCTGAGGTTGAAGAACGCATGAGTTATCTCAAGCAGCTATGTCGGAAATATGGGCGTGATTTACCCGAGTTAATTGAGTATTACCAAGAAATTCAAGTGGCTCTAGATGCGCTCAATGGTGACGGGCAAACCATTGAAGCGTTAGAAGCAGCGAATGAACAAGCCCAAACCACATTAGAAGCTGAATGTGCAAAGCTCACCAAACTTCGCAAGAAAGCGGCAAAACGATTGGAATCACAGCTGGTTGAGGAACTCAAACCCTTAGCTATGGAGCGGGTCAAGTTCAAAGCCGATTTGAGCCCCCTGGAATCCCCACAAACCCATGGAGCCGATGTGGTTGAATTTCTGTTTAGTCCCAACCCCGGCGAGCCCTTACAACCACTGACAGAAACTGCTTCTGGTGGAGAAATGAGCCGTTTTTTACTAGCTTTCAAAGCCTGTTTTACCAAAGTAGATCCGATTGGCACCCTCATATTTGATGAAATTGACGTAGGTGTTTCAGGACGTGTTGCTCAGACAATTGCAGAAAAGCTTTATCAGTTAAGTCAGAATCGCCAAGTGCTCTGTGTTACTCATCAACCCTTAGTTGCAGCTATGGCTGATGCCCATTTTCATGTTGACAAACAAGTCGTCACAAACGGCAAAAAGAAGACCGATGAGCGAACAGTTGTTAGGGTCACTGGCTTAGATGAAGATGCCCGTCGAGAAGAGCTTGCCCAGTTAGCTGGGGGTCGCTCCCATCAGGAAGGCATTGCATTTGCTGAATCGCTTTTAGCCCAGGCAGCCTCTATCCGTGAAACTTAAGCAAGAGCCACACCCATGGGCAACGGTAACTGACTCATACGCAAGGGGCATACTGTCATCTGGGTATACGTCAGTTACCGTTGCTGAAAGGACACATCGATCCGTAAAACTCCCTAACAGCTTAGATCTAACAGCTGAAACCATCCCGAGGTTCAGCAATACCTAAGTTATACATTCCGCCACGGCTTGGGTATGTTGAACCCGAGTTCAACCATCGATTCTTGAAGGCCAAGGCAACATATACGATATTCAGCACATGCACACCGTGGGTGATAGTTGATATCAATAGGGAGTAACCGGTTACTTATCGACTCTTCATTGGCAGCAATAGTCAACATTATTGCCAGCTTATAGCTATTATCTGCTCAAAACCGTGATTAATCCTCCTGTTATTCCATGGCATGCCCTAAAGATTCCCTGGATTGGAGCAAACGCTTGTGCTTTATGGCTAATCACCTCCAGTACAACACCTGCTAACCAACTCACCAGAGACATCATCCCTAAATATGGCCCAACTTTATTACAAGCCGAGCTACAGACCAAGACAGGGTTATCTTTTGAACAGAAAGGCGTGAAAATAGGAAATACATATTTTTGGGCACAGTTAGCAAAGCAAGATACTAGATTTACTTCAGCAATCATGTGGCTGATCGTTTGCCTATGCTTAGAAAGTCTTTGGATTGGCGCATTGCTGATTGTCATATATCGCTGTCACAATCAACATACCTATCTTTTACAAGAAAATGAGAAACGATACCAAGATCTGGCGACATTGGGAGCTGATTTATTTTGGGAGTTAGATAAAGATCTAAAAATCTCCTATTTGTCTGGGAACTTTCACTATCTGCAATGTGAAGGATTAGAAGGTCAAGCCTTGGGTCAAGCCCTAAAAACTATTTCTAATTTGGAGGCCAACTGGGAGCAACTGAACGAGCGATTACTTCAGCACCAACCTCTGGAAAATTTCACTCTACGATTACACACTTCCAACACAACGCTACGCATCTTTAAACTCAACGCCCATCCTTTATTTGATGAGCATCATGTCTTTCAGGGGTATCGAGGTTTACAACGGGAAATTACAGAAGAGTACAATCTCACCCAGACAATTGCCTATCAAGCTGCCTATGACCCGTTGACGGGTTTAATTAATCGTAACGAGTTTGACACCCGACTCAGGCAAGCTATTCAGCGCGTACGTGACCGTGGGATTCAATCAGTATTGGGCTATCTGGATTTAGATCAGTTTAAGATCGTTAATGATACAGCTGGTCACCTCATCGGTGACCAGCTATTGACAGAACTTGCACAGCTGCTGCAACAAAATATTCGTAGCTCTGATAGTTTAGGGCGACTTGGTGGTGATGAGTTTGGCTTATTGCTGGAAGGTTGCTCTATAGAGCAAGGCCAAAAACTATCTCAGCATCTCGTCGACAAAATTAAGGACTATCAATTTGTATGGCGTGGCCGCCAATTTCAGGTGGGGGTAAGTATTGGACTAGTGCCCATATTAGGTGATGCCTCTAATGTGATTGACCTACTTAGCAGAGCTGATTTGGCCTGTTATAAAGCCAAGGATCTAGGGCGAGGTCGCGTTTATTTAGCCGACCAAAATGATACAGAACTTGATCGACAACATCTTGAATTAGTCCATATCGCTAATATCCCTCAAGCAATTGAAGAAAACCGGTTTTACCTGATGGAACAACCGATCATTTCACTGCTCAATGACTCATATCAACATGTTGAAATTTTGTTGCGATTGACTGACGAGAACGGGAATATTGTTCAGCCAAATCTGTTTATCCCCATGGCAGAACGCTATGGAATGATAGGTCTTATAGACCGCTGGGTAGTGAAAACTGTGCTAACAAACTACCACCACTACTATCCTGAAGCAAACACAATAGTAGCTATCAATCTCTCAGGTAGTAGTTTGAGTGACGAGAGATTTACTGAGTTTGTGACACAGTTGTTGCAACAGTCTGCTATGCCAGCAGAACGACTATGCTTTGAAATAACTGAGACAACAACTATCTCTCAGCTCGATCAAGCACTTAAATTTATCAACACCTTGAAAAAGCTTGGTATCCGCTTTGCTTTAGACGATTTTGGCAGTGGTGTTTCTTCTTTTGGCTATTTACGACGATTACCCGTTGATTACCTCAAAATTGATGGGGATTTAATTCGGAACATTGATGAAGAAGAGTACATTCGAACAATTGTAGATATGGTCAATCAGGTGGCCATCATGATGGGCATGAAAACTATTGCTGAGTTTGCTGAAAACGATGCCATTTTAGAAAGACTGCGCACTCTGAACATAGATTATGCTCAGGGTTACGGTATTAGTAAGCCCAGGCCCTTGCCATCGATCAGCGCATAGCCCTTATACCAGTTTTTGATTTATGGTATTTGAACTAATGTAGGTGATTTCGGAAACTTGCTGATGGTCCTCTCTACACACCCTTTCTACAAGAGAGGGCCATCAACAAAAGTTTTTATACCAACACCTCTAAGGGTTGAACTTGTGCCAGCATTTCCCTTAGCGTGTCTCCTTCAATCACTTCTTCCGCTAGCAGCTGTTGAGAAATACTCTCTAATAAATCCCGATTAGTCCGCAGAATTGTCAGAGCTTGTTCATGGGCTGCTTCTACTAGTCCTTTGACTTCTGCATCAATTGCTCGCGCTGTCTCTTCACTCATATTGCGTCGAGCATTGGGCATACCACTGTCTAGGAATGAGCTTTGTTGGCCTTTGTCATAGGCCAATGGTCCTAAGACATCACTCATACCGTAGGTGGTGACCATTTGCTCAGCCACTTCTGTTGCCCGCTGTAGATCATTTGCTGCCCCCGTTGTAATGGAGCCAAACACAACTTCTTCCGCCGATCTGCCCCCCAACAATGTGGCAATTTGACCTTTTAACTCGTCAGAACTGCGGAGAAATCGGTCTTCCGTGGGGAGTTGGAGCGTGTACCCTAGCGCCGCCATACCTCTTGGTATAATAGAGATTTTCTCTACCTGCCCACCCCCTTCCATGAGTGAGCCCACCATGGCATGACCAACTTCGTGGTACGCGACTATTTCTTTTTCTTTTGCATTGAGGACACGACTCTTTTTCTCAAGCCCCGCAACAACACGCTCAATAGCTTCAGCAAAATCAGTCTGGAGAACTGCCTGACGGTTATTACGGGCGGCTAACAGGGCAGCTTCATTCACCAAGTTGGCCAGATCAGCCCCTGCAAATCCAGGGGTACGTGTAGCAATGGCATTGAGATTCACATCGTCGCCCAGCTTGACTTCCTGGGCATGAATTTTGAGAATCGCCTCACGTCCTTTGAGGTCGGGGCGGTCGACCAGTACCTGACGATCAAATCGGCCTGGACGTAGCAGTGCTTGATCCAATGTTTCAGGTCGGTTAGTGGCTGCCAGCACAATGATGGTATTATCATCGGCACTGAAGCCATCCATCTCTGTGAGCAGCTGGTTTAGTGTTTGTTCTCGCTCATCGTTACCACCATAGAAACCACCGGAAGCACGAGATTTACCAATGGCATCTAGCTCGTCAATAAAGACAATACAAGGGGCCTGCTTTTTCGCTTGGTCAAACAGGTCACGCACCCTTGAAGACCCGACACCTACAAATAGTTCAATAAATTCAGACCCCGAAATACTAAAGAAAGGGACTCCGGCTTCACCCGCTACCGCCTTAGCCAATAGGGTTTTACCGGTTCCTGGTGGTCCCACCAGCAATACCCCCTTAGGGATCTTGGCTCCAATATCGGTAAACCGCTTGGGTGTTTTCAAAAAGTCAACGATTTCTACTAATTCAGTTTTGGCTTCTTCAACACCAGCGACATCCTCAAAGGTAATTTTGGTGGCTTCGTCTTCTACATAGACTTTGGCTTTACTTTTACCAATAGAAAGTGCACCCTGAGGACCTCCACCTCTGGCTAAGAAAAAGCGCCAAACCGCAATAAAGATTAGTGGCGGAATCACCCAGCTTAGTAAACTACCAATCCACTGATTTTGAGCCGGGGGAGTGGCCGCAAATTCCACACCGTTGGCTTCTAGCAAATCCGGTAGCTTCAAATCAAAAATTGGCGTTGTGGAATATATCGCACCAGGCTCTCCTAGCTCATTTTTCACCTGGTAGCGAATTTCATTTTGCCCCACCGATGCTTTGACTACCTCATGCTCTTGTACCTGATGGAGGAACATACTGTAAGGAGTACGTGGGGTACGCTGAATAGGTAGGAAAATATTTAGGACCAGCAAAACTGCCCCTAGCAAAAATAGCAAATTACCAATTTGTCGAGAGCGTGGCGGGCGTGGGTCCTTATTGACTGGCATGGGCTGAAATTCCTTACAGATACGTCCTTAGCTTTAGCCTATCAACGCAGCTGAAGAAAAAACTTGATTGAAAACCGTACACCAGTGGTCGGGTTTTCAACGCTTTGTGAGCAGGTCTGAAAGCAACCTCGGTCAAAGGTGTCATTACAGACGAGCTCTAATATGCAATGCTACGGCCTGTTGAGGCGCTACATCGAACTGAGCTCGACCCTCTGAATCTACTGTAATCAAGCGTTTACAACTGTCTAACGTTTCGCTAGGTGTTTCACCAGATTCGGCCATCGATGTCTCAGACAAAACATTGCAGTAACCACCCGCTGGCAATCCTGTCATCAATATTTCACTGAGAGTATTATTTTCGTTATTAATAACTACAAACCCCCGATTGCCACGGGCAAATGCGATTTGGCTCTTGCCGTTATCCCACCAATGGTCAATGGTAGAAACACCTTGGGTCACATTGCGAAACTCCACCATACTGGCAATGTCAGACCAGCGATGTTCACACACCCAGCCATCCCCACAGCTCACTGGTAAGGTTTGTCCGTTTTCATCCGCAGGCGGTCCTACCCAGTTGCCCTGCTCTCGCGGCCAGTCATAGCTGGACATAATTTTTGGAGTGCCATAGGGCCATGCCAACATGAATATATTGGCTAGCCGATATCGTGCTCCGCCATCGGTTGGTGCATAAAAAGTGATTATGTTGCGATCGCGACTACGCTGAGTTTTGTGGTTATCCGTAAAAACAACAGCCTTATGACTCGGTATTAATCCCCAGGCTTCCCCAAATAGCACCAAGTTTTTTAGTTCACCATGGCGCACTTGCTCACCCAGATTACGACCATAGCGGACCTCGGTAACCGCACCATTGCTAAAGTAATCGCTGGCTTGAATAGCGTTTGTTCCGGGGCTCGTGATTTCCTGGTAAATAAATGGACGCCCTCCATCGGGATAGAATCGGGGGCTTAGGGGATGCAGACGCCGCAGAATCTTGGCAATGTGCTGTGGTGGAATATGTTGGGCAGCATCAATACGAAAACCAGCCACACCGAGGGTTAACAGTTCATTCATGGCAGCTGAGATCGCAGCTTGCACCGTCTCACTCCCCGTATCCAAATCCTGACGCCCCTCCACCTGGCAGTGCTTTACCTGCCAGGGGTCTTCAACATAGTCCCGAGGCGCAATCGTACATGGGGCATTAAAGTCTGCCTTAATGTACGGCACCTCGTTGTAGGAAAACGTCGCTGTATCGAAATCACTGCCGTCACTGCCTTTGCCAGCGCCAGCACTAGCCATATTATTGATCACCAAATCGGCATAGACTTTGATACCCGAGTCATAACAGCGCTTGATCATATCTGCTAGCTCAGCTCGACCACCGCTACGGCTTGACAATTTATAGCTAACCGGCTGATAGCGCTGATACCAAGGAAATGGAGTGGGGTCTTGAGCGATTATCCGATGTTCATGGGGGGGAGAAATTTGCACAGCCCCGTAACCCTTTGGCCCTAACCAACTTTCACACTCCTGGGCAACATCTGGCCAACGCCACTCAAATAGCTGAACGATCACCGAACGGGAACTCGTAATCTGTCGTCCACCCGCTGAGGGGGGCAATTGGGCAGCTACCTGACATCCTCCCATTCCTAAGGCACAGGCTATAGCTGCCGAGCGCCTGGCAAAGGATGCCAGTCGTCCTGAACTCACCAAGGAACCCACTGGACTGCACCACCTGCGATCGCAGGGAGACTCATTGTTTCAACAAGCAAAGCGAGCATTATATAGCCTCACAACTGTGTCCAGTATCGGTCACGTATTATCCACGATTAGCACTCCGCCAACCAAGTAATATTTTTTACACGGATGTGATAGCGCATTCAGAGTTCTTGAGATTTTTTTAGGCTTCAGAACTACGTTACCTAATACAAAAACCCGCTTCCAGGGGGGGAATCCCCCTAAAAACAGGCTTTATTAATTCAAATTGAGGATTAGGCTAGGTGAAAGCCAAGGCTAATCAAAATATAACTGGTTCAAAAGTAGGACGTGACTACCAGCCCTTATCGGATTGAGCCAATACATAAGATGCAACGTTCTCAATCTGCTCAGGTGTCAAACGACCACCGAAAGAGGGCATACCAGCATTACCATTTGTTACCTGAGTCGTAATTGCATCAACAGTATCTTTGCCATTAGCAACCAAGTCATCCTTCTTTAGAGTCTTAGCAGGGTTAACTGCGTTACCACCACCAATGTGGCAAGCCGCACAGTTAGCAGCAAATACCTGAGCACCAGCACCAGCATCAGCAGCCATAGCAGGAGGCGCAATCAAGAAAACTGCGCTTGCTACAAACGCTACAACAGTAGCCAAAATAGACTTCATCGGATACTCCTCTCAAAAAAAGTCACAGTCTAATAATCAAACGATTTCAGCCAAAAGCTTAAAGTTTGACTAAAGATGATCGTCTCCAGTTTTTTCAGACCGCGTCAAATGACAGCAGGTCAAACATTAACAACTGTAAAGAGCCTTGCCATCAGCTTTAGCCAGCCATAGCTAACTATTAGGCCATGGCACATGTCTTTTGGAGATCGACTCAAACCTATATGCTGAAAGGCATTCCCTAGTTTTAACATCTAGAGAAAGAGACCATTAGACGTGTCCGAAACGCTATCGAATAGTTGACTAGAGGTCTGGTACTGCTGAACAACGCTTTATTTTTTGTTTATTTGTCTACGACGACATCCGGCATTCTAAAATAACTAAGCATGTTGTAGTTAAGAATGCTTAACTACCTCTAAATTCAACCTTGAGAAATCACCATGACCTTTATCAATCGCGCTTTGCGAGCCATGGGTGCGCTATTAGTAGCGGCTGCTCTGGTTTTTGCAGGCACTGTTTTCAATGCAGCTCCTGCCTACGCTACTGATTACCAAGTAAAAATGGGTTCCGATGCAGGTCTGCTGGCGTTTGAGCCTGCAACCCTCACCATTAAGGCTGGCGATACAGTGACTTGGGTTAACAACAAAATGGCCCCCCACAACGTTATCTTTGATGCAGCTCAGGTTCCTGGCGGCAAAGACGTTGCAGACGCCTTATCCCAAGAACAGCTAACCTTCTCCCCTGGTGAGTCCTACTCCTCCAAATTCACTGAGCCTGGTGAGTACAGCTACTTCTGCGCCCCTCACCGTGGTGCTGGCATGGTTGGCAAGATTATCGTTGAATAGATGATGATTGCTAATCAAGTCATTTGAATGTAACGCAAAAGGTCGGGTCAATGGCCCGACCTTTTTGTCGTTCTCAAGAACTCTCACTGGACACAGCAATGCTCAGAGATCGCTAAAGTCATGTTTGTTTTGCCAATAAAGGGGCAGCCGACAAGAGCGTTTTCGTATATGAATGCTGCGGTGATATGAAAATCTGCTCTGTTGGTCCAATTTCAACGATTTTGCCACCATTCATGACAGCTATGCGATCGCAAAGATACCGCGCCACCCATAAATCGTGGGTAATAAATAGATAGGTTAAGTCAAGCTCTCCTTTCAGCTCCAGCATCAGCTCTAGGACCTGGGCCTGAACGCTCGCATCTAACATGCTCACTGGCTCATCACAAATCACCAGCTTAGGTTTAGTAATTAAGGCACGGGCAATAGCAACGCGCTGCTGCTGCCCCCCAGACAAATCACCAGGATAACGGCCATAATAGTCTTCGGTCGGCGTCAGTCCCACCCGCTTCAACATGGCACGGACCTGCTGCTTGGCATCCGACGCATTCGCCAAACCATGGATAATTAACGGATCAGCAATCCCCTGCCCCACGGTCATCATAGGATTGAGACAAGCATGGGGATCTTGGAAAATCATTTGGAAATTGCGTCGCTGCGCCTGCAGTTGAGCCCGAGACATGCCTACCAAGTTTTGTCCCATGAACTCCACCCGCCCTGATGTCGGTGGAATAATCTGCATCAATGCACGGGAAAACGTACTTTTTCCGCAGCCTGATTCTCCCACCAGACCCAGGATCTCACCGGGATGCAAGTCTACAGAAATGCCATCAACGGCTTTGATATCCTCCGATTGTGCTCGATTAAACAACTTCGAAAGCAAATTTTGCTCAATGGTGTAGTGCTTTACTAGATCTTGTACTCGCAGAAGAGGAGCGGTTGCGGTTTCTTGTTCTAATGCCGAATCATCAGCCTCATAGTTTTGCAACTGATGGGCCGCCTGTAGCAAAGACTGAGTGTAATCCGCCTGAGGATGATACAAAACGTCTGCGGTCGCTCCCAGCTCTACAAGTTTGCCTTGATACATGACGGCAATGCGATCGCAATATTCCCCAACCAATGCCAGATCGTGGGAAATCAGGATCAGGGCCATCCCCCGTTCTCGACACAGCTGAGTCAGCAGGTCTAAAATTTGCGCCGAAACCGTGACATCCAAACTGGTGGTGGGTTCATCTGCCACAATCAGCTTGGGATTGAGTAGCAGCGCCAGGGCGATGGCAACCCGCTGCCGCATACCACCACTAAACTCGTGGGGATACTGATCCCAGCGGTTGGCAGGGATACTGACGGATTTTAGGGTTGCGATCGCAATTTCCTTCGCAACCTGCTTAGACACATCGGAGCGATGGGCGCGCAGGGTCTCTACGCAGTGATCCCCGATGGTCATCAGCGGATCGAGTCGCGTCATCGGATCTTGAAACACCAATGACACCGCTTCTCCTCGAAACCGCCGAATTTCCTTGCTCGAAAAGCCCAACACATCGCGCCCTTCAAACAGTGACCGTCCTTTAGTCTGACTACCCCTTGGCAACAACCGTAGAGCAGCTCGCCCCAAGGTGGACTTGCCACATCCAGATTCTCCCACTAGCCCCAGCATTTCTCCAGGCTGTAGCAATAAAGACACATTCTCAACTGCCCAACTTTCCTGCTGTGGATAAGCGACACCAAAGTCATCAAGCTGTAGCAAGGGAGGAGTCATAATACTCAAAACATAGATATTTCACTTCTCAAATCGCCTCATCAAATAAGCCACCCCAAAATCTCCATTGGGGTGATTTTCCAGCAAAGTTGCTAGCTCAAAAAGTCTCTCCGCAATTTCTGGCCCAAGTTTCTCCGCTGTCGCCACCTGCTCACGCAGTTCGGCCTCAGCAACACGCACACGGCTTTGCCATTCATCGGTAAAAAGCACAGGGATATAGGCACTCAGACCAAGCTCACTAAGCACATCCCACTCCCCTGCATCACACCAAACACCTTTGCAAGCAGGACAGCGTTCCAGAAAAAATGCAACTTTTTGTAGATTAATTCTGCTTCTAACTAAATAAAATCCACAGCTCGGACAAAGGCCAGCTCGATTGTCGTAGCGAGCTGGCTGATAATCAATGTCTTGGTTAATGGGCAACGTCAAGTCATCAATCCTAAGAGACGGATCTGTCTGGGTAGCTTGCCAAGACTGATAATCCTCAGGAGCTATCCAAGAGCCACTACAGGTTGGACAATTAGAAGCCTTTAGCCCATCTACTAGCTCACCTATCAGCAGCGATTCCTGCGGATGCTTTGGACAGAACATCGCCCTCCGTGAATAAAGTACAAAAACTATACAGACACATGTACTAAATCGCGTCTACATCCAGAACTGTAGTTTTTAGCAGGGGAAAACTCAAGTTTTTCTAGGAGCAAATCTAGGAGCAAATCACTGATTACAGAGGTTAATTAAGACTTGAGTAAACCCTTCTAACTGCTGCAGACGCTGCTCCATTTGCTGTAGACGCTGCTGCCGAGTATCACCGTGGCTAGCTGAGGTCACAAAGTTGACCTCCACCATCAAAAGCCGCATGTGACGATGGATTTCCGTTATCGCTGCACGCCCTTGAGGCTGCTCCAACATATCTGTCTGACTTAGCTGAGGCCAAAGGGTTTGAGCAAAGAACTGTTGCAGAATATTAGCCTTTGCAGCCCCTTCCATCTGCCCTAATGCCAACTTTACCTGAGCTAATTGAGCACTATAGGCATTGAGATCATCAACTACAGTAGCAAATGTCATGATTTAATAATAATGCAAGATTTTAATAAAGCCATTTAGAACTTTTTTTTTAATCTCTATAGCTTTTATATAAGTATTTTATTGTTCTTTAATTACGCACATATTCTAATAGTAAAGGCAAGCAAATCGCCTGGTAACTGATGTAAGCACTAATCTAAGCCTTGAAATTATCCACTTACAGAACTCAGGCAATCGTCTGTAACGACCACTAATAACCTCACCATAAAGCTACAATTGTAAGAATTTATACTCTGTAATCTATCCTACGAATTAAGAGGATAAACGTCTTGGTCAAGATGGCACTTGAAACTTTGATGCATCGTGCCACAGGCGTAATTTCTTACATAAGACAGATGATTGCGGATCTTGCTTGCTCACTAAGTACCGACGTTTTGAATTAACGCAACTTCCAGTAGAACAGAGCGTATCGGTACTGGCCCTATTCAGACCACCCGGAGCCAATGTGGTTTTTGCAGTTTTTATCCTCTCCCCCGATCTACCATGACACCAGTAGCCCCTGTTATCCCCAAAGACTGTACCTTACCGACCTGGCTTAGGTCTTGCATCCTAGAACACAGCCAGCCAATAGAGATCCATGGGGACAGCCAGGTCCCGCTTGAGCGTCCTAAAGATAACAATCAGCTAGTCTGTCGCGCATTTGAATTTGCCTATCAACTCCACAAAGGGCAGATGCGGGCCTCTGGGGAACCATATATTGCCCATCCGGTAGCCGTCGCGAATATCTTGCGCAGTCTAGGGGGAGACAGCGCTATGATTGCAGCCGGTTTTTTACACGATGTCGTAGAAGACACAGATGTTTCAGCGGATGAAATCGAGGCTCATTTTGGGGCAGAAGTCCGCCAAATGGTAGAAGGGGTCACCAAGCTATCAAAATTTCAGTTCAACAGTAAAACAGAGCGTCAAGCTGAAAATTTCCGCCGTATGTTCTTGGCTATGGCTCAAGATATCCGAGTCATTGTAGTTAAGCTGGCAGATCGCCTCCATAACATGCGGACATTGCAACATCTGCCACCCGAAAAGCAGGTACAAAAAGCCTGCGAAACCATCGAAATTTTTGCCCCACTGGCAAATCGACTGGGGATCGGTCGTATGAAGTGGGAACTAGAGGACCTTTCTTTTAAGTACCTAGAAGAGTCTTCTTATCAAGAAATCAAAAACTTAATTTCTGAAAAGCGTGTAGACCGAGAGGCCCGGTTAAAACAGGTTGCCGAATTATTAGAAACTCATTTGACCAATGACGGGATCAACTGTGTTGAGATCAGCAGTCGCCCCAAACATCTTTACAGCATCTATCGCAAGATGCAGCGTCAGAAAAAAGACTTCCACCAGATCTATGACATTGCGGCAGTACGCATCATCGTTAGTACCAAGGTGGAATGTTATCGAGCTCTAGCGGTCGTTCACGATCAATTCAAGCCAATTCCTGGACGCTTTAAAGACTATATTGGTCTACCTAAAGCGAACCGTTATCAGTCATTACACACGGCTGTTATTGGCGAGCAAGGTCGCCCCATTGAAGTGCAGATTCGTACGATGGAAATGCACCACGTTGCCGAATATGGGATCGCTGCTCACTGGAAATATAAGGAAACTGGTAACAGTAATACCAAGGTCAACGCAGAAGACGAAAAATTCACCTGGCTGCGACAACTCCTGGAATGGCAAAGCGATCTCAAAGACGCCCAGGAATATTTGAGCGATGTTAAAGATAACCTTTTTGATGAAGAAGTCTATGTCTTCAGTCCCCGAGGTGATGTATTTGCCTTAAGTCAAGGAGCCACGCCTGTAGATTTTGCCTATCGTATCCATACAGAAGTAGGGCATCACTGTGCTGGGGCCAAGGTAAACGATCGCATTGTCACCCTCGATACCCAACTTGAAAACGGTGACATTGTTGAAGTTCTGACCAACAAACACAGCCACCCCAGCCTGGACTGGCTAAATTTTGTCGTTTCCGCCGGTGCTCGTAACCGTATTCGTCATTGGTATAAGCAGTCTCACCATGATGAGAACATGGCCCGTGGCCATGCCATGCTGGAAAAGGTCATGGGGCGTGATGGTCTAGATTCTTTGTTGAAATCAGCTCCAGCCCAAGCAGCAGCGCGACGCAGCAATTATCCCTGTGTTGAGGATATGTTGGCAGCTTTAGGTTACGGAGAAATCACACTGAATGCGGTGGTTAACCGTCTGCAAGAGGCCACTAAAGAACTCCAGCCAATAGACGAAGGAAACGATGAAGCCCTAGCAGAGCAAATCAATGAAGGCGCAGTCGTTCGTACTCGCTGGGGCGGCGATACCCATAGTAGTGCATCAGGCAGTTCCATCATCGGTGTCGAGGGGTTACTGCATCATATTGCCGGTTGCTGCAATCCACTGCCAGGGGAGCCGATTCTCGGGGCCGTATCAATGGGTGCTCGGGGCATTGCTATCCATCGTCAAGGGTGTCCGAATGTGGCCTCGGTACCTGGGGATCGCCTCATACCAGTACGTTGGAATTCAGTGGGAGCCGCCACTGGCCGACCTCAAACCTACCCAGTCATGCTGAAACTGGAGGTTATTGATAGGGTGGGTGTTCTTAAGGATATTTTGAGCCACTTATCAGATCTTAAGATCAACGTACATCGAGCAACAGTCACGACATTTCCGGATCAAATTGCTGAAATTGACTTGGGCCTTGATGTTAAAGACCATGCCCATTTTGATCGAACCATTAAGAAATTGCGCAAGATGACCGATGTGCTAAAACTTAAGCGCCTTAGTCAGATGGATTAAGGCACCGATGATTGGTGCAAAATCAGGCGATTCCCAGCTGGATCGTATACATAGACTTCTTGGCCGTGGCTGGCGTGGATGATGTCATCCGGTGGTGCATGGCCTAGTTTTGTTACAGTTGCGATCGCACCTCGTAAATCCTCCACCTCAAGACACAGGCTCATACTCCCGGCTGGTCCAGTAAACTCCTGAGTATCGCCAGGTTTAAATAAAGCCAGCCTTAAACCTCGTAACACAAATTCTGCATAACACTGGGGGATATAACGGTGGGGTGCTTGGCCTAATAAGCCCTGATAAAACTCCACTAAGGCCTGTAGATTTTCACTGGCTAGGGTCACGAAGGCGTCCTGCATTTTGATAGGGTGGACGATGCCTACCCTAGGATCGCCGTTAACTATTGCCATAGGTATGATCCACTATTACTTACCAATACAAAATCGGCATTACTTACCAATACAAAATCGGCTAAAAATCTCATCTAACATCGACTCGGTCATCTCCTCACCGGTTACCTCTCCCAAAGCACGGATGGCGTCCCGTAAATCAATGGTCCAAAAATCAAGGGGCAGCACAGCTTCTATGGTGGCTTGCACCTGCTTAAGCGCACTGTGGGCACGGGTTAGGGCCGCTGCCTGTCTCTGATTAATTGCTAAATCCATGTTGGCAGCACTGACATTACCCGCTTGCACAATGGTAAGGATGGCATTCTCTAAATCGTCAATGCCCTGACCTTGGGCGGCGGCTGTGTGGACAACAGGCCCATCCACCCCAGGCAGACTAACCGGCGGCCCTAGATCTACCTTATTGATCACTAAAATATGAGGTTTATGCTGAATATCGCCATATAGTGCGGCTTCCGCATCAGTCCAGCCGACAGTGCCATCCACGGTCAGCAAGACTAAATCTGCATTTTTAGCCGCTGCCTGGGAACGTTCAATTCCCAGTTGCTCTACTTGGTCAGTGGCATCACGAATGCCCGCTGTATCGAGCACCTGCACAGGAATGCCACCAACCACCAGCTGCGATTCAACCACATCACGGGTGGTGCCGGGTAAGGCGGTGACGATGGCGCGATCGCAACGACTCCAGGCATTCAGCAAACTGGATTTACCCACATTGGGCTGCCCCACGATTGCCACCTTGAGCCCTGTCCGCAGCAGCTCCCCCTGATGGGCTGTAGACAGAATTTGGGATACTTCAGCTAGGAGCACCGCCACCTGATTACGCACATGATCTTCATCTAAAGGGGGAAGATCATCGGCAAAGTCAATGCGAGCTTCCACCTCCGCCAGCACGTCTAAACACCGGCTGCGACATTGGCGAATCACCTGGGTCAGCTTGCCTTTAATTCCAGCCAATGCCACTTGGGCCGCTTGAGGTGATTGGGCTCCGACCAAATCAGCAATACCTTCGGCCTGGGTTAAATCTAGACGACCATTGAGAAAGGCCCGCAGAGTAAATTCCCCTGGTTCTGCCAGGCGCGCTCCCTGGGCAATACATAACTGCAATACCTGCTGCACCGCCATGATGCCACCGTGGCAGTGAAATTCCACCACATCCTCACGGGTATAAGAACGTGGGGATTTCATCAACAGCAGTAAAGCTTCATCAATCGTCTGCCGAGTCTCTGGGTGGGCAATGTAACCATAGAGAATACGATGGCTTTCCCAAGGTGCAGTGCTGTGGAACACCTGTTGAGCAATGGAAACTGCTGTGGAACCCGAGAGTCGCACAATGCCGACACTCCCCTGCTGTGGCACAATCGCGGTTGCGATCGCAGCAATGGTTTCACCCTGCACAATTGTTTCCCTTGGCTCACCCACATTCCTGACTCAAACACTGCCAACATCAAACTTTAACGCCCCCTGTGCCGCCTTGCACGCAAGTCCACCTGGAATGACCAAAGTTGGTTATGTTGTCATAATTAATCCTAGTAGCCCATGGACGGCGGCCTTGCTCCATTACATGTCAATTTTTCACAAGGAATCCAGCCGTGGCAGACCCACAAGGTCATTCTGACGATAATCAATCCAGCAAACAATCTTACAAAAGATCACATCGCCCCCTAAAACGCCAGAAGCGAGGTAAATTGCAGCGTCTGGCCAGGTATGTCTATATTCGCTTTATCCGTCTCAGAAGCCATCCTCAAGCCATTGCCAGGGGTCTGGCAGCGGGGGTTTTTGCCGGCAGCTATCCCTTGTTTGGGTTACAGACAATCATTGGCGTTGCGATCGCTGTAGCCATTCGAGGCAATAAAATTGTTGCAGCCGCCGGCACTTGGATTAGCAATCCACTGACCTATGTTCCTATTTATGCATTCAACTACCAAATTGGGCGCTGGGTTTTAGGACAAAGTGCAGCAACCAGCCTGACAGGGCGTTCTCCTCAAGAATGGATGAACCTTGGCCTTGATATCACAGTTGCCCTAATGGTAGGCAGTACTCTCGTAGGGATGATTTTAGCTTTTCTCAGCTACTATGGCTGCTTACATATGGCATACCATATCCAATCCAACCGTAATAGCCGTTAGAATTTATTTATTATTTGCGACTTACTAGCCGTAAGAGCATCCCAGCATCCATTTCAAATAATTTGGATAATTGACGTTAATGGACGTTATTATGAACATCGGGTGCATTGATAAAAGTTGATCAAATGTAACAGGTAACCCAATATTACTTTTGACAACTTCAGACAATATAGATTACGGTTCGTTTATTAGTACCAGTTTGTATTATTAGAGGAAATATTCCCGTAAATCTTTATTGCTCGTTTATTCAGCTAGCTGGATAATCCTGGCAGCTTCTCCAGAGTTCCATCTTTTCACAGTGAAATGTTCCCCAACACAGCTTGTCACACCATTAAGTATCGGATCAGCTGCCAACATAGCTCACCTAAGACAACTCGCGTCACGTTTCGAGAAACTGCCCCTCGTAATCAAGATCGCTTAAAGCCTTATCTATACGCTGCCAACTATACAGTTAGCAATATAGATGAGGCTTATCAGCTTTTACGTGAATACCTTTTTACCAACGGTGTTACAGCTGTGGAAGATTTGCGTTTCCCTAATCGTGGCAAAATTGAGGTGATTCCTGGGGCTGCTTGGTGCGAGGTTCAAGCCAGCATTCAAGCCGATGGCGAAACGACCGAGCAGAACGATCGTTTAGCTAGCTAGTATTCACTCTGCCTAATTTCGACTTTGCCCACTGAGTAAAAAATAATAAAACGTGTTCTAATGCCTTCTCTAAGTAGCAGGCATTAGAACTGGTCATCATCGTAGTTACCTGACATGGGAGCAGCGTTGTCTCGCTTAGACCCTAAAAGCTCAAGGCGTTCTACTCGAATAACAGGACTAGAGCGCTGTGCACCCGTAGCGCGATCTTGCCAGCTATCAAGCTTAAGCGCGCCCACTACGCCGACAAGACTCCCCTTCTTGACGTAATTAGCAGCCACCTCAGCGTTGCGTCCCCAGAGTTCTAGGTTGAACCAATCAGGCTGATCGCTATTACGAGTACGTCGATTCACAGCAATCGTAAACTTGCACAGCACATTGCCTGACTCAAAATAGCGAACCTCAGGATCTCGTCCCGCTCGCCCTACAAGATTTACAACATTGAGACTCATCGCTATTTCACCAGCTACTGTGCTAACTACTTTATATGCGAGAGATACACCACCGTCTAGAATTATCTTTATCTCTTACGCTTTGAAGTAGATGGGCATAAGGTTTTACCCCCGGTACTCCAGATTACAGAATTTCAGACCGTGTAACCTTGGAGTATGGTAGATAGCGCAGGTTGATTAATAGTCAACGTTCCCTCAGGATGTTTCTCAACATCATCGCCATAGGCCGAATATTGGTTGCGTTCAGAAGTGCGGACTAGACGTACAGATATAAAACGTAATAAAATCCACACCGGCCTAATAAACCATCCATTTGTTTTTTCACAGCTCGTTTGGGGGCACGTCTAACAGTGAGTTTACTCGATCGCTTTTCATTCTCCCGTGACATGGGAATAGACCTGGGGACAGCTAACACTCTGGTCTATGTTTCGGGTAAAGGCGTTGTCTTGCAAGAGCCCTCCGTTGTAGCTAGGGATAAGGACGGCAAGCCCTTAGCTGTTGGAGAAGAAGCCAAACGAATGCTAGGACGTACGCCAGGCAACATTACGGCTCTGCGTCCTTTACGGGACGGTGTGATTGCTGATTTTGATACTGCCGAGCTCATGCTCAAGCACTTTATTAAACGAGTGCATGAAGGTCGAGCGTTAGGAATGCCCCGCATCGTGATTGGCATTCCCAGTGGTGTTACCGGTGTAGAGCGTCGGGCAGTTATGGATGCAGCTCTACAGGCTGGGGCTCGTATGGTCTATCTCATCGATGAACCCGTTGCGGCAGCTATTGGCGCTGGGTTACCCGTAGCTGAGCCCACAGGCAACATGATTATTGATATCGGTGGCGGTACCACTGAAGTCGCAGTGCTAAGTTTACAAGGCACTGTCTTAAGTGAATCGGTACGTGTAGCTGGTGATGAGCTGAGTGATTCCATTTCTCAATACATGAAAAAAGTCCATAACTTGGTCATTGGTGAGCGCACAGCCGAAGAAATCAAGATCAATATTGGCTCTGCTTATCCCAGTCCTAATGACAGTGAAAATGTTTTGGATGTTCGAGGCTTACACTTGCTATCCGGTTTACCCAGAACAGTGACTGTAAAAAGTGCTGAAATCCGCGAAAGTATGGCAGAACCGTTGTCGGTGATCGTTGAGGCTGTGAAACGAACCCTGGAAAGAACTCCTCCAGAGTTGGCAGCTGATATTATCGATAGGGGTATTATGCTGGCAGGTGGCGGAGCGTTACTAAAAGGTCTAGATACCCTGATTAGCCATGAAACCGGCATTGTAGTTCACGTTGCGGCTGATCCGTTGAGTTGTGTAGTCCTAGGAACTGGACGTGTGCTTGAAAACTTTAGTCAGATGGAGCGGGTATTTAGTGCTCGTTCTCGCGATCTCTAAGGTTTCCGTAGACGGTTGACAGGTTGACAACTATTGTTTGCAAATTATGTTTGCACTGAGACGCTGGTGGGATAGATACGCAACGAGGGCTGGCATTACCACCCTTGTTATCGTCTTAGCCTGGGCTATGCGTCAAAGCCAGGGTGCTGTCATTTATGAAATCTATCAGGTACTAACAGCACCGCTTCAACCTGGCCTTACACAAGCAGAGCGGCTGGAAAATGCCTACATCCTAGAGCTGCAACAACGGGTGATTGAATTAGAAAACCAAAATCAAAGCCTGCGGGAAAATATTGACTATGCTGATAGTCAAGGCAAGGTTACCGTTGCTGCTGTGATTGGGCGTAGTGCCGATAATTGGTGGCAGCAAATTACGGTCAATAAAGGTAGTTTGGAAGGCATTACAGAAGGTGACATGGCCACGGGGCCTGGGGGTTTAGTAGGTCGAGTTACTAGTGTTTCTCTAAATACTAGTCAAATTTTGTTAATTACTGACCCCACTAGCCAGATGGGTGTGAAGGTCAGTCGTAGCCGGTCCTTAGGCGTAGTACGTGGCAATGTTGACGGTCGGGTCGTTATGCAGTTTTTTGAGACTACGCCTGATGTCAAACCGGGTGATGTCATTGTCACGTCTTCTTACAGCCGTCTTTTCCCTCAAGGGATTCCCGTCGGGCGTATCGAAAGTATGGACTTAAAGAAAAGTCCCGCGCCTGAAGCTGTGATTAAACTATCGTCTCCTCTAAATATTCTTGAATGGGTTACTATTCATCCCTTTGAAGCCAAAACCGACGTTAATGCGCCTCCCGCAGAGATAATCGACAATGAATAGCGCGATAGCGCTACCTGAGACAATATGACTTCATCTAAAGGGAAGGAAGCGCTATCCGACTTTCAAAAAACTTGCCTCAATATCGTTATTGTGGTGGGCTCAGGCTTAATTTGCTTGCTGCTATCTCCTATGCGCTTTCCTGGCATCGAATTGTTGGGTATCGCTCCAAACTGGTTACTAATCTGGGTCGTTATCTGGAGTATTCACCATCCCATTATCGATGGGGCCATCGCTGGGATTGTCTTGGGATTATTACAGGACGGTCTGACAGGTCCTTTTCCCACCCATGCCTTAAGCTTGCTAGTAGTAGGTATGTTGACAGCTAGGTTACAGCGACAGCGGTTGATTCAAGAAAATGTCGTGCTAGTGGCATTTATTGTTTTTGGCATGGCTGTGGTTGCCGCCACAATCATGGCTCTGCAAATGAGTTTTCGCCATCTGCTATGGCCTGATTCACCCTACCTGAGCCTTTGGCAAATTTGGCGTACCCATCAGCGAGTAGCTCTCAGTTCAGCAATTCTTAGCAGCCTATGGACACCAGCACTTTACTATCCATTGCATCGCTGGTGGAAGGGTTAGGCCGCCTGTAAAACCTGTGTCATATGACGGCTTTGAATCGCGTTGAGCAAACTAGGTTCTATAGAGGTTGGTTGGTATCGCTTTAGGTGTTCACAGCTACGAATGCCGTTGGTGAGGGCAATAGTAACGATGCCCGCTCGTTGCCCGGCAATAATATCTGCCTCTGTATCCCCAATCATGCAAGTGGGGTAAGTTTGATAACCTTGGCTTTTCTGAGCTGCGATCGCACGCTCTAGCAACGCCACCTTTTGCTCAGCTCGGTTCAAGTGGGCGGCATTGATATCAGATGCCCCAAAGATTTCGTCAACATACTGACTCAGATCATGGGCCTGTAAAAAGGCTTGCACCTGTCGAGGATGGCGTAGTGTTACTAGAACTAAACGTAGACCTCGTTCACGGTTGAGATAATGAATAGCCTTGTCAGCACCGGGCTGTAGAGTATCCCACTGTAGCAAATGGGGATGATTCACAATCCGCTGAACCTGCTGTAAAAGAGTATCGACCAGCTCTGTAGGTACCCCCGAACGAATAGCAATGTCGGTATCAGCCACTCGATTGCGTTTCATCCACCAAAACTGCTTTTTAGACAGTATTTGCAGCGATAACGCTGCACCATGACTCTCTTGGTAACTAGCTTGCAGAGTTGAAAGTCCTAAGCGATAGGTTCGGTAGTAACGCTCCGAAACATCTACGATAGGACCATCAAAGTCACAGAACAAAACCTGCCCAGCAGGCACTTGAAACGAGGACATTAGATTAATACTGTGCAGCATAAAGGGACCTGTGATAGTCGTATTCTGGGATCGTCTCTATGTAGGAAGGGTTGCTAGACCATTTAACATTTCTTTACCTTATCAAGGGAAACCGGAACTGACACAAGCGCAGCCAAAGAAAATAAAGTGGCATATTCTCTGTATTGCTTGTGTAGTGACTATCTCCTCTAAAGAATAACGATCGCCCATAGTCCCCCCAGGACGAGCTAGACCATGCAGGTCAGCCCCAAGTAAAAGCTAGGCTAACCGGGCGTCTCGTTCTAAGAACAACGTAACCGGACCCTCATTATCGATGGCGACTTGCATATGGGCACCAAATTGTCCTGTTTCTACCTGTAACCCACTCTGTCGCAGTTTAGCTACAAACTGTTCATATAGCTTAACGGCCTGGTCAGGTGAAGCTGCCTGGTCAAATGAAGGACGTCGTCCCTTGCGACAGTCACCATAAAGTGTGAATTGACTAATAACAAGCAAGGCACCCTGAACATCTTGAATCGATAAATCAAAACGCCCTGACCCTTCAGCCGGGAAAAGCCTTAATGAAAGGCACTTCTGGACCATCCAATCGAGTTCTTTTTCTGTATCGGTTTCAGCGATCCCAATCAAAAGGTTAAGCCCACGACCGATACAGCCCACAACCTCACCGTCAACCATGACTTGGGATGCTGATACACGCTGAATTACAACGCGCACTAGCTGCTGAAACCTCTACCACGACCTTTGGATTCAAGGCAAAAGCATTTTTCAATTTCAGCTTTTAAGGCTTCATGGTCAAGATTTTGACCAATGAGCACCAGTTGGGTTTTCCGAGGTCGATGATTCCATTCTTCATCTTCTAAAGAAAATCGTTTACCACTGAGATGAAAGATGTGGCGCTTTTCACTCTCGTCAAACCACAAAATCCCCTTGGCTCGAAAGACGTTATCCGGCAGCTTGTTATCCAAGAAATGCTGAAACTTTCGAATCGCTAGAGGTTGATCACGAACAATAGAAATCGATGTAAATCCATCTACATCCAGGTGGGAATGCTCGTGCTCATGATCATGCTCGTGCTCATGTTCGCAGTGGCCATGCTCATGATCGCAATTGGCATGATCGTGATGTTCTGCGTGGGAATGCCCATGCTCATGATCATGCTCGTGCCCATGATCATGCTCGTGCCCATGATCGTGGTGCTCTTCTTTAGCCGGTTCAAAGTATTTATCAGACTCAAAAAGACCTACACTCAAAATCAGCGGTAGCGGGACTTGAGACTGAGTTGTCCGTAAGATTCGGGCACCTTCTTTAATGTCTCGCACCTTAACTTCCAGCAGATCTAGATCAGCTTCATCCACTAGATCTGTCTTATTCAGCAGAATAATGTCACCATAGGCAATTTGGTTATGGGCTGCCTGGCTGTTAAATAAATCGATGCTGTAGTTCTCCGCATCTACTAGCGTCACAATAGAATCTAATCGAGTGAGATCCCGTAGCTCGGTGCCTAAAAACGTAAGGGCTACTGGCAGCGGATCCGCCAGCCCCGTTGTCTCCACAACTAGATAATCAATCTTGTCCTTACGCTCTAATACCTTATAAACTGCCTCTAACAAATCATTATTGATGGTGCAGCAGATGCAGCCGTTGCTCAGCTCCACCATAGTATCGTCATCTGTTGTAATGAGCAGGTCATTATCAATCCCGACTTCACCAAACTCATTGACCAGCACCGCTGTTTTCAGGCCGTCTTGATTAGTCAAAATGTGGTTAAGCAGAGTAGTTTTACCACTCCCCAAAAAACCAGTAATGATCGTTACGGGCAAGCCGTGTTTGGAGTCATCCATCTGTTTGGATGGAGCTGAAATTGCAGCAGTCATAGACAAGAATAAATGGTGGGGTCGATTGGAGTTAGTGCAGAGTTTATTATCTCGTATTTGTCAGAAAATGAGGTTCAGGCTTCACTGAAGTAAAAACTTTGACTGACTCTTTATCCTCGATTTTTGATGGTCATGACTTCGACAATGGTGAGCGCTTGTTCGCTGGGGATTTCCAGAATGCGATAGAGGTCATCCAGGAAGGCTTGCTCTTGAGGTGTCACGCTACCATCGGCAAGTACTAGATCTGTTGCTAAGGCAAAAGCTGTAGGTTTTAGCTCAACTGGAAGTACGGTATTAGCCGCTTCTACTAAACGGCTAGGACTATGCTGCTGTAGCTGCTGCAGCAATCTATCCTTCATCCGAGTCATCATCTCTGTAGAGTAACTTTTGAACAGTCGCATACGGCTTAACAGCATGTCCATTTCGCGACTCTCTTGGTCAGAAAGGTATCCATCGGCAGCGATCGCAACTAAACAAATCGCCGCCAGTGCTTCTGCTGGATTCATAGAGAGCGATTCTGGCGACGGGTCAAAAACCTTATCAAATAGTCCCATAACACCCTTTTGCGAATAAGATTTGGCCGTTGATAGTCAGACCAAACTTATTGTGAAACATGATGGGGACAAACAAAAAGGAGAAGCTTTGGGAGCTTCTCCCTAACTTACTCTAGCCACGAATCTGGGAACTCAAGCGGTAAAAAAACAGCCCTTAAGCCATTTGACGCAGTTCATCTTCCAGCTGCTGTAACAAATTCATGTTGCCTTGTGCACGGGCCACCGCAATTCGATGCTCTAAAGAGCGGTGAATACTATCGCTATGGCTACGAGCTGCCTCACGTAGCAACTGACGACGCTCATCCATTAGAGGAGTCAGCTCTGCAAGCTTGCGCTGAAACGCCGAGAAAACTGACTTAGTCTCAGTTTGAGCTGCAACCTGACGCTGACCATAACGATCAGTCTGGTAGGCTACACCACGATAGGTAAGCTCTGCTTTAGGCTGGGGAAAAGGAACATGGCGCACATACGTATAGCGATGTTGACGGCCACGATAATTACAAAGAATGTCGCTTTCAGAAACCTCTAACATAGGCGGATTGTGGTCATAGTCGACACCACGGTAAGTAAGTTTCATGAGTGTGTCTCCTCCTGAATGAGCACCGATTACGCGTGCGTTCCTTCGGGCAGGCCAATATAACCTATGGGACCATAGTCATATAGGACACCCTACTTCCGTCTCATCGTCGAACAGGGGACGAATTCTTGGAGATGAACGAGGATTTGTTCTGTATCTATTTTTACCGTTTACAACTTAAATTAGCAACTCCTGATATTTCTGCTGAGAAATCCTAAACAGTAAAGCTTGCAAGGCTTTTCAGGATTTGACGGTTTTTAGGCAATAAAATCGTGTCAAAACTTCATGACTTGAGTTACTATCGCTCACATTAAAGCAACCCGCGTATCAAATTCCATCCCCTGAGATAACACATTAGTATCCATAGGATACTTAGACCATCATTTTCTTGACGATGGTCTATGCTTAAGGGAAAAGATTTAGCAAAAATTAATATTTGACTCGCTGTTTTTGGTATTGCTATGAAATGCACCATCAACCGTCGGGCTCAGTTTTCCGCCAGCCATCGTTACTGGCTGCCCGAACTGAGTGACGATGAAAACCAGACCAAGTTTGGTCTATGCACCCGTGCCCCAGGCCATGGCCACAACTATGAGTTGTTCGTCTCTATGGAAGGCGATTTAGATGAGTATGGCATGGTGCTTAATCTGTCCGATGTCAAAAAGGTAATTAAGCGTGAAGTCACTAGTCAGCTTGATTTTTCCTACTTGAACGATGTTTGGCCCGAATTCCAAATTGACACTCCCAAGGGAGGGCTGCCAACCACAGAAAATATCGCCCGTATCATCTGGCAGCGTTTAGTCCCCCACTTACCCATTACCAACGTCCAACTATTTGAAACCTCTACCCTCTGGGCCGACTATAAAGGAAACGCCATGGAAGCTTATTTGACCATCTCCACCCATTTCAGTGCTGCCCACCGCCTGGCTCTACCAACCCTGACATTGGAGCAAAACAGCGAAATTTATGGTCTTTGTGCCCGCGTTAATGGTCACGGCCATAATTATCATCTGGAGGTCACAATCAAGGGGGAGATGGACCCACGCACGGGCATGATTGCCGACCTAGTGGAGTTTCAGAATGCCGTGAAAACCCATGTGGTGAAGCCCTTTGACCACACGTTTTTGAATAAGGATATTCCCTACTTTGCCGAAGTAGTACCCACAGCTGAGAATATCGCAGTGCACATTCGGGATTTACTACGCGGGCCTATTAAGGAAATTGGAGCTAGCCTGCATAAGGTGAAATTAATCGAGAGCCCAAATAATTCAGCTGAGGTTTATTGTGAAGCAACGGCTGAAACTACTACGCCAAAACAGTCAGCGACACCAGAACTAGCAGCTGTCTAAACGGGTTCCGGGGCTTGCATTGTAGGTCTGAACGGCTGCATACCGTCGAAAATGTGGGGCTAGTCAGACATATGTCATGTCATGTGTTAGCCCCAAAACTTTAACTCCAGACGTGTCAACGTAAAACGACTACTGCTTCATTGGGATGACTACACGCTTACGTAAAGACTGTGCCCGACGCTTGGCAGTAGCGTTATCAGGCTCAACTTTAAGGGCCTGATCGTAGCTTTCTAGTGCCTGAACGGTCAGTTGCTTTTTCTCGTAGCTATGTCCCAGGTTATTGAGAGCCGTTACATAACCTGGGGCAATTTTTAATGCTGCCTTATACTGACGAATCGCTAGATCAAACTGCCCTTGGGCAAAGTAGGTATATCCTAAGGCGTTATAGATTAGCGGTGCATTTTCAGCTTCTTCTTCCTCTGTTAAAGCCTTTAGGGCCTGTTGCAAATAGAGAGCTGATTGGGAAAAAAGCTTTTTATCTAACAAGAGACTTCCTAGCTCGTAATACTCTTGGGCGGTTCCCTTTTCTTTGGTGAGCTTCTTTTGTAAACGGCCTAGTGTGGTCTCAATACGGCGAGTCTTAAATACCTGGCGAATTATAAAAAAGGCTGAAAGCCCTAGTAGGGCAATAAGAATGCCCAGGTATGTCAAAAATAGGGTGCTATTCTCCATGAACTCGCTCTATCAGTTATGCGTACTGCAGTGGTCTACTTTTATTCTCCCATGGTAGCTACGGTAACCCCCAGTAGGTAGCTCGATCTTGTAACCAACCTTCGTCATCCCATTGACGAATAGCATCGTTAATAGCTCGACGTAAGTCGCTGTACTGAGTCCCTTTAGGAATTGCGATCGCAACCGGCTCCACTGAAATTACTTCATCCAACAACCGATAGCGATTATCCTGCTGCTGCCATCCAGTCAGGAGCGACACATCTCCAGCAAAGGCATCTACTTGCCCCCTAGCCAATTCAGCAATGGCGTCTTGATAAGACAACACTGTCACCAGATTGGCATCAGGTAATTGATAACGGACATGGGCCAGGGTACTGGAATTGGCCAGCACCGCAATACGACCAGGGGCGAGGTCATCTAAGGTCTTAATCTGGGTTGATGTGGTGATAAACCCAGTGCCATCTAAATAATAAGGTTCACTAAAACTAGCAATGCGCTGACGCTGAGCGGTCACCGTAATTGATGCGATCGCAATATCCACGTCACCATTAACCACCACATTGACACGATCGACATTATGCACTGAACGAAACTCTACAGCTGTTTCGTCCCCAAGAAGATCCAGTGCCAATCGACGGGCAATCTCAATTTCAAATCCGTCTAACTCGCCTGTTGCATCACGATATCCCAAGGGGAACCGATTATCCTTAACCGCCACAATTAACCGACCGCGAGCCTCAATCTCAGCTAATTCAGCAGATATAGCAATTAGGGGCACAGACATCTGTGCCCCTAACAGTAAACTTATGCCTAGCAAATGTTGCCAAATATATCGCCACATGTGGCGATACTAGCCTTTCTTGCCAGCTAGCTCAACCACCTTGGTAAAGGTATCTGGATCTAGAACAGCCATTTGAGCCAGCATCTTACGATTTACCTGAATGTTTGCGGTCTTCAGATCGCCAATCAAACGGCTGTAGGTAGTGCCATTGAGACGAGCTGCTGCATTAATACGCGTAATCCACAACCGGCGAAAATCACGTTTCTTATTGCGACGATCGCGATACGCATACCGCAGGGCCTTCATTACCTGCTGGTTTGCAGTCCGGAAGAGTTTAGAATGGGAACCCCGGTAACCCTTCGCAAGCTTGAGAATTTTCTTGCGGCGCTTGCGAGCTACATTGCCGCGTTTTACACGTGCCATATTAGGTCGTTAATAGCTAAAAACAAAAAACAATCAATTGATTGCAGAGACGTTGCATGCCACTCTACAAATAAGGCATCATGCCTTCGATGTTAGGTACATCTGCATCTACCACAACCGCCTTCTTAGACAAACGGCTCTTGCGGGCAGTGGATTTATGCTGCAATAAGTGGTTCTTAAACGCCTTACGACGCATAATCTTACCGCTTCCGCTACGGCGAAAGCGCTTTGCAGCAGCCCGACGGGTTTTAAGCTTGGGCATAGTTTTGCACTTGGATAAACTTTTACACGGTCTAATAGCTTACTACGTCTTCAGGCCTTGCTTCAATAGTCCAGTTAAGATCCGTGGAAAAAGCAATCCGACTCCGCAAACCCAGACTAGGGTTATTACGGGGAGGATATGAAAAAGGATATTTATCATCTATGCGGCTATTGATTTTAGGCGGTCCTGGTTCAGGCAAAGGCACTCAATCGCAAAAGCTCAGCGAGCACTTTGGCATTCCCTGGATTTCCACAGGAGATACCCTCAGAGCAGAAATTGCAGCTGATTCACCCCTGGGGCAGCAAGTTTCAGAAACTCTGGCCAAAGGAGAGCTGGTTTCTGACAAGTTAATGATCGCTCTAATTAAAGAGCGCTTGCAGCAACCAGATGCAGCCAAAGGGTGGATCCTAGATGGATATCCCCGCACCGCCTTCCAAGCGGAAGAACTCGACTTCTTTCTCGATACTTTAAATACTCAAGTGAACTATGCCATTTGGCTGGAACTACCTGCCCATGCTCTGATTGAACGTTCTGAAAACCGAGCAGCTATTGACGATAACCCTGAAGCCCTACGCCGTCGCATTGAGACCCTGGCCGAAACCACGATTCCAATGCTCGAATACTACGATTATCGCCAACGACTCCTACGCATCGATGGCAATCAACCACCTGACGACGTTAAGCGAGAGATACTAGGAGGCATTAACTAGAAGCAGAGGCTCGATTCTTTACTGTTGCCTGCCCCCAACCTCTGGCACAATAAGCCTGATCGATTTTGTCTGAGACACCTATGACTATCCATCCCAACCTCCATGCTGCCTTTTCTCAAGGCCATGCACTGAAGATTATCAGTGGCTTGACCAACTTTGATGCAGCCAATGTTTTGGCCATAGCTAAGGCCGCTCAGCAAGGAGGTGCCACATTTGTTGATATTGCAGCGGATGCTGATCTTGTCCATCAGGTGAGTGAGCAAATTAGCTTACCAATCTGTGTTTCAGCCATTGATCCAACGGCATTTTTAGCGCCTGTTGCCGCCGGTGCCACACTCATTGAAATTGGTAATTTTGATGCTTTCTATGCTCAAGGGCTAACTTTCAGCGCCAATGACGTCTTAAGACTCACTCAACAAACTCGTGAGCTTTTGCCCCATATCACGTTGTCAGTCACAGTACCTCATACACTGCCCCTGGATGAGCAAGTACAGCTGGCCGAAAATCTTGTGGCTCAGGGAGCAGACATTATTCAAACTGAAGGGGGCACCAGTAGCCAACCCAGACATTCTGGATGTATTGGCTTAATCGAGAAAGCGACGCCAACCCTAGCGGCAGCCCATGCTATTTCACGCGCTGTATGTATTCCTGTGCTATGCGCATCAGGTATTTCAGATGTCACAGCTCCCATGGCTATTGCAGCCGGTGCAGCCGGTGTCGGTGTCGGCTCAGCAGTTAATAAGTTGAATAATGAGATTGCTATGATTGCTGCTGTTCGTAGCCTGAGGGAATCTCTACAGACAGTGACCCGTGCCATCGAAAAGGTATAAATTCTGATGTGCAAGTCCGAGAATTAGAAAGGTGATGAGTCTTTCTAATTCTCGGGTAGAGCAATGATTATGATTGGGTAGACCCCAATAGCACCAGCACTACTGCCATTGCAGAAAACTTCATGGGCAAGCCACGTATTCGACCGATTGCCCTTGGCTTAATTCAGCATCAAGGGCATGTTTTTGTTAGCAAGGGTTACGACAGCATCAAAGATAAACCCTTCTATCGTTTTCTGGGGGGTGGCATCGATTTTGGCGAAACTAGTGTCAACGCCCTTAAACGAGAATTTCAAGAAGAAATCCAGGCAGACTTGATAAACATCAGGTATCTGACGTGCTTAGACAATATTTTTGTTTGTAACGGAAAACTTGGCCATGAGTTGATTCAGCTATTCCGTTGTGATTTTGCTGACTCTATTTTTTATCGATTAGATCAGACGTACAAACTCATCGAAGGCCAGAAAACTCACGATGCTGTTTGGATACCGATCAATCAAGTACGTTCAGGCATATTAAATTTAGTTCCAAACAACTGTCACGCCTACATCGATTAAGCGACGACCTAGATGACGTCATCACATGGCGTCTCGCAACAGGGTAGCGATCTCACGGTTCCCCTGGGCACGGGCTAAGCCCAATGCACTCACACCGCGCTGACTTATGCGTGGGTTAGCGCCATAGTTCAGCAATAGCCTAACTAACTCTGCATTACCCACCTCAACTGCTCGATATAGCGGAGTCGCCTGATCTGGATCTGCACCTCCCGCCAGCAATGATCGCGCAATTGCCAAATTTCCTATTTCGACAGCCTTGTATAAAGAGGTAATGCCAGAAACTTGAGCATTGGCATTGCCTCCCCCCTGCAAAAGCAGTCTGACCAGTTCATGATTGCCCATCTCAGTGGCACGGTATAACAGCGGCACACCATAGGTAGTCCGCCGGTCAGGAGATGCACCAGCGTTGATTAAAATTCGGACCAGGTCAAGGTTGCCCATGTCAACGGCTCTACCCAGAGCCGTTTGCCCACCGGTACTAACCACATCGACATCAGCCCCATTGGCCACTAGCAACTGGACCATCGCTCGGTTTCCTTGTTCAGTTGCGATCGCAATTGGATACCCCTCATAACGATTGCCAGCATCTGCATTGGCACCTTGGTTAAGCACCAATTCTGCCTGTCGTATATCACCACTGCGAACAGCGTTCAGCAATCGCTGATCGAGGTCAGGCAGTCGAGCCTGCAGCGATCCAGCTTGAGCAACAGCTCCAGACAGCGAAAACGGTATACGCGCTAATTGAGTCTGTACAAGTTTAGGATTAAAAACCAACAAGGCCAGAACAGCACTAGCCAACTGGAGGATAGACGTGCTTTTTACCATGGGTTCTAAACAGCAATGTAGTTACCAAGTCTATGCATGCACCCCTAAAGTTTCCAGAGATAGTCAATGGCCAACAGCCTTCATCATCGCCTCATCAATATGTGGTACTAAGCTCATACAACGTGCGCTAAATACCAAACTGTTCCGTTACTAACACAAGAGGCCCAGACTTCATCAGCTTCCTACAAACATGAGATACTGACGGCCACGAGAAAATCAGTAAAAAATAGGAGAGGTTTTAAAAACCTCTCCATCAGAATTATTAGAGTTCATTCACACTGGATCAGTCCTAAGGATTCGACCTCAGCGAAACATACTACTAACGGAGCTTTCTTCGTGAATGCGCCAAATAGTCTCCCCCAGCAAATTAGCAATTGTGAGGGTCGTCAGCTGAGGAAACTGACGCTCCGGTGCCACAGGGATTGTATTCGTCACAATCACCTCTTCAAACACCCCACTGGATAAACGCTCCACTGCTGGTGGTGAAAACACAGCATGGGTAGCACAGGCATATACTTGGCGGGCCCCTTGGGCCCGCAGCAATCTTGCCCCCTCCGAGATAGTTCCGCCCGTATCGATCATGTCGTCCACCAGAACGGCTGTTTTGCCCTCTACATCGCCAATCAAATTCATGACCTCAGCAACATTGTGGGCTTGACGACGCTTATCAATAATGGCCAAAGGGGCATCGTTGAGTCGCTTGGCAATAGCGCGTGCCCGTGCCACCCCCCCAACGTCAGGGGATACCACCACTAAATCAGTCAGGCATTTGCTCGCCAAGTAATCAACCAGTACTGGAGCCCCATAGATATGATCACAAGGAATGTCAAAGTAGCCCTGAATTTGGGATGAATGTAAGTCCATTGCCAAAACTCGATTAGCACCCGCTTGGGTAATTAAGTTGGCAACTAATTTAGCGGTAATCGATTCTCGACCGGCAGTTTTGCGGTCCGCGCGAGCGTAACCGTAATACGGAATCACCGCTGTAATCTGACGAGCAGACGCCCGCCGACAAGCGTCAATCATGATCAGCAACTCCATCAAGTGATCATTGACCGGTCGACAGGTTGGCTGAATCAGATAGACATCACATCCACGGATGGACTCCTGGATTTGAACATACAGCTCACCATCGGCAAACTGTTTACGCACCATCGGCCCCAAATCAATTCCCAGGTAACGAGCAACCTCCCTTGAGAGGGCTGGATTCGATGACCCTGAAAATAACTTCAGGCGACTGTTGTCTTCTAAGCTAGGTACAGTGGGTTTAGCAGGCAGTGTTGCAGAGCTGATCACGGCAGGCCCTCAAAGCATACTGAGCGAATTCATGCAAATCGTAACATCGGTCTTAGAATAATTTGCTCTGTTTTTCCCTAAGTGAGATATTTCTTCGACACACACACACTAAGTTTTTGATACCAGTAAAAACATCAAGTTTTTAGTAAGTGGCCAAACAGTAGAGAATTAGACATCCATGAGTTTTTTCTCATCTTAGAAAAACTGTCTCTAACCTCAGTAATAGCTATTTAGCATAACGCTTCAATGTCTATCACTTAGAACAAAATGACAGAAATATGCTGAAATTCAGCGTACTCAAGTCATCAAATCATGGCTTGTGGCATAAGCATGTGCATTTTTATGTGGAATTGTTATTTAGGCAATTGATTTGCATGAGTAATTAATGCCAGATTTAAAATTTTGACGCCACACGTTTATCCTGCTTTTATGCAAGTTTTAGGTGACTACCAAAAAGTCAAATTAGTTTTCAAAAGCTGTAGCTTGAACCACCAGATTTCAGCAATATTTTGTGTATTGCAGATTGTGTATTTAAGAATACAATTTGGTTCAGATTTTATCAGACAGATCAGCCATTAGTACATCTCTTGCCTAAATATTCCTAACCAACTCCTGCCCAAGTTCGTGCGGGCTTTAGAGACCTGAATGTAGGGCTCTAACACCTAAAAATCAAGCATTCAGCTGGGTATAATCACAGTTCCACCAATGTATAAATATGCATTATTTCAATGGGCCTCTCAGAAACTTGCTTTAAAGAAATGCACTAATCAAGCAGCCACTCAGAAGCTCGTCTTCCTAAATCGATAGGGATACTAACGGCTTTACCCAATCTAGGACGCTCATTCGTTTGCTCAATTGCAGTTTGCACCTGCGTCAAACACCCCATGGCTTCTAGATACAGCACAATATCTTTGAGATGGGCCAAATACTCGTCCTCATCCATGGGGAAAGAAACCTGCTCTAGATAACGCCACATCACTTGGAAAAAGACCTTGGTAGAAGTCTTGCGGATTTGAACGTCAAAGGAATAGCCCCATTTATTGATGAGTAGCTCTTGAAAGTCTTCTGGGGTCATAGGTCGCTAAACTGCCCGTTATTTTACATTTATTTACACGATTTCAGATAACGCACCTCTATGAGAAGTAAATAAGATACAGATTTTTCAAATCATAGGCTCAGATAGTTAATAAATGAGGTGTGGTCTGGGGAGCAACTGTCTGGTGAGGGTTTGCGTCTTTTTAAGTCATGGTTTTGCCATGGCAAAATAAGCTTCAAAAGCGACACCTACTAACTATTGAAACCAGTGAGCCTTAGGAAGAACAGTTTTTCTGAGGCGGCTAAATGCAATAATACTCATAGCAATTTGCAAACTTCTGTGACGATATGAGCCACAAATGTACTTGTGGTTACTTGTTACAGGGGTTTGTACTGGGCGATGCAGCCTTTAGATTCATACTCGCATATATAGTCTGACAGTTATGGCTCAAGCTTCTGGAAACCCTGATGTCCCTGATTTAGGGCGTCGCCAATTTATGAATCTGCTCACCTTTGGAGCAGCTACTGGTACGGCTGTGGGCGCTCTCTATCCCATTGTTAAGTACTTTTTACCTCCGAGCAGCGGCTCAGCCGGTGGCGGCGTTACTGCTAAGGATGAATTAGGTAACGATGTGGTAGCTACCAGTTATCTAGAGACTCACGGTGCTGGTGACCGCTCTTTGGTTCAAGGCTTAAAGGGTGATCCAACGTATTTGGTCGTAACTGACGATGGTACTCTTGACAGCTACGCCGTTAATGCCGTGTGCACACACTTGGGTTGCGTTGTTCCTTGGAACGCTAGCGAGAATAAGTTTAAGTGTCCTTGCCATGGTTCTCAGTATGATGCCACTGGTAAGGTAGTGCGTGGCCCAGCGCCTCTTTCTTTGGCCCTGGCTAACGCAAGTGTGTCCAAAGATGATGACAAGGTAACTCTAAGCCCTTGGACCGACACCGACTTTAGAACAGGCGATGCTCCCTGGTGGGCTTAGGTTGTCTGTTTCATTTGATTTCTCTCTACGTAATTGGATTGCTAGCGTGCGACGGATGGAATTTAACTTTTTAAGCGTGTTCAATAAGCTGCTGAAGGTCATCGCTTCTAGTGCTTTAGTTGCGATCGCAACCCTAAGCCTGGTACTGACCAATGCTCAATCGGCAGCCGCCTATCCTTTCTGGGCCCAGGAAAACTACGAAACTCCTCGTGAAGCAACTGGCCGCATTGTTTGTGCCAACTGCCATCTAGGTCAGAAGAAGACTGAGATTGAAGTTCCTCAAGCTGTACTCCCTGACACGGTCTTTAAGGCAGTGGTCAAGGTACCCTATGACCTTGATGCTCAGCAAGTACTGGGCGATGGTAGCAAAGGTGGGTTGAATGTAGGTGCAGTTCTAATGCTGCCTGACGGTTTTCAGCTAGCTCCTGAAGATCGCATTCCGGAAGAGATTAAGGAAGAAGTGGGTAGCACCTATTTCATGCCTTACAGTGATGAGCATCCAAACTGGTTGCTAGTTGGCCCTGTCCCCGGTGAGCAGTATCAGGAAATTGTTTTCCCTGTTCTATCGCCTGACCCAGCCACCGATAACAACGTTAGCTTTGGTAAGTATCAGATCCACATTGGTGGCAACCGTGGTCGTGGTCAACTTTACCCCACAGGTCAAGCAACTAATAATGTGGTTTACACCGCATCTAAGGGTGGCGTGATTACAGATGTTGTTAAGGGCGACAGCGGTACTGAGATCACTATCAAAACCGCTGATGGTGAAACCGTTACCGAAAGCCTACAACCTGGTCCAGAGTTAATTGTTGCTAAGGGCGATACTGTTGAAACGGGTGCTGCTTTAACCAATGACCCCAACGTTGGTGGTTTTGGTCAGCATGACACTGAGATTGTTCTACAAAGCCCTGGTCGCATTAAGGGCCTGCTAGCCTTTTTAGGAGCCGCAGCAGTGACTCAGATTATGTTGGTGCTCAAGAAGAAGCAGGTTGAAACTGTTCAGGCTGCAAATGTGACCTTCTAGATTCATTCCATTACCTTGAGCTTGGAACCTGAGGGGCGGTACTTTTTTGTACCGCCCCTTTTTGGTGAGCCATGTATGACAGACACCGATTGAGCAATGAGCGTAATCTCATTTTTGCGAATGCTCTGCGCCATATCTTCCGGCACCAAACCGGCTTACCATAGGAAATGATGAGGCTAGAGAGCCATAGCAGTAATATTCACCCGTTTAATGAGCGTAGTCCTTTACAACACCCTATCCCGCTGCAAGGAACCCTTTCAGCCGTTACAAGCAGGTACGGCTAAGATTTACTGCTGCGGTGTAACGGTCTATGACTATTGCCACCTGGGCCATGCTCGCTGTTATGTGGTTTGGGATACAGTACGTCGCTATCTGCAATGGCGCGGCTACGATGTGCATTATGTACAAAACTTTACCGATATCGACGATAAAATTTTGAACCGTGCCCGCCAAGAGGGCACCACCATGGAGGCCGTGTCAAAACGCTTTATTCAGGCCTACCACGAAGATATGGCGCGGCTGAACATATTGGAGGCTGATGAGTATACTTACGCCACTCACACCATCGACGGCATTAAACGCCTGATTGGTGAATTAGAAAATAAGGGATATGCCTACGCCACTGGGGGCGATGTGTATTACAAAGTCCGCAAGTTTGATGGCTATGGTAAGCTCTCGGGTCGTAAGTTAGATGATATGCAAGCTGGTGCCAGCGGTCGAGTAGCGGGTGGCGAATCGAAAAAGAAAGATCCGTTTGATTTTGCCCTATGGAAAGGGGCTAAACCGGAAGAACCTTCATGGGAATCACCGTGGGGTCCAGGACGTCCTGGTTGGCACATTGAGTGCTCAGCTATGGTGCGTGATCGCATGGGTGACACCATCGATATTCACATGGGGGGAGGCGATCTCACCTTTCCACACCATGAGAATGAAATAGCCCAGTCAGAAGCGGCTACAGGTCACCCCCTCTCCCAATACTGGATGCACAATGGCATGGTGAATGTGAACGGTGAAAAGATGTCCAAGTCTTTGGGCAATTTCACCACCATTCGTCAGCTCCTGGATGCAGATGACGGTCTGCACCCCATGGCGTTACGTCTCTTTCTCTGCCAGGCTCAATATCGTAAGCCAGTGGACTTCACGGCAGATGCGATCGCATCCGCCACCAAAAGCTGGCAAACCCTCAAAGACGGACTGCTATTTGGTGCTAACCATGGTGCTCAGCTGAAGTGGCAAGATGCTTCCCTAGAGCTTGACCATGAGAGCGATGCCGTACAGCGTTTTCAGAACGCTATGGATGATGATTTCAATACGCCTGAAGCGGTAGCCGTTCTCTTTGAACTCGCCAAGGAACTCCGCCGCCAAGGTAATCTCTTGATCCATGAGGGCAAAGCTGATGCAGATAGTGACAGCCTACGGCAGCAATGGCACACACTCGTTTGCCTTGCCCAGGTCCTGGGTATTGAGGCCACCCCAGAGGATAGTCCTATGGAACAGGACGGTCCCAGTGACGAGGAAATCGCCAATTTGATCGAGCAGAGACTAGCCGCTAAAAAGGCAAAAGACTTCGCTCTGGCCGACAAAATTCGCAATGACCTGACCGCCCAAGGCATAACTCTCATTGACAAGCCTGGTGGTGTAACCGAGTGGCATCGGTAAGAGCAGATGAGCACTGCCCACCGTCCGGTGAGTAATGAGACTACCGAGGAACTCATTAATTATCTGGGAAAGTTTTTAACAGAGGAACGAAGGGCCAAAATTGAAACGGTTTTAGCCTCTCGCACCCGCTATGTCACTGTAGCGCTTGAGGATCTGCACACCAGTCAAAATGCTGGAGCTGTCTTGCGTAACTGCGATAACTTTGGCATCCAAGACGTACATATCATCGAACAAACTACGAGCTTTAAGGTTAATCTCAATGTTACTAGAGGTTGCCAAAAATGGTTAACAACCCATCGTTACACCAAACAACAGGACAATACACGCAATTGCATTGCAGCCCTCAAAGCTAAAGGCTATTGCATCGTAGCAACTACACCACACACAGAGGCTTTGGAGCTATCTGCGTTGCCAACCGAGCGACCCATCGCCTTACTCTTTGGCAATGAGTTGGATGGATTATCAGAGATTGCCATGGCTGAAGCCGATAGGTTACTCACAATTCCAATGTATGGCTTTAGTGAGAGCTTTAATATCTCAGTTAGTGCCGCGCTCTGTTTGCAGAGTATTTGCGATCGCATCCACCATTCTACTCATCCTTGGCAACTGACTTCCGCAGAGAAACAAACACTACGGCTACAGTGGTATCGAAATTCTTGTAAAAATAGTCAGCAATTGGAAGCAAGTTTTTGGAAAACATTGGGGGAGTAGGGAATGGAGAGTGAAGAACAGCCTCTGCCCCCATATCCACTCCATACTCTCTACTCCGTACCCCTCATGCGCCAAAACTCAAAACCCATATTCCTCTAGAACTGCATCATCGACATCATCAATGGACTTCGCTCCCATCACGTCGTAGCACATGTCTTGCAAGTCTTGATGATGACGACGACGGGATGTGCGACGGTATTTTTTAGCCTCTAGCTTCGGCTCGTGTTGTACCTGACCATCGCTGCCCATCTTCACTTTTTCAGTCACCTCAGCAGTGGGACGATCATCCAACTGCTGCTGATGGTGCAGTACTTCATTGAGTAAAGACAGGTAATAGTCATAGCGCTCCCACTCACCGCGAACACTACAGCCAGGCTCATCGCGATGGAGGCAGTCATTAAACTGACAGTGGCCCGCACGCTGACGGATTTCTGGGAAACATGCCATCAACGTCTCAACGGGACAAGTCAAATCAGGTTGATTAAAACCAGGGGTATCAGCTAACAAACCACCGGCTGGCAAATCAAATAATTCCACATGGCGCGTGGTGTGCCGCCCTCTACCCAGCTTGCCAGAAACTGCATTGGTGCGAGCATCCACATCAGGCACTAAACGGTTCAGAAGACTCGACTTTCCTACACCTGAAGGACCAGCAACAACACTCACTCGATGCTTTAAGGTCTCCATCAGAGCGACAGGTAGCTCTTTATCTTCTCGAACGCTTACTAGCAAAGGCTCATAGCCCCAATCACTTAAGCGCGTTTGCCAGTGGTCAATTGACTCCTGGCAAAGCAGATCCCGTTTATTGAGACAAAGGGTCACGGGAATGCCCGTGGATTCTGCTTTAACTAAAAATCGACTCAGCTGAGCAGGATCTAAGGCAGGTTCAGCTAAGGCAAACACTAAAAGGATTTGGTCAACATTGGAAATAGGGGGACGGTCGAGCAAATTGGTACGCGTTTGAATGGTTGCGATCGCGCCTCGCTTATCCTGCCAATCAATCTCTTCCACCAAAACCCTATCGCCTACAACCACCTGCTGCCCAAGTTTTTTCAAACGAGCACGGCGGGTACACAAAAAATAATGAGGTTCAGCATCTTCTAGAGACAGCTTAACTTGATAGTAATTTGCCTGACAGGCAACTACAGTTCCTTCAATGGACGATAAGGTTAAGTACTCCGTTGCTCCCCTCATACCACAGGTCGTCGCACCTGCAGTGCAAAGTAACCTTCTGGACTTACTTCCAATGCCTCAATTAGAAACCCTTCTGAACGTAGGCTATCGGGGACTTGCTCCACAGGTTCACCAGCATCCAGCCAAACTTCTAAAAGTTCACCAAGCGGCATTCGTTGCAACTTGAGCTTGGTACGCACAAAATTCAGAGGACAGGGTGTCCCACGCAAATCCAACGTTTCGTCAGGTCGATTCAAAACATCCGTCATACTACAAAAGAAATATCTTAATCGTCGGCGTCCCAAGCCTAGCCCTTAAACAGACCACCTAAAAAACCTTCCAACCCCTTCTTAGAGACTGAATCACCTCGCACTTCAGCTAATTTAGCCAGCAGTTCACGTTCTTCAGTCTTAATCCGAGTAGGAATATCCACTAGAACAGTTAGCAAGTGATTACCACGACTAACTGGATTACCCAACTTAGGCACACCACGATTTTCCATCGTCACAACTGTGTTGGGCTGGGTCCCTGGTGGCACATGCACATCCACTGGCCCATCAACAGTATCCACCTTCAAATCACAGCCTAAGATAGCCTGCAAATAACTCACCTTGAGATCCGAAAGCACATTGATGCCATCACGCTTAAACTTGCTGTGTTCCTTGACAAACAGGTATACATACAAGTCACCCGGTGGGCCACCACGCATCCCCGCATCCCCTTCGTTGGAAACCCTCAAACGCGTGCCATTATCTACGCCAGCAGGAATTGTAATTTTAAGCTTCTTAGTTTCCTGCTTACGCCCTGCACCGCCACAAACTTCGCAGCGATCTTCGACAACTTCACCTGTCCCATTACAGGTAGGGCAAGCTGAAACCTGGGTAAAACTACCAAAGGGTGTGCGAGTAGCTCGACGCACCTGACCTGAACCACTACACGTGGAACAAGTCCGAGGACGAGTACCCGGTTTTGCACCAGAACCCTTACAGGTCATACAGTTCTCTAAATGGCTAATTTTGATCTCTTTTTCACCGCCAAAAATAGCCTCAGTGAAGTCTAATTTCAGATCGAGACGTAGATCGTCCCCACGCATAGGACCACGTCGCTTAGCCTGACTGGGGCCACCAGAAAATCCGCTAAAGAAGCTTTCAAAGATATCGGCGAAACCACCCATATCAGAAAAATCTTGAAAGCCTGCGCCACCAGCCGCAGCACCACCCACACCAGCTTCGCCAAAGCGATCATACCGAGCCCTAATTTCCGGTTCAGATAAAACCTCGTACGCTCGATTGATCTCTTTGAATTTGTCTTCTGCACCCGGATCTTTATTGACATCAGGGTGATACTTACGTGCCAGCCGCCGATAAGCGCGCTTTACTTCATCCTGATCGGCCCCCCGGGAAACACCGAGCACCTCATAGTAATCACGAGCCATAGAATGCTAGCTTAACAACGACAACTGGAAACCTATCCAACTATTCTACGTAAGCACGGCACATTACTGATTCGCAATTCCCGTACTCTAATCATTCGGTTACTATTCAATCGCTTCGTAATCCGCCGTAATAGTTGCATCCAAATCAAACTCCGGATCATCAGCCAACAGATCTATAGCTTCAGGAGTGGCTACTGACGCAGGTTCTTCTACTGGAGTCGCTTCGGCACCAATGGGCTCAACAGGCTCAGATGTGGACATATCTGGAGTCGTCTCATCCATCGCAATATCATAGTTATCTTCATTCACCTGGCGATACATCTCAGCACCGATTGCAAAAATAGTTTGTTGCAATGCATCTAGTGCTGATTGAAGTTCTTCAGGCGTAATGTCCTTATTATGCAGGGCAGCCCGCAATGCAACCTCAGACTCCTGAGCTTGAGCTTTACGCTCTTCACTGATCCACTCAGCGTTCTCCCGCATCGTCGACTCATAGCTATAGAAGAGGGTGTCAGCCTTATTCTTCATTTCAGCAACGATCTTGCGACGAGCATCTTCGTCCGCGTAGGCTTCAGCCTCCTCGCGCATCTTATCAATTTCACTAGACGTTAGACCGCCTGTGTTAGTAATACGAATGCTCTGCGCCCGACCAGTGCCTTTATCCTTAGCAGCTACTTGCAGAATACCGTCAGCATCAATTTCAAAGGAAACTTCAATTTGAGGTATCCCCCTAGGTGCAGGTGGAATACCTGTCAGCTCAAATCGGCCAAGACTCTTATTATCCCGAGCCATCGCCCGCTCACCTTGCAAAGCATGGACTTCCACCGACGTTTGACCATCCGTTGCCGTTGAAAAAGTCTGCGACTTACTAGTTGGGATGGTAGTATTTCGCTCAATTACTTTAGTAAACACCTCACCTAAGGTTTCAATCCCTAGCGATAGGGGAGTCACGTCCAATAGCAATAAGTCCTTGACCTCACCTCCTAGCACACCCGCCTGAATAGACGCGCCTAAGGCCACTGCTTCATCTGGATTCACAGAGCGATCAGGTGTCTTGCCGTTAAAGTAATCAGTGATAGCCTTTTGAACAGCTGGAATCCTTGTAGAGCCACCTACTAGTAGAATCCGATCAATGTCATCTGGCGTCAGCTCAGCATCCTTCAAAGCCTGTCCTACAGGTTCTAATGTTGCTGCAACCAGCGGCTTCGCCAACTCTTCAAATTTAGTGCGGGACAGCTCAGACTCCAGATGTTTAGGTCCAGCTTCATCTGCTGCAATAAAAGGCAAATTAATAGATGTTGTAGCCCGAGTCGAAAGCTCAATCTTGGCTTTCTCTGACGCTTCACGGATACGCTGTAGAGCCATACGATCCGTTGATAGATCCATCCCCTCCTGGTCACGAAACTGATCCAACAAAGCGGTGACGATACTATTGTCAAAATCGTCACCACCAAGATGATTGTTACCAGACGTGGCTTTCACTTCAAAAACGCCGTCTCCGAGCTGCAGAATGGAAACATCAAATGTGCCACCGCCCAGGTCAAACACCAAAACAGTCTGATCCTGATCTAACTTGTCAAGACCATAGGATAAGGCAGCGGCCGTTGGCTCGTTGATAATACGCAACACTTCTAGGCCAGCGATCTTCCCAGCATCCTTGGTTGCTTGGCGCTGGGCATCGGTAAAGTAAGCAGGTACTGTAATAACAGCCTGAGTAACCTCCTCACCAAGATAAGCTTCTGCATCCTGCTTCAGCTTCTGTAGAGTCATGGCAGACACTTCTTGTGGAGTGTAAGCCCTGCCGCGAATTAGAACATCCACCGTGTCATCTTTTCCGCGTACACACGTGTAAGGCACTCGGGATCTCTCACTGGACGTATCTTCCCAACGACGCCCGATGAAGCGCTTAATACTGTAAACAGTATTTTCTGCATTCGTAACGGCCTGACGCTTTGCTAGCTGGCCAACCAACCGTTCTCCATTCTTGGCAAATCCAACAATGCTCGGCATAGTTCGCCCACCCTCAGTGTTAGTAATCACCTCGGGCTTGCCACCTTCTAGAACAGCAACACAGCTATTTGTAGTTCCTAAATCAATGCCAATAACTTTACCCATCTGAGAGCCTGCTTACTCCAGAAAATCACACAACTTTTTAGAAATAGACGTCCATCAACCAACCAACATTAGCTTGCACAGTAAATCCATATTTCTCTAAAAAATAAGAATTGGCAAAAACCATTCAAAGGATGCACTGAACTTATAGCAAGCATTAGCCGTATGGACTAACCGATATAGATATATGCTTTAAGTAAAAAATTGCTATATGGTTACACCCTGTTGATAACTCTCAACCACAGAAAGTATCTGCAATGAGCACATTTGGAAAACATGCTTGAGCTACTCTCCAATATAAATACAATACCCAAAACCATAAACTCTAATAAAGCACCTTGATATTCAAGAAAGCTTCATAACCGAGCTAGCTTTAAGAACTAGCTCAGCTATGTTTTGAGCAAGTATTTTTTACCTTCAATAGAGTTCGGAAGTTCGGAGTTATTCCTCTAAAGGAGTAGCAACTTTGACCATGGCATGACGCAAAACTCGCTCCCCTAAAACATATCCCCTTACTAATTCTTCAATAACTGTACCTTCAGCATGCTCATCTGTCGGTTCACGCATTACAGCTTCATGTAGATTAGGGTCAAATTCTTTACCCTCTGCTCGCATTGGAGCCACACCGATACGCTTAAGAGCTTCCACCAGTTGCTTATAAACACTCTGATAGCTCTTATGAACAGCCATTTCACCGTCATTTTGAGGCTTAATTTGAGCCCGAGCCCGCTCAAAGTTATCCACAACCTCTAACATATTGCTAATGGTATTGCACTTGATTTGAAGTTCAAGGTCTTCTTTCTCACGGCTCGTACGCTTACGAAAGTTTTCGAAATCAGCTGTCAGCCTTAAATATTGACTACTCCTATCCTCCAATTGCACTTTTAGCTGTGCTACTTGGTCTTCCAAATTAGAGATAGCAGCCAAATCATCTGGAGAAGCATCCGCCCCCTTAGCCGCTACATCATTGGAGGCAACCTCAGGCAACTCATTCTCAAAATCTATATCTATATCAGCGTCTTCAACCTTAAGCTCTTCAATATTTTCATCCACCTCATTGATCACATCAGAGGCTTCATCCTCTTCCATAGAATTACTTTCCGCTGGATTAACGTTTTCTGCCGGATTAACGTCCTCTACCATCGTTTAACCTCATCAATAACAGAACATAGGGGGTAACCATTGCCTTAGACGCTGATATTTTAAGCGAGTTGCGCCACGCTAAGACCCCGTTTATGTAAGGATCCAGATCAAAAACCACGTTTCTAGCCTAGAAAGCCCAACACCACCCTGGTCTGTAGTCTCTATACAATCACCTTAGACGTATCACAATAGTGCATTTTGCAACGTAATGACTACATAAAATTAGGGCAGGCATCACATATATTTTCGATTGCCATATTCATTTTCAACTCACAATGCCAGTATTGCGGCTAGCTGGATGCTATTGTTCAAGCTATTATCGGGAAATGAAGCAGCGTTGTACGATACGCTGCAACGTTTGGGAGCATCCTGAATTTACAGGATAAAGCCCCCGATTGTAGCTGTCTACAGAAAAGCGTTTTGTGGGCAACCTTCTGTAAGGATTTTCTGCGGCGACTATGACCAATTCCTCATCATCATCTCGGAAAGCGCTTGTTCTACAAAGAAGCTTTTCACCATTTAGCAACCAGCTAATTCAAGCGGGTTACGTTGATACTGACCAAATGCAACAGGCATTGGTTGAAAGTCGAAAGTCAGGACGCTCGTTAACTGATGTATTAGAGTCACTGACTGGTCAGCAGCTGAGTCCAGAACTCCTACGACAGTATAAGAAACAACAGCTATTCGAACTTAAGATCCTCTACGGGGTAGAGTCACTAGATCCAGAGCTTGAAAGTGTATCTGATACAAAAGTTGGCAATTTAATTGACAGTTTAATTCCCGTTGATATCTGTCGCCGCCATCGTTTACTACCGCTTTCTCAAACCACCCAAGATGATATTTCCACGGTACTCGTGGCCATGGTGGATCCAGAGAATTTAGAGGCTCAGGATGATCTCAATCGCATCTTACGCCCGAAAAATCTAAAGTTACGCCGCATGGTTATCACCGTTGAAGACTATCAACGGATGATTTCGGCATATTTAGATGATCAAGTTGCCAAAGAAAAGCAACGAGATTTTGAACAGGCTGTAGATGTCAACTCAAATTTAGAGGATTTAGACCTTGATGATGCCGGACTTGAAGATGCCCTGGATGAAGAAGCTGATTTAAGCACAGCAGTTCAGGATGCAGGTGCAGCTCCTGTTATTGCATTAGTTAATAAAATATTAGTTAAGGCTCTCCAAGAAGGGGCTTCTGATATTCACGTCGAGCCGCAGGAAGACTTTTTACGTATTCGGTTTCGCCGTGATGGGGTTCTACGTCAGGCTTTTCAAAAATTTCCTAAAAAGATTATCCCAGCGGTTACAGCCCGTTTAAAAATCATTTCTGAGCTAGATATTGCAGAGCGACGTATTCCCCAGGATGGTCGGATTCGGCGAGTATTCCAAGGACGTAAAGTTGACTTTCGGGTTAGCACTATTCCTAGTCGCTATGGTGAGAAAGTCGTTTTACGAATTCTAGATAATACCAATACCCAGCTTGGTTTGGATAAGCTGATCACGGATGATGAAACTCTGAGCATCGTTCGGGAGATGACCAATTCCCCCTATGGGTTGATTCTAGTAACGGGACCCACAGGTTCAGGTAAGACGACGACCCTTTATTCAGTCCTGGCAGAGCGGAATGATCCCAGCATCAATATAAGTACTGCGGAAGATCCAATTGAATATGCTCTACCAGGCATTACTCAGGTACAAGTTATTCGTGAAAAAGGCATCGACTTTCCACTGCTTTTGCGGGCATTTCTACGGCAAGACCCCGATGTCATTCTAGTGGGTGAGACCCGTGATACCGAAACAGCTAAAACAGCCATTGAAGCAGCACTCACCGGCCACCTTGTATTAACGACCTTGCATACCAACGATGCAGCAGGTGCCATTTCCCGTCTAAATGAAATGGAGGTGGAAGCTTTCCAAGTATCCAGTTCATTAGTGGGTGTGCTGGCACAGCGTCTGGTACGGCGAGTATGCACCGATTGCAGAATAGCCTATACCCCCAGTAGTGAAGAGCTGGCCCGCTTTGGCCTTAGTTCTTCTAGCGGTGACATTAAGTTTTATCGAGCCCATACGGTTTCTCCAGAGCAAGCTGAAACGGCTAACAATACCGGTGCGCTTTGCCAAACTTGTCAGGGTTCAGGCTATAAGGGCCGAGTAGGTGTGTATGAGGTTATGCGTATAACCGAAGGCTTGCAGAAAATGATTTCTGATGGGGCACCTGCAGAACATATTAAGGAGGCTGCCGTCGAAGAAGGAATGCAAACCTTGCTGTCTTACAGTCTTAATCTTGTGGAGCAAGGCTACACAACATTAGAAGAAGTAGAACGCGTGACATTCACCGATACAGGCTTGGAGGCCGAGCTCAAGGCCAGACGTAAGAGTGTTTTAAGCTGTTCCACCTGTGGTGCCGAACTACACCACGACTGGTTGGATTGTCCTTATTGTCTAACACCGCGCTTCCAAACTAGTTAACTAAGCTAACTAGATGTAATTCATAAGGTTGAAATGGGTACAATCATCTCCATTACTTATGTTGAGCTCTGCTGACCAGCTTCTCTATTTCCTTTATTTCTCTGCTTATAACGATTTTGTAGATATCTACCTGAGGTGGCCCTATGGAAATGATGATCGAAGACTTGATGGAAGAGGTGGTTGAGCGAGGCGGATCTGACCTTCACCTTTCAGCAGGTTTGCCCCCATACATTCGGGTTAGTGGTCACCTCACCCCAACTGAACATCCACCGCTGACACCTGAACAGTGTCAACGACTGATTTTCAGCATGCTCAATAATACCCAACGGAAACACCTAGAGCAGACTTGGGAGCTAGATTGTTCCTACGGTGTTAAAGGCTTAGCGCGTTTTCGGGTCAATGTTTATAAGGACAGAGGCACCTATGCCGCCTGTTTAAGAGCGCTGAGTTCTAAAATTCCAAGTGCTGATTTACTAGGTCTCCCCAATATCGTAATTGAGTTAGCTCGAAAGCCCCGGGGGTTGATTTTGGTGACTGGGCCAACGGGGTCGGGCAAGTCGACCACATTGGCTTCAATGATCAATGATATTAATCATTCCAGGGCTGAGCATATTCTGACAGTCGAGGACCCGATTGAATTTGTCTATGAGCCCATTAAGAGTTTGATTCATCAACGCCAGATTGGTGAAGATACTAAGAGTTTTGCTAACGCACTTAGGGCAGCGCTACGGGAAGATCCTGATGTCATCCTGGTGGGTGAGATGCGGGATTTAGAAACGATCTCCCTGGCAATTTCAGCGGCAGAAACAGGGCACCTTGTTTTTGGTACCTTACACACAAGTTCTGCGGCGCAAACTGTAGATCGAATGATTGATGTGTTTCCACCGGGACAGCAACAGCAAGTACGTGTACAGCTTTCTAATTCTCTGGTTGCTGTTCTCAGTCAGACCCTTGTTCCTAAAGCAAATCCCAAGCCTGGTGAGTTTGGTCGTGTAATGGCTCAAGAGATTATGGTGGTCACCCCAGCGATTTCTAACTTGATCCGAGAAGGTAAAACCGCTCAAATTTATGGTGCTATTCAAACTGGCGGTAAGCTGGGCATGCAGACGTTAGAGATGGTTTTAGCGGATTTGCATAAAGCTGGCACGATTAGCTTTGAAAGTGCCATAGGCAAATCGTCCCGAGCTGACGAATTACAACGCTTGATCAATGCAGGTGGTGCTGGTACCACTAGTGGTACCGGTACTCCCAGGAATCAACAGCGTGGTCGTTCTGCTACTGGTGCACGCCGTTAGTTAAAGGTTGATGTCTGATTTACCAACTCCTTACTAGTTAACGTTGGGGGTTGCCTAAAAATCAGGCAACGCTGTATAAAGCCTTCCATAACTTATAAGCCTAAAATTTGCAGAGGTAAAATCCATGCCTACCTATGTTGCTACAGGTCGAGACACCACAGGTCGTACACGACGTGAGAAGGTTGTTGCTGATTCGCCTGGTGAAGCTCGCACCATGCTTAAGGAGCGTGGAGTTTATATTCAGAGCATTAAGCAAGATCGAGGCTTGAATTTAAATTGGGAGGATATGAAAACCTCTCTAGTTCAGGTTTCGGTTAAGGATAAGGCTGTTTTTTCGCGTCAGTTTGCGGCTCTAGTCAATGCTGGGGTTGGCCTAGTCAGAGGCATTGGAATTTTGGGTGAGCAATGCCCTAACCCCAAGTTAAAGAAAGCCCTGCTGGAGATCAACTCTGATGTCCAACAGGGAAACAACTTATCTGACTCGATGCGCAAGCATCCAGCTAGCTTTGATCTGCTCTATGTGAGCATGGTTCAGGCAGGAGAGGTCGGTGGTGTGCTGGATGAGGTTCTCAATCGTCTGGCAAAGCTTTTGGAGGATCTAAATCGCTTACAGAACCAGATTAAGTCTGCTATGGCTTATCCAGTAACGGTAGGGGTTCTAGCGGTCACCATCTTTATTGGTATGACGGTCTTCCTGTTGCCCATCTTTGAAGAGATCTTTATTGAGCTTGGGGCAGAGCTGCCAGCTTTTACGCAGTTTATGATCAACATAAGCCGATTTCTGCGTAATCCTCTCCTGGTTTTGTTAACGATTGCAGCCCTAGTGATTGCTGGAATTGCGTACAGACAGTACTACAAAACCCGCGCTGGCCGGGAAACAATGGATCGTCTGTTCTTGAAGCTGCCTCTATTTGGTGATTTAGTTCAAAAGTCAGCAACTGCAAGATTCTGCCGCACATTTGGCTCACTTTCGCGCTCAGGTGTTCCCATTTTGACAGCCTTAGAAATTGTTCGAGATACCTCTGGCAACCAGGTGATTGCCAATGCAATTGAAGAGGCTCGTTCAGAGATTCAGACAGGGGGCATGATCAGCCTGGCTTTACAAAGACACCAAGTCTTTCCTGTTATGGCCATTCAGATGATTAGCATTGGTGAGGAAACAGGTGAATTAGACCAAATGCTGATGAAAGTCGCAGACTTTTATGAGGATGAGGTTGAACAAGCCGTTAAAGCCTTAACCAGCATTATGGAACCCATTATGATTATTTTTCTGGGGGGTATGGTTGGTTCAATCTTGGTGGCTATGTATTTGCCGATCTTTGCACTGCCCGGCGCAATTAGCTAATGAAGCCTGAATTAGCCCCAGTTTGAATGAGTTGGACAATGGCAAATAGTAATTCAATTTTGCACCCATGGATGTTTAGCTGTAGCTAAACATCCATGGGTTTTATAAGCACTATTGGAGTACTTCTTTAAGTTTGTGCTGATTCCAAAGTTGCTGATATAAACCAGAACGCCGGACTAAACTATCGTGGCTGCCTGTCTGAACGATGCGACCTTGATCCATTACGATAATGCGATCGCAATTTGCCGCAGCTGACATCTGGTGAGTAATAAAAATCACCGTCTTGCGCTGGGTACCGTGGGATAAATTATCCAAAATTTGAGTTGCCGTTTGGTTGTCAACACTAGACAAGGCATCATCAAGTACCAAAATAGGAGCATCCACCAGCAGTGCCCTTCCCAACGCCGTTCGCTGTCGCTGACCTCCAGACAACGTAATCCCGCGCTCACCCACAACGGTGTCATATTGGTTAGGAAAATTGGCAATCTCGTTCCGAATCTGAGCGAGTTTTGCCGCTTGCTCAATCTCAGGCATTTCTGCCAACGGCACCCCATAGCGCAAGTTATTTTTAATTTTGGTACTGAATAAAAAACTGTCTTGGGGAACAAAAGCAATTGCCCGTCGCAGATCTGGCAGAGCTACCTGGGTCACATCGTAATCATCTATAAACAGGTGCCCTTCCGGAATTTCTAAAATCCGGGGTAGGGTTTTGGCCAGTGTAGATTTACCCGAACCAATGGGGCCCACTAAAGCAACGGTCTCCCCAGGCTCGATAGAAAACGAAATATCCTGAATCGCTGGCGTATCAGTGCCAGGATATGCATAAGTCAACCCTTGAGCCTGTAATCGGCCAGATACTTCACCCACAGGCAAAGATGATGCCTTGGCAACGCTCGCCACCCTCGGCTGAGCCGCAAAAATTGCCTCAATGCGGTCAACACTAACCTCACCCCGCTGATAGGACGTAATCGTAAATCCGAGCAGAGCGGTTGGAAAAACCAGGTTATTGACGTAAAGCAAAAGGGTGACAAAATCGCCTACAGCCAACGTGCCTGCAGCAATGCTGCGAGCCCCCACCGCTAAAATAATGGCCAAACTTAGGCTAGCTAAACCTCCCAGCAACGGAAAGAGCGTATTACGGGTACGAGCCAGGGATAAATTAGCCTCCAGTACTTCATCATTACGCTGAGCAAACGCTTGTTGCTCGTTTGTCTCCTGAGCGTAGATTTTGATCAATCCAATGCCACTCATATCCTCTTGAATCAGGGTGCTCAGGTCAGACAGTGACTGTTGAACATCCAACTGTTCTTGCCGCAGACGATTGCTAAAGGAGCCCACCAATAGCATCATGACCGGATAAATAGCCAACGCCACCAACGTTAAACGCACACTGATACGCAGCATCGCTGGCACAGTAAAGCTATAAGCAAATAGGATATTCGCCAAGCTAAGTACGGCAAACCCTAATAACCGGCGAATATTATCCACGTCACTGGTGGCTCTGTTGATCAGATCACCAATGGTATTTTCTGCAAAATAGGCAGGCTCTAACGACAGCAAATGCTCAAAAATGCGCTGTTTAAGATCGAACTCAACCTTACGCCCCACACCAAAGATCAGCACTCGTGACGCCATACGTATTACCCACATGACCGTGGCTAATACCAAAATCAACAGCACATAGCGCAAAATAGTGCCCTGGCTAAAGGCAATTTTGAGGCGCTCAACTGCATCACCAATAATTAAGGGAATCCATACGCTCAGGATATTAACCACCAAGAGGGTTGAAATACCCACGAAAAGATGTCGACGATGTGGTTGAAGATAGCTGGTTAGATACTGCAGCCTAGACTTTGCCATAAAAGTACTCGAAACGCTTCTGCAGCCATCGCTGCTTCACTATCGTAGTACCCTAAAGCCCAGCTTGCCTTTTAGTACAAGCTGAGCGGTGATGACCCTAAGCAGTGATGGCTTATATTAGAGTTCGATATTAGAGTCCCAACCAAAGTCGAAGTCAGGGAGCCAACCCCGTAGAAAATAGTAGGTGGATGTCAGCACCTCATCCCAATAGCGGGATGTTAGCTGTAGGGCATCTACATTAGGAATGATGTCAGGCAATCGGGAAAACGTATCATTCCCGGACCATGTATTGACTGAGTAAAAATCTGTCGGCTTAGCAATGACCTGCATATCCATATTCTCAAAGGTCAATGCCGAGCGTGTCATCGTCATGGCTGGAGCCACCAGCATAATCCGTGGATCGGTCGGCTCATTGCGATTATTTCTCGCCGGTAGTACCTGCTGATTACGCAAAAATCGATCTACCCTATCAGCTGTGCCATGGACGTTCAAACCAGTGGACTCAAAACGAATATTTTCTCCAGGCACTCCATTATTAACCAGAACCGTTCTAATATTCTGGCGCTTGACCTGACTAGCTTCACCACTTCCACCGGGGTCAGCGGTCACAATTACAAACGGATCGGCACCTGCTTGACGAGCCTCATTATAAAGTTGAGATCCATAAATTAAGCGGGGTACCAGCGTTGAGTTATATGCTTGATCACTCGCACTTTGAAAGGCAACGGCTCCTTGCGAATCTCCAGCATCATTACCCAGCACCACAATCGCCCCTGTCCGGTCTAATCGCGGTCCTTCTAAACCGGCAGGACAAACCTCAGCACACTGGGCCGCTCTTGCAGCAAATGCCTGCTGCACTTCTAGCTCTGAGCGGGCAACGATGAAGCGACTAAAAATCGGCAGGCTGGTAATGACCAAAATAGCCAAGGCCGCTGCCACCTGCTGCCCTTTTACTTTTCCCACACCGTCACTGATTGCAGATCCCAACAGCAAAATTGTTGCCCCGAGAGGCGTCAATGGCAATGAGAGCAGCCGCCAAATAGTTCCAATTGTTTCATCATTGGGATCTGCAAAGGAGGCAACAATCAGAATCAGAACAATTACTCCGCCAAACCAAGTCAGGTACTGTTTTGGAATGATTTTAGTCAGAATGTACCAAACTAAGAGTCCAAGAGTGGCCCAAAGTAAAACACGGGTAAGCAGAACAAGCATGGGAACCTTCTAAAAAACAGGCGCAAGGGAGATTGTTCAAAAGTTAAGCACATTAGTTCATTTTCGGCTACCGGGTCGGCCCCTCAAGCCGGAACCACTATACCCGGATCTGTACTTAGATAGGCTCGAAAGTGAAAAACATTTGTCAAAACAATAGGACATCAAGGTAATCGTCAAAACAAAATTTCACGTATGCAGGGCCTAAGTCACCCAATAAAAAAGGGTCCAATAAAAAACGGGAGCCCAAAAGATGGACTCCCGTTTAAGCATCGCTAATCAATGTCGCTACAACTGATCAGTTACAGTCCTAAACCAACTTCAAATTTGGATATTGGGCAATAACCTCATCATTCGTTAAGGTTTCACCACTGGCCTGGGGCGTCCACATTACCTCAACCGCCACGAGTTCATCACTCGGAATCGCCCCAACTTGGTTTAAGGCTTTGTGCAAGTCTTGCTCGGAATTCACGTTAGGCAGCGTCAACTTACCTTGGGCAGCAACAATCATGGTTGCAATAATGTATTCACCACTCTGTAAATTGCCGTCAGCGTCGGGCAACGTAGCGCTATTACCACCAGAGATTTGATTATTAACGTTAGAAACTGCTTCATGGCTGAACTTACTTCGCTCCATCAGCGCCAAGCGATTAAATTCCACCTCAGCAGACGTTAGCTTGGTTTGGACGGTTTCAGTATCTGCATAGGCCCAGTATTCGGGATGACGTAGCAGCGACAGCGTACTTTCTTGTAGTACTTTGCTCAGCCCAGCCGATGAGCTGGTGTCTGAGGAGGTTGCTAAGCGGTTAAGGTCGTCCTGAAGGTGGCGAGCCTTGGCCAGTAATCCCACCTGTAAACGAGCGACAGAAACCGTTGGATTAGGCGTGTAAGTCTCTCCTTCGCCAAAGCCAGTGGAGCGGAAGCTGCGGACCAGGAAGGATGCGATCGCAAAAAAGATTAGCAAGCTAAATAGGCCACCGCCACCAAAACCAAACAGCGGCATCACCAGTGGAAAACCAAAGCCAAACCCGCCGCCAGGATAGTAACCACGAGACGGACCTTGATAGCTACGGGGCGACGAATACGTCCGACCAGAGGATGGACGAGCCCGAAAACTGCCGCCACCAATGCGCCCGCCAGCACGGGCCGCTAAAGCGCTATCAGCCTGAGAGAACACTAGAACCAATGCCAGGAAACAAACCAAGAACGGCTTGAGCAGTGGGCGTAACCAAGACGTAAATCGGGTTAGCTTAAATCGACTCATGATGCAGGGTATAGAAAAACGCTGAGACAGGTCTACTAAGGCTCTACTCAGGCGGGGAAACCCACCAAGGTGTAGCCCTCTTTACTTTAACGTTTTTAGTTAGACCATATGGTGAGTCAAAAGAGGCGGGATTACCGCCCCTGCGTAGCCGACCGACGACACACAAGCCTCGACGATTCTTAACACTGATTAACGAAGCCTGGTGAACGATCAGCCGCCGCCAACAATGGTCACCACCTCTAAGCGGTCATTAGTTTGCATCACAGTCGTTTCCCAAAACTGACGATGCAAAATCTCACCGTTATATTCCACAGCGACCAAACGTGGATCCATAGTCAGTTGAATCAGCAACTGGGGTAACGTCGTCCCCTCAGCACAGGACTGCGATTCACCATTGACTTGCAGCATAATGCTGGTTGCTTCAGAGCTAGTGTTCATAGGAAAGGGAGAAGGAATCTATTACTCAAAGTGCTGGTTAAAGGAACGAGTTATTTGGAGCGGGTCATCGGCTTGCATAATAGCCCGCACAATGGCGACACCGGGTGCACCAGCGTCTCGCACTAAGGCCACATTGGTGAGATCAATGCCACCGATAGCAAACCAGGGCATCGGCGCATTTTCTACAGCGTAGCGAATGTAGTCATAACCAGCCGCAGCTTTTCCAGGTTTTGTAGGTGTGGCATAGACTGGCCCAACGCCAATGTAGTCAGCGCCTTCGTCAATGGCTCTAGCCATTTCTACAGAGTTTGTGGTGGAGCGCCCCACAATGGGCAATGGTCCCAGAATGCGACGCGCTGCTGCCATGGGTAAATCTTGTTGCCCCAGATGCACGCCATCTGCCCCGACAGCTGCAGCAATATCCACTCGGTCATTCACAATAAACAACGAGTCATATTGATGACAAAGGGCTTTGATCTTGCTGGCCAACTCCAGTCGCACGTCATCATCGGCTTGCTTTTCACGATATTGAACAATATCAATCCCCCCCTTCAAAGCCGACTCCACAACATCTAGTAAACGATCATGGGGAGATGTCACGAGATAAGTGCGCGCTTTGGCCAGAAGCTGCCGCACATTATGGCCCAGCAGCTTACTTTCTAACGTGTACAGCTGATAGCGCATCTGCTTGGCACCCGTTGCCATTTCACTAGCATGGAGCTTGCCATACTCTTCTAGCACTCGCAGTGCCTCTTGAACGCGACAGCAGTTGACCTTTACCACTGTTTGCATAGTATCTCGCTGTTCTTCTTGGGGATGGCTCAGGGCCGTACCCAGGTCTCCTGGGGTGTCGCGACTTTGACGAATATCATCGCTGTGCCAACCGCCCAGGGTCTGACGCAGGTATTTAATTTGTTCTGTCAAAGTGGCATCATTTAACCCAAACCGACACCATTCTTCAATAATGCGGAGGCCTTCGCGAGCCCGGTCCAGGTTGGCATCTAGAATTCGATACAGTACTTTCTGAGACTGTTTTGCAGCAATTGGCTCAGAGTGCATAGACAAGATCAGCATGAAGGCAAAGCCTTCCCATCGTATCAGCTGTAAATTCGTTATCAGCGTAAACTAATCTGAGTTTTTGTGGTGGCCAAGCATAGAAAATCAAAGAAATCTGTCACAAGGGGGTTGACATTTTTTCACCCCCCCATCAAAATCGCTAGGCATAAACAATCTAGGCATTAACGACATCCTGCCTCACGCACCCACCGCACATTTGCAGTACTAACCATAGATTTGGGATGGTGGGCAGAGCGTCATCGCAAATAGCCGGGAGAAATAGACTCTCCGGGCAATCACGATAGTGGATTCGACGATGAACGCAACAAAACGCATAAAACAACACCTGCTGGACAGGGTAGTGCTGCTAAGCGTGGCCACCCTCATGACGGCTCTTCCAGCGCGAGCACAAGCCCAACATGGATCGACTGCACAAAACACCATCAGCATGAGTCAAGCCTCTCAAAGCTATGGTGTCTTGCACGTCAATGCAGCCACAGGCACTGATATACAAGGTGCTGGCAGTGCCGAACAACCCTATAAAACGATTACCCAAGCCTTACGGATGGCTCCCACCAACACCAGCACGGTAATCTTGCTAGCACCGGGGCACTACAGCCAAGAGTCGGGGGAACAATTTCCGTTGCGTTTACGACCAGGTATTACGATTCAGGGAAGTGCAGGTCAAACCCGCAACACAATTATTACGGGTGGAGGAGATTTCCGTGATGGCAACGGCACTCAAAATGCAACTATATTGGCGGCTGATCGATCCGGTCTTGCCAATGTCGTCATCTCTAACTCTAAGGGAAACGGTGTGTGGATTTCAGCAGGCTCACCAATTCTGCGTAGAGTCGCGCTTGTTGCTAACGCTGTTGCGGGCATTCAGATTACCCATGGTGATCCTGTCATTGAAAACAGCTATTTCAACCGTAACCAGTACGGTTTAAGCATTCAGGGAAATAGTCGTGCCCTTGTGCGAGGCAACTATTTTGAAACGACAGGCCGAGCTATCACTGTGGCCAACCCGGCGACTCCCGTTATTAACAATAATCGCATTACACGCAATGAGGTGGGAATTGCCTTAAAAAACAATGCCCGTCCTGTTTTAGAAGCTAATGTTCTGGATGACAATGGGCGCAATGGTGTGGTGGAAGTAGACACCACTACAGCCGCTATAGCTGAGAATTCTACTGATATCGTCGCCGTTAAAGTATCTGAGGTTTCCCATGAAACGAGAATACCTACGGTGTCAGTACAGGAAAGGCCAGCGGTCTTAACAAGGCCAGCATCTACCCCTAACAGCTCTGAGACTAACAGCTCTGAGACTAGCAGCTCTGAGACTAGCAGTCCTATTGATGTGCAAGCAGAAACAACAGAACTGGCACAGCCCGAAGCTGATATTCCTGCAACTGATATAGCCATCAACCAAGCTACAGCCGATTCCAATCCGGTTATAGAAGGTTTATCTGAGACTCATGAACCAGAGGATGGACTAGAGCGTGTTAATACAGCGACTCATGACAATGAAACTGATGAGACAACGGGTGCGATCGCATCTTACAGACAGCATCTAGCCATCTCATCGGCTGCCCCAGCCCCCGTCAATATTCAAGCATCCCTCACCCGCCAGGCCCCATCATCCACCCGCCAGGCCCCATCATCAGAGGACAACGAAATCGTTATTGATGTCGCTGATGAAGCCGCCCCAACTGCAACGGAGGACATTGCTGCGGCTCCAACCAAAACCAGTGCTGATGATGATGCTATCCCCATCGCCGTTATTCCAGCCAGTGCACCGAATATTAACCAAAACAATTCATCATCTGGACAGCGGGAAGGTGTTTCGCAACTGTTAACCCGACTCAATGGCAGACCTGAGCCAGCCTCATCTCCACGAGCAGAGAACAGTAGTGACCTCACTACCCCCGATGTACGCCCTGATATACCCACAGCCACAACCAATGGTGAGCGGCTGCCTGTGCCATCGATAGCCATTCCCAGTCGGAGTGGATCACTGAGCCTGACACCGCCAGGCTCAGTCGCCCTAACTGCAACGTTTCGCTATCGTGTGCTCGTAGATATGGCTGATGCAGAGAAACTTCAGAGCTTGGTCCCTGATGCTTTTCGTACACAGATGGGAAGTCAAGTATTTATGCAGGCCGGAGCCTATGTCAATGAGGCTGATGCTCAAGAGCGCTTAGAATGGCTGGAAGAGAATGGCATTGATGGACAAGTCAATTTACGCAATTAACTGAGGCATTTAAAAAATCATATCCAGATCAAATTCTTGCAGGTTTAACCTATGGAGCGCCCCGAGCCCAATCGGTTTGTTTTGCCATGTGGCCACTAGTAACTCATGGGCACTCATAGCAGTCAGTGCAGTTACCCCAGCTGGCCCCTGAATACCCCCAATGGGATAGAAATCGCGGTCAAGCAGTAACATGCGTCCTACAGTGTTGCTGAAAAGATATCCCCAGGGCAAATCCAGCATTAGCGCCGGGCAAATATCCAAAATCATGCGTGTCATGCGCAGGGGTTTGAGGGTGAGAAAGACAACGGTGTGAGGTGCATGGACATCGATAGCCATCCATTGATGGCGCTGATCTGTGGGCGTAAGCTGCTGCAGCGTGATCCCTAAATCCAGTGAGGTCAGATACATGCCTCGACGGTTCCACAACATCAGCTGGCTGCCTGAACCAGCACTACTGGCCAAAATACCGATGTGGGCCTTATCAATCGCCACTACCTGATGGATCTCAATATCTGGAGGCAAGGGCCGACGTACAGGGGTCTGAGTCGGTTCACGTAATTGGGTAATGGTCAATTGTTTGGTACTGGGACTAACCGTAGCTATCCAACGTTGATGCGGTGCCACGGCAGCCATGGCAGGCAATGGCCAATGACTCAGGGAGGTCAAACACTCAGGGGTTGCACCACGCCAAAGGGTATATGCCGTACTCACCATCAGTCCGGCTGGGGATAGATGTAGCCCTTGTACTGACGCATCGAGAATTTGCGGTGAGACGTTGAGTGACTGCTGTTGGAGAGTAGCAAGCTGTAAACCGTGGACCATCAGCATTGTGGACTCGACAGCTGACTCATCATCCTGCGTAATGGATGCCGCTGATAGCTTTTGAAAATGGGTGACTGGTTGAGTCAGCCGATGTAGGGGATTGCCCGTGTAGGAAACGTAATCGATCTTTGGGGCGTTAAGCGACTGTCCAAGATTCAGACTAGAGGGATCTAATTGTTTGAGGTCAACCAACATTTCCGCAGCGGTTGGATAGCGGCGCGCAGGCAACTTTTCTAAGGCTTTGGCAATAATATGTTTCAGCGGTTCGCTAAGTTGGTCTGCATCAGGCACAGGCTGGTTTAAATGGGCTGATTGCAAGGCCATAGGCGTACCGGTGAAGGGGCGTTGACCTACTAGCAGCTCAAACAACATCACGCCAACTGCGTATACATCTGCTGATGGGGAGTACTGGCGATAAAAACGCTCTGGTGCCATGTAAGCCGGGGATCCCGTCTGTCCTGTGCCTTGGTGATTTTGCTGGTCTTGGGTAAGTTTGGCAATACCAAAGTCTGAGATCTTGGCTCGCCAGCGACCATCGCTGTAGCTGAGCAAAATATTCTCGGGTTTAATATCGCAGTGGATAATGCCTTGCTGATGGGCATGGGCCAGCCCCGAGAGCACATCTGACACCAGGGTGAGAATATCAGCCACGCTGAGGGGGCTGAGCATGTGCGATCGCAATGTACCACCGGCGCAATATTCCAAGACCAAACGCCGCCCATCCTCACAATGCTCTAAAGCGTGACAGGCAACTATATGGGGATGCGACAAACTCAATAAGCAGTGAAGCTCTCGCAAAAACGCATGGGTTGATAAGCTATGACGATGTAAATACTTAATGGCGACCAGTTGCCCGGTCTTGCGATGCACACCGCAATACACACGCCCAAACTGACCGTTGCCGACCAGCCCCAACAGGCGATAGCTAGACCGCTGATGGCTCATGTTCACTAAATCCCGTTATCAATCCGTTGGCACGCGACTAAGCTCCCTGGCCCACCAGTAAGCTCATAATTTCAGCGTGGGAAAGCCCTTGTTCTACACCTGCCTCTGCCAGGGCCAATCGCTCTTCGACACCCAGAACAAAACAATTTTCTTCAGCCCCCAATGACTCGCAAGCTGTTTGTACACAGTGCAACGTTTGCTCACTCAATTCACTGAAAAATGCTTGTAATGCGCCCATCTCTAGAAATCCTACAGGTCTTTCTAACTGAGGAGCATAGTCAATAAAAGCCGATGCGCGGATTTTTACCACCAAAAATCCGTCAGGTTTATAGGTATTATCCAAACTGATTTGCCCCCAACCATGGGTCACCCAACACTGCTGCAAAGCCTGTATAAACTCAGACATTGACAAACTGGATATCGAACGATTGTGGTAATCAGTTAGCTCTTCGCAAAAGCGTGTGTAAAAATTTTTCCCCCACCAGCGCCCACAGTTATATAACACCAACATTGAGGCCTGACCAGTTTCATTATCTAACCCTGAATAAATTGCCCGAATCAGGGTTTCTGGTAAAGCCAGTAGCCGATCACCACGACGATTCTCCAATAACCCCAGATCTAGGCTGCCATGCACATAGACATCACTGGCAAAGTAGTTGGACGTCAGATTAGTGTCTGCAAGTAAATCGGCGACTAATACCATTACAATGAGTCCCTCAAAGGTTCTCGTACTGAAACTACGCTTACGTGGAGAAATTTTATCATCGGCAAGTTTTTTAGAATGGAAATTCTATTCTGCCCCCTCTTCTTTTACGGCATCTTTTAAGAGCTGTTGTGCTGACTCTAGGGCTGGTTGTAGTAAAGCAAACTGGGAGTCAGTTAATAGCCTGGGCAGCTGTTGATTGAGGGATTTTTGCAGCAATACATCGATTGATTGGGTCTGATAAACCATCACCATCGTTGGCAACCATCCCTCTAAGCGACGTCGCCCTAGATGTACGTCATCCACCAGCATGCCTAAAGCGGCATAGCGCAGGATCAAGATCGTTTGTTTGATACTTTGTTCCAGTGCCCTAGTATTTTCCTTCAGCTCGGTCGGCAGCCGATCCACCAGTTCTTGAATCAGGTTAACCTCCCACTCACGCAGCTGGCGATATGCGCGGACACGATCCGTTAAGCTGCCAACATACCGGCCCAGACTACTCAACTCCTGAGGTGTCAGATAGCTCTTATCTGGTTGAAGCTCAATCTGTCGCAAAATGTGCTGGCTAGGAGGCGTTGTCATGGTGATGCTAGAGGGCAATTTTATTCAAAACTAGCGTGTTCAAAATAACCGACAGACCTAAAATAGCGCCGATAGGTCTTCTAGCGTGAGAGTAGCTTGTTCCATGGGGGCAGTCTCATCATCTTTCACTGCATCCCAATCGTCAGCAGTCGTAGCCCCCCCTGCTCCCTGCCAAGGAAATGTAGCAAAAAATTGCCCAACCGTTTCATAGGGAGTATTAGCCAGGTCTGCCTCATCCATACCAGGCATTGTCCTGCCATACCAGTTGATTTGCTGAAAAAACTCCCCAACTGAGATAATTTCCAGGGGCTGACTGCTCACTTCAGACTTGATTACATCGTTAGCCATCACAATGAATCTCCGGAACGCAGCCGGTTTTGAATATCGCTAGCTGTCGCCCCTTCATTTAGCCAAAACGCCGCCGCATCAATTCGTTCTCGGGCCCCCAATAAGAACTTACAGTAGGTTTCCCCCATGGAATAGCACTGAATTTCAATACAGCTAAGCTGTTTACGTACCATTTCAGTAAAAAAGCCAGCATATAGCCCTGCATACAGATAGCAGACGGGTTTACCCACATCCCCCAAAGTGCGTGCAACGGCTGAGTCAAAGAGGTTAATGAACATAAACCCCTGGGTGCGATCGGCCATGTCAATTTCCCAACGGCCCCAACCTTGGGCCGTAAAGGGCCACCACCAGGTTTCTAATAGAAACATAAGGTTAGCCTGCTGGGGACTAACGTTGTACTCCCGCTCAAACCACTGGTCAAAAAATAATGAGTCTTGTTTACCCCATTCCAAACCAATGGAGTACATCACAGCGGCTGAAGCGGCTCCCACTTCTTCTTCCAAGCCCTCTAACAAACCAATGATGAAATCTTCACTTGTCAGGATATTACGGCTGCCATGCCAGTCAGAAATAGTGCCCTTAGATGCATTGAACTGGAAAAAATCGGCAAACTTATAGTAATTGTGTTTATTGGGATATTGCTGACGCAACTTGTGGGCGCCAACCGATGGAATATCCATAAGACCTGCGATACATGAGCGTACCTTCAGGGTAACGCTATTGCCCTAGCAAAAGTCTAGCCTGGGCCAAAATTGGACAAAATAGCTCTGCTTCTTGCGGCGTTAGATGCTGACGCACTACATCCTGCATAATTTTGTAGGTAATGTCGCAGCTTTGCTGGGCCTTAAAGGAACGTATGATGGACTGAAACCACAGCAAAAGACGCTCCTCTAATCCTTCTTCGTCAGCTACTAGTAGCGCATGGGCACAGTAGCGAAACCCGATCACAGCATCCCGTTGCCACTTAGCGCTGAGATCAACTTTGCCCCGCCGGAGCAGTTGAGGGTCAGTAGCCTTTAGTTTTTGTTTGACCTGTTGAATGATAGCGGTCTCGGCTTTCTGAATTTTTTGATAGGCACTAAACCGTAGACGAGCCGTTTGCAGGTAATTTTGCAAAAACATTAGCTCTGTGTCGGTGGCATAACGTCCATCAACTTCACGGACAAGGGTTTGAAGCTGGCTAAGCATGGAATTTTTGAGTGGTGAGCAGTGAGTGGAGCTAGTGCCCTAGCAGTAGCTGGCCAAACATAGACTCTCAACTCAATCTTAGATTTACCAAATTACCAGAGGCAGCCCCTCTAAGTCATCAATAACGGGGAACGGTATTATCTACTAGGCGAGAGTAGGCATCGATACCACCAGATAGGTTTTTGGTGCGCTCAAACCCTTGACGCTGTAACCACTGACACATTTGGGCTGAACGAATGCCATGGTGGCACATGACAATGGTTTCAAGACTGGGATCTAAATGGGTAAAGATTTGATCAGCCCAGTCAGCGTATTGGCTCAGAGGCAAATAGATAAAGTTGGAGAGGTGTGCGATCGCAACTTCCTCTGGTTCTCGAACATCTACCAGCTGTAACCCATCCTCTGCCAGCCGCTGGGCAAAGTCCGGAGCTGATATTTCCTCAACACCTACAATTCCGTACATAGCTCCTTCCTAATCGACTGATCGCCTATCTCTGATTAGGGTAACGCTTTAATTCTCTGAATTAAGCTAAATAACAATAGTTGAGTTCAATGGAAATGATTGACTCAGCACCCAAGCTCGCCATCTTTGAAGACATCCTCTACACCTCATAAAACAAAATATTGCATCTTTTCATAGACGTGACACTATGCCATGGCACTAAGGCAATGGCCATATGGATGGAAACAAACAAGGAGGCAAGAATGCTCGGGGAGCCAGTATAGTAGCTGACTCCTGTTCCTGAATGCTCTCCATAAAACAACCATATTGGTATTTCACACTGAGGCTTTGAGAAAAAATAGTGTGGGAGTTTTTAATACCATCTCCCTCATATTGCACCACAATCCCAGTGTAAGGAACGCCTGTTTCACTGATCAAATTGTCAGAAACCGGATAGGACAAGATTCCATCGAATCCCTCTAATGCTAAAGATGCTTGCATTCCAGGCCAAAGTGTAGGTCCCGCCTGTTGAACACCACTCGCCAGCGCCATTGCATTGAAGACGTCTTCAGGGAAATCACTATCGAACTGCCCAACAGGTTGATAGATCGATCTCACCGGATGATCAGGCAATGGTCGTCTAGCAATCCGAGGCATATATACCATGGGCTCTACCGGCTCCCAAGAACTTTGTAGTAAACGCAACGCCGGGTACAAATGGTTTAGCGGTTCCGAGCGTTCGAGCACCTGCCCTAATAGTCTGCCAATCTCTCGAAAGTCATCTACTGTGCAATCACCTGGTAATTCTTCTTCAGGCAAACCTTTCGACAAGAGCTCTTGGCAATAATCAGGCAAAGATCTTGCTAAAGCCTCCTGACGTTGATCAGAATTCGTCAAGATGGAAAACAATAAAGCCCAAAAGCCTCCTGAGCCAGTGGGAACAACAGCTTTGATTTTTGGCTCAACCGCTGCCATCATCACGGCATATTGGGCCCCTTGCGATTGCCCCAAAGCAATGACTGAATCCGTTTGTAAACGAAAATGAGTCTCTCCCACAGGTAACGAGGGACCTTCACAACCTGCTAGTGCTTCGGCTGGAATCTGTAAACGCCCCAAAGCTGACAGCAAAAGACGTTGCTCAATCACTCCCTGGCGAAAGGTATCACGATAGGCAGAGAGATTAACCGGATTCAAATATATACGACCATCCAACAACTCAGAAAAAACAACCGCTGAAACATTATCAAGACGTTCTGGATTCAGCGGTAACGTACTGCCCACTGAGGCAAACCCATGACGACCCACTACATCGGCAGGTCCTCGATCGGGCAATCGATTCAGTTCCGGTGCTGGTCTTTGATTCAGCAATCGATGGACGTCAGGCCTGGGGACGGGTCCTCGATCGACCACTTGGGTACTCAGCCCAGCAGTACCGTGGTAGTAAGCGACCAATGGATAGCCCTCTGGCGGCATCAGCGTTTTTGGCAACGTAATTACCAAAGGAACAGTTTGATAACGTTGGCGTTTTAGGTCGCCACTGGCATCAAACACAAATAGACCTTCTTGCTCTTCAGGAAAGAAGTAGGGTGGAAAGCCTTTTTGGAATTGGGGTAATTTTATCCTGGCAGTAAATTTGCAGTAGTCAAGATCCGAGATAACGTGATTGGGATCATACGCGAATGAGCGCACATCAGGACGGTACTGCTCTAAGACTTGATTAGAAAGGTTGGCCATGTCAGCCACCACATCACCCGTGGTAAACACCGTGGCAACCACTACGCTCTCTCGATCAACACCTAGTTGGTCAAGCGTTTCCCACAGAGGCTTATAGAGAACGTAGGCCAGGAACTTTCGTCTCATTTGCCCTTGAGGAATATTACCTGTTCTCAGTTGGGCAAAGATGTCGGTGGTTTTTAGCGCTTGGCCGTTAATATCTTTTAGGGAATCTTGCACCACATAGGCATACCGGCGATTGGGTTTAAGCACAATGCCCGGATAGGGAGAGACTGCTAGTAAATGTTCGGGCACGTAATAGGGGTCAGGTTCTGGAGTAGTGGCAACAATGGGAAACAGACGACCCCGTTCTGGCGAGTTGCGATCGATATCGATCAAGAGAATAGGAGAATCGCTGACAGCTGGGATCAGGTCATCAATATTGAGGGGTGCGAGGGGTTGATTAAAACGAAAATAGCCTGCAGCAGTGGTAGGAAATCCAGGGCGATCGCTAGCGATGCTTTTTAGGCGCTTAAATAGACCAACACCATGTTTTGAGAAAACAGGAAATCCTGACAGATCAGGTTGACCATTTTCATCGAGACGAAAGTCTGAGGGGTAGGGCAGATTATAAAATTCCGCTTGCTCTTGCAGATCAGCATTGAGGTCAAAGGTGGCAGTTGTAGCACCTGACGTTTCTGCTAAGACACTGGCTTGGGGCAGTTTTGAGGTAATGCAGAAAAGGCTAAAAGCAAGGGTGGGAATTAGCCCTATTTTACGCCAATATTGGAGGTATTTAGGAAACACTGATGATTTTATCCCGATTTGTATGGCACCTTCCTCAGTAGTATACGTGGTAGTACCCTTGGGCCAATAGGATAGAGAAATCAAGCAATAATCTGATACAAAACAACGATTAGGAGATATTAATCCAACCCGATTAATTCTCTTTGAGGCTTCATACCTTGATCTCAATCAAATTCTGCATATTGGGGTGGGCTAGCACCAACTCTTGCGGTCACTTTGGGATATTTCCCTTTAGGTGCTTTCCCTTTAATATCCATCACCGCAATCTGATGCCACCAGTCATCCCCAAAATCAAACCAGTAGCCAAAGAAGTCTCCTTGAGATAACCCTAACGAGGCTAGTTTAGCTTTAGCAACATCGTTGACAGAACTGGGGTCACCAGGCATTGGCACCCCATACCTGGTTGCATTAGGATCATTGGGTCCCCGTCCCCCTACCTGAAATTCATAGAGATGTTCTTCTTCTCGATCAAAGGCACTAAATAAAATCCGATGCAGGTCCTGGAGGGTTTGTCTGCCATTAATTTCAATGGTGCGCGAGATCTCAGGATTTGCTTCTATAAACTCGTCTGTTACTGGCCCAGCAATGATAACGACATATAAAACAAACAATGTTTCATCAGATTGCTTCGTTGCCTCTGTTTTACTGTGAATTGGCATTGAGGCATCTACCTGAGCCTCCTCTTCACTGTCAGGAAGATAGGGAATCAAGCCTTTAGCAAATGCTTCTTCTTGAATATGTCTGGGCATTGAGCGGGCATCTACCATAAATCCATTCACCGAAATCATCCAGGCCATGAGGTTGTCGTCTAACTTGCTAGATAGACACCAATCAGGATCCATTTGATGGGTGTTGAGGATATCGCGCACCAGTTTTGACTTGGCTTGTCCAGTACTGCTGCTTACTCCAAAGGCTTGATATAACTCCTTGGCACTGATATGTGGGTCTTGGGACGGATCAAACAAAAAGTTGACCATACCGATGGCGTGGGTAATGCCACAGGCCCAGGTTTTATCGCGCCCCTTGGCTAACGGCGATGGTCGTTTACGACATAGGGCTGCAACGGCATAGCGAATGAACTGAGCATATTCATCATTCAGATATTGTTTGGCAAACTCGTCGGTAATGGTCACAATGCTGTCGAACTTGGCCTGCATGGCCTTGGGTACGTTTTCCGACTTTTTGACCTTCGCCATCTGAAGTGCACCTGTACTTGACCTAACGTGATCATTATTGCTCTGTATTAAAACATTAAGGTGTAGCTACAGGAACATATAAGGATCGCGATAGCATGTGGCCAAGGCTCACCTGCTATCAGCTTGCTATGTCTCTATTTATAGAAGATTTCGATCAATGGTACGAACACTTTAGTGAGGCGTCTCCCCAGGAGCAGCACCAGCTTTTGCTAGAGGCTATTTCTAAACCCATTCCGCTAGCGTTTGCAGAAAAGGAAGATATTGCTTCCTTGCTGATAGATGTGCAATGTGACTTGGAGGGAAACAACTTAATTGAGGAGGCATTAGCCTTTACAGAAATCTTTCAGCAGCAACAGCCTGAGCTATACCAGAAAGAATTCTATTATTTTGACAATTTCCCCATTCGAGTAGCGCTCTTTAAACGAGAGTTAGAGGTAATCGCCTCAGAACTGGCTCGCTATCGGCAAAACCCAGTCAAAAGCATCGATTTTCTTTTGCCTATGATGGATGATCTGCGCTTTTATGATGCCCGAGATCAGGCAGTTGAGGTAAGTCATGCTGTGTATGAGCCTGTCGCCACCTCCAGAGATTTGATAGGAGGCTCATCAGATACGTTTGGTACAGTTGTCATTGCTGATTTGTTGGAGCAAGCCTATCGGCAAGTTCAGCAAGGCCAGTCAGTTGATTGGGAGGCTTGGGGAAAGGATGCTAAACTCTTTGACTTTGAAAAGACACCAGCAATACAACAGGAAATTTTCCAAAACCTATCTGGCCAGGTGCTGGATGGGCCTGAAATCATAGCGTTATTTCAAAAGAAGCTTAGCGCAGTCTTTCCTCAATTATCGCTGCGATTCAATATCCACATGGCGAACCAGTATCAGCTGAGTTTTGTCTGTAGCCAGGCGATTTGGTCAGCAGTCATGAGTTCTTTAGAAGAACGGGATCTGTCTAAAAAACAACTCTCCCATCCAGACCGTTTCTTTAGTATTAATGCAAAGAATCTGGATCGCTATGTCAGTCAGCTGATTGGTGGCTTTTTGTCGTCTCGCCAATCGAAGGGGTTCGCAACATTGTGGGGAATTCCCCATGTATATGACTTTTTGCGCACGGCAGGGGTGATTACAGACTCTGTGTATGAGTCGGCCATTCAGGTGGCAACTAATCACAAAGGAACGTTGCTAAAGCATTGGCCGGGGCCTCTCTGGCAGTATAGCTTTATCCATCGTTGGGGTAAGCCAGCCTGTCAAACGGAGGCAGACTTTGAGGCGGAGGCTAAACGGTTTACTGACACGTTTAATGAATCTGAACCGTTGAGCACTGAGCCTTCTGAAAAAAGCGACTGGGGGGCTATGTTCTCAGATGTGGCTGGGAAAATGACACCGAATCAAGCTGAGCAGAAACCGTCTTCCGTTGGTAAAGCGCCTGCTGAGCCTCCAGCACCTGTAAAGCCCCTTAAGCCTGTAAAGCCTCGTAAGTCACCATTGCAAGAGGTCAAGGCATTGGGTAAGAAAGGTAAAGGGGCGAAAAAGAAAAAGAAGGGTAAAGGATTTTAGTGAATAGCTAAAATTATCGGTTTAACTTACATTTGAGCTAGCACACGGGGGCAAAACGATGACGATTGCCACATCTAAACCGAAGACCTACACGGCTGAAGAGTACCTGGCTCTGGAATTGGAGTCCGAGCTGCGCCATGAATACCGGACTGGAGAAATTGTAGAAATGACAGGGGGTACACCTGCGCATAATAAACTATCGAGTGCGTTGAATGCGCTACTGTGGTTTGGCTTACGGAAGAAACCTTATACGGTGTTTGTGACGGATCAGCGATTATGGATTCCAGTGATTGATCTATACACGTATCCAGATGTGATGGTGGTTGCGGATCCACTTGGGCTGAAACCAGGACGTAAGGATACGGTTATTAATCCGATCTTGATTGCTGAAACTCTCTCACGATCCACTCAAAACTATGATCGCGGCGATAAGTTTGTTCACTATCGCACTATTGACTCATTTCAAGAATATGTGTTGATTGACCAGTATCGTCCTTTTGTGGAACATCACGTAAAACAATCTGAGCATCAGTGGTTATTGACGGAGCACCAGGGGTTAGATACCTCTTTTTCATTGGTATCGGTGCCCGTTGAGATTGCCCTGGCTGATTTATATGAAGGGATTGAGTTTGAGACTTCTGAGGAGAGTAATAGTGAGGTAGGTTAACTCATTCCCAAGGTTCTGCCTGGAGCGGGTAGTGGTGGTGGCTTTGCCACTTATGATCGCACCTCCAATGATCAGTGGGCAGTATAAATCGATTATACATTTCTCAGCAGGGCCTTCTCCACTTGTTGTAGCAGCGTATCGAGTCGGGCTCCCTTTTTGAACAGTTTATCGATATCAGGTGAATCAGCGGTGGCCAGTTGGGCCAGTTCAATACTGGTACGCACCAGGCTAAAAATAGGGCTGTAGGTAGCGGGCTGTCCGCCACCACCCCGTAGCTTTTTAGCTTTTTCAGCCAGTTCATCCAGGAGGGGACCCCAGTCTTGATCAGCGGATTGTTTACGAACCTTTTTACCCTTCTTCTGGGTCGGTATGGCGTCTGGTTCAAGGGTGTCAATAATGGCGTTGTTATCTTTGGCAATCAGGTAAGTTTGTTTGAGGGATGATTTGATGCCGCTACCAAAGAAGATGTTGTACCAGCGAAAAAAACCGTCATAGATAATCTTGCCTTTAAAGGGCAACAGAATGGTTTTTACTCGCACTGGTAAATCCCGCTTGTCCATAAAGGCATCCAAACCTTCCATGAGACCTAGCACGGCGTAGACGTTTTCTTTATCGTCTATAAAAATGCTGTATTTTTTGAGCAGCCGTTCAATAAAAAAGTCGCCATGAATAAAGTTTTTCCATGGGTCGATGAGGCTGAGTTTATCCGCCTCCAGATTGTTTGGATTGTCTTGGATGAATTGATCAATTAGCTCAGGATGGTCAAAGAGATAATCTCTGACAATCATTTTGTCATCCATGGAGCTGTCTGTGTAGGCTTTAAAGGTCTTAATGTCGGGTAATAGTTTTGCTTGCTGGCTAACGTACCACTGCAAGGGCAGCATCAAATCAAAGAAGAGCTGTACGTCAGCAGGATCGAGTTTCATGGAAATGCTTGGGGCCAGAGTAGTGCGGTGAATACTGAGCAAATTACGGGTGCTTCAGCCGTGATGTCAAGTCATGGGATTAATCGTGATGGGCTACTCTGCTTCATCGAGTTTAAGGTCTACTTCTATTTGTTTGAGTTGATAGAGGGCATCTAGACAGATGGCTAGGGCACCAGTTTCAGCATACCGCCACATTTTGCGAGCAAAGCCAACGCCAAAGGGTTTACTGGGAAAAGCTTCGTCAGCGGATTTGAAGATGGCGAAGTAGGGAAAGTCGTCGTGGTCTAAGGCCCAGATGACGAGTTCCAGAGCGGCACGGAGATCGGTGGTGTAGAGACGTGGGGTGAGGTCAAAGCGCTCGGCAATTAACTGGTTGAGGGCGATCAGGCTGGTGAGTTGGATGCGCTCGAAGCCATATTGGTCGATTTCGCCTTGCATAATGTGTTCCTCATGTAACTTGCTCCCAGGCTCTGCCTGGAGCGTAGGTGGTGGCTCTGCCACTAGCAAAAAGTTTACTAACGTGGCAGGTATTTCACTAGCGATCGCACCATCTCCCCCACCTGAATCTGAATCGGACGATCCGTGGGTCAAAATGGGGTCTATTCAAAAATATTTGCAAAGCGGCGTTGTATGGCCGTGGTAAGACCAGGGACAGGTGGTTGGGATAGCTCTAGCTCTGGATTGAGCAAATCAAACCTGAACCAGGTTACGCACCGAAAGGATTTCATTAGGGTGTAATGGTTCCACGGCGGACTTGGGTACAGTCACGACATCAATCGATTCGCCTAGGGCATTAAAGACTTCGAGAATATAGCCTTCTTCGATACCCTCGGGATCGGGAACCGTGTCGATAAAAGTGGCCACATCGCCCTGTTTGAGGTTGTACTCAGGAAAGTCGCGGTTCAGGGAGATGCGGTCATAGAGTTTGACGGTGGACTCATTCATCTTGGCTTCGGGGATAATCAGTTCGCCTTCCAGCTTCATGGCCCTTGCTTTAGAATTTCGGTCTCCTAGTTGCAGGACTTTACTATTGTATTGACCCGTTGGGTATAGGCTCTGCCTGGAGCGTAGGGTGTTGGCTCTGCCCACAGCAGCAGTTTACGAACGGGGCAGATATTTTACTAGCGATCGCAACGCCTCCCCGGCCTGAATCTGAATCGGACGATCCGTGGGTAAAAATGGGGTCCACTCAAACGGTTCGGCAAAGCGGTGGTGGTGCAGGCTATGGATGATGGTGTTGACGGCAGCTTCGGAACCGATAATCAAGATTTTTACCGGCTCCCGGTCAGCTTTATGCGGTGCCTAAACCTGGAGCGCAGATTCAGGCGTGACACCAGGCTGAGGGAGTGTCACAAAGGCTTGGGTTTCCATAGAAAAGGATTCAGCGATAAAGGCAATGCCTATCCTTAAAATAGGCACAGTCCAATTGGACTAAATCAGGATATCACAGTCCAATTGGACTGTATACGAAATGTCGCAGCCTTTGTAAGGATCAAAGGCATGGGCAGAGCGGGTAAGGTACTTAAAGTGGTAATGGAGAGCCACGGCATTAGCCAGGGGCGATTGGCTGCCGTTATGGGGATCGGTGCATCTAATGTTTATCGTTGGGCCAATGAGGTGCGGGATCCTAGTTCTGAAACGGTCATTAGTTTGATTAAGGCTTTAAAGCAAATTCAACCCCAGGCGGCAGAAGAGTTCAAAACACTGTATTTGGAAGATCTTTAAAGACATCTCCGCCCCTGCTTCCCCAGGGTTGTTTCATTTTCTGAACAGAAAATCTGAAGGCATTGAAAGCCTATTCGAGCAAAGGCATACTCTACTTGAATATGGACCAAACAACAATGCGATAACCTGATTAATCGACCCCGCCGTAACCCCTACTTTAATGCAATTGGGGACAACCCAGTAGGCGGGGTCCTAGGGCGGCCTCCCGGCCCTAGCCATGGGGGTTTGGGGAACTCGGAGGGACCCCAAGCAGCCGGTTTTGGCTCCCTCCGATCATGTTTCTATTGGTATGAACGAAGTGGTAAGTCTTACAAATTTTCTCTGGTGAACGTGAAACATTCCGGCTTGCTCTCCTACTCCCCTAATCCCTTCACTCTTTTCCCTCTCCCTTTCCCCTTCTTCTTCCCCACTTTCTCTCGCTCCACCCGAATACGCTCTAGCAGCACGCTGGCGGGTTCGTCGTTGGGGTCTTGGGGAACGAGTTGGCCTCGGAAGGCTTTGGCGAGGATGGATTGGTCGAGGTAACTGAGAGATTTTTGAGATTCTTGTAATTCTTCTGCAATAATGTCTCCTCCATTTGATTGACATAAAAGCTTCTCAACAATCACAGGCTGTTCTTCCAAAGGAGGAATAGGAACGAACATAGCCTTTAATTCTTTGACTCCCTTAACATTTGGGATCGCAGAACCTGTTGCATTATTAAATATCTGCTTTTGAAAAATTGGAGATCTAAACAGCCACGTAAAAAACTGATCATCAATGACATCATTATGCAGACGAACACGTAATAATGCTTGATTAATAACACCTTCCTCAAAATCCTGGGGAACCTGAGTTATTCTGCCAAGTGAAACTCCCGAACAACTTATTAAGAAATCACCTGCTTTGACAGCGAATTCCTTTAGCTCTTCAAACTTTTGCGGAGTGATGTAATAACGGACATATGAGCAATCGTCATTAATTGGGCAATATTGTTCGTACACTTTGTATCCTGAAGAAACAAAGATAGATTTCTTTAACGCGCTACCAAATGGTCCACGTTTAAATGCTCGGTCGTCATACGCGAGAATTGACTCCCATGTTGTCCAACACCATTTATCAGGTAGTTGAGGAAGTCGAGTAAGGATACTTTTATCAATCACGCCCACATCCTTATACTTCTCCTTCCACTTATCATTCTTCGGAAGCTTACCCTCGCCTTCATCTTCTCCAGTTCAGCTGCTTCCCATCGTATCCGTCGCTCCGCGCGTATCCGCTACAACAACTTTCCCGCAGGTTCCACATCGGGATTCTGTGCCCGCCAATCTGCCGTCAGGTCACCCCGAAATGCGGCGGCGAGGACGGACTGCCGAAACTGGTCCAGCAATGGGGGGATGGCGTCGAGGGCTGCGCGGGCTTTGCGACTGCGGGTGGTTAGGGCTTCGATTTTGGTGACGATGCGGTGTTGCTCGTTGAGGGGGGGAATGGGAATGGGCAGATTCGAAAGTTTTGTCAGGTTAATCGAAGCTAAATTGGTAGTCTGCTTTCCAACCCCAAGAAAGTATTTTTGACCAAAACTATTTGAGTATAGAGAGATTAACTTAGGTGATAATTCTTGTAGATATAATCTTGCACGAAAAACATGGTTCTGATGAATGCATTCCTTAATTTCTCCTGCCCAAATCCATCCTCGTCCTAATTTATCTCTATCACCACCTTCAGTAAAAAGGATATCTCCTGAAATTAGTTTTAGCTGATTCAGTTCATCCTCAGTTGCCTGAATATAACGGATCTCTTCTAAATCCAAAAAACCTCTTTGGACATTAGCGACACGTAGATATGGAACCGTCAAAAGTTTATCAGTTTCTTTCCGTTTCTTTCCTTTTGTTAAACCGCCTTTAATAGCAGCGATTTCAGATAATGTGCTCCATTGCCAAGATGGCGGAATATGCTCTAATTCAGGGCTACTCAAAAAATCCTCCATTCTCTCAAGCAACAATGGTTGAAAACTGCCTAATCGCGATAAGAGTTGCTCAGGGCTTTCCTCCCTGAAACCCTCCTGTTCGTGGGGGCCTAACTCCCCCACACCCCCCGACAGTAAGTTGTCCTTCATCGCAACAATTCAGGTGAGGTGAGAGTTACGGTTAGGTCAGGGTAAAGGTTACGAGTCGATGTCGATGTCGATACCAAGTTCAAATTTATTAACCCCATTCAAAATAGATCATTTCGTAGGGGCTGTGCCTTGTGCCAGCCCCGCAACACCTAACGCCATTACCAACCGCCCCATGCAGGGTAAACACGGTCCACCAACATAGTCCCCCATCACCCCACCAAAATCCCCACCAATACCCGCACCAAATCCTCCACATCATCCGGCACCTGATATCCCCCAATATCCTGAGTGATTAATTTCTTCTGTTGATCCAACACCCCAAAAATCCATAGATTCCCCATCGTTACCGCCCCATAAATCGTTGACGGCGCATCATCCACCATCGCCAAAGCAATCATCTCCACCGCCAGTTGCGTAAACCCTCGGGTAAGATCATCCCGCTTTGCCTCAACCACAATCACCTGATGTCGCGCACGAATTAGATAATCTAAATTACCCTGTAACCAATTACTAACCTTTAATGAATACTCGAATCGCAAAACCTGGTGACAAAGTGTGGCAACGCGCGTCAAAACAGGGGCGACCAATACCTTACGCTTGGCACTTTCACTGGTGAGTTGTACATAGGGCAGCGTTTCCTCAATTTGGGTCTTAAGCTGATCGAGACCAGATAATGTCTTATCGGTTTTGGGTAGACTCAACCGTTTTTGAGTATAGCTATAGCCAAATTCTGCCAACACCTCATCCGTATCGTAAGGCAGCTCAAAATACGAACGAAACGTGTAGCTGGCATCTTTATCCAATAGTTTAGGCATCGTTTACTCCTCCAGCAACGCGCTCAATGCTTCCATTTCCGTCATCGCTACCCGTAACTTCTCCATTATCGCTGACGCAATCTCATCCGGCTCTGGCAAATCCTCCGCCGGTTGCAAACTCTCATCCCGCAGCCAGGAAATATCTAAATTCTCCCCCCGCTCCCGAATAAACTCTCGGCTAAAGCACCGAAACCGCCCCTCTTCTCCTTGATCGCTCCGGGAACTCCCCCCATTCGCATCCTCCCCGTAACAGGTTTCAAACTCCTCAAAATGCTTCCGTGTCAATGGGTTCCGCTTACCAAAGCTAGGCATATTCGTCCGCAGGTCATACACCCACACGGTTTCCGTATTGTCCTTCTCCGTCTTCCCCCGATGAAAGAACAACACATTTGTTTTTACCCCCGGCGAGTAAAAAATCCCCGTCGGCAATCGCAAAATCGTATGGAGATTACACTTATTCATCAGGTCAGCCCGAATCTTTTGCCCCTGCCCCGCTTCAAACAGCACATTATCCGGCAGTACCACCGCTGCCCGCCCTCCAGGCTTCAAACTACGATAAATATGCTGGTAGGTCAAAGCCGTAGTTAAATTGCTCCTGAGCCAGTTGCGTCTGGGCCTGCTCGATATCCTGGGCTAGGGTATCGAGCAAACCAGCTGGGCTATACCAACTGCGTAAGGGACGGCGCAGGTTTTCTGGACGCCGAACATCACAAAACCAGATGCCGCTCTTAGTTTCAAGCTGGGGTAAAAACTCTCGACCATTGGTGGCAAACACAAACGGCAGTTTGTAGTCTCTCCAGGGACCACCGGGTGGGGCTGTCTGGAATCCCCGGCTATAGCGCTTGGCCTGGTCTACTGCCCCAGATACATCTTTACTTTTACGTTTGGCTTCGACGGCTGCGATCGCAGCCAACCCCACAAATAAAATATAATCAGCCCGTCCATCGGCGGTGGGCCATTCAGCAATGGCTAGATTTTTCCCTTTCTGGGGACGAGTGCCATTGCCATAGGTCAATGTTTCCGTATCAACCTCCCAACCCGCCTCGCGCAATTGCGCATCAATTAAGCGATGAAACCAGATACCTAAGCTACCGAGCGTATTTCAGATGGCTCAGTGCGGCCCCATGTTCGCCATAGCTACCGTGGGTAGCCCGATTACCCACCTTCCGAATTTCATGAAAAAGTTGGGTGGTTTGTCCCGTAATTGCTCCACGATTCTCTAACCGCCGCAGGAGTTCAAATTGGCTTTCATCGGGGTCTTCATAGAGACCAACCGTAGCAGCTACCAACTGAGCCAGTTGCTCCCCAAACTGACGCAGCTTAATCAGACAGGTGTTCGGATCGTTTGCAAAATAATTTTCAGCTAGCGTACCCAGCCTGACAAGCGCTAAGCTATGAACCTTGAGAAATGCAAAATTCCTAGAAACCTGCATAGGAATGGCCCTGACTGCGGGGATGATGGGGAATTAGCTCAGGTTTAAGGTTCCCTTGTACGAACAAAAACTTATCAATATCAATAGGTGTATCTATCCATTTTTACAGGCGAGCTACTCCACGTCAGAATGATGCAACCAGGGAAATACAAGGATGCTGCCGCATTCGCAAAATGTGCCGCTACCGACTAGACTATTTTCCCTTCATTTGGGTTTTGGCCTGTTCCATTGCCAGGGACTTAAACGCCTCAAAGGATTGAATAGTTGATGCGCCTTCAATGGCTTTCACTGCCAAATCCTGAACTTGTTTTAGGGCTGCCGCCAGCTGTTTCGATAAGGTCTGAATCCGTTCCTCACTGGTCGTGATCGTTTGTTCCAGGGCCTGAATCCTCAGTTCATACACACGCTTAAAGCCATCCAATTCCTTATTTCGCAGATCTGCTGCTATTTTTGTCTGGGCACTGGCTGTTTGTTCTCCTTCTGCCTTGGCCTGCTTGATGGCCGTTGCTTTCTCTTTCTCAAAGGCTTCGACTTGAGCCTTTAGCTTGGCAAATTGTTGTTCTTGGAGAGCAATGGCTTTTTCCCGTTCTGCCCACTGTTCCTCCAGGGTTTGCTTAGCCTCTGCAAGATCCCTGTAGCGTTCCTCTTGAGCCTGATCGTATTCCGTCTGCGCTAAACTGCGCTGGAGATTGAGAGTATAGTCATACTCTTCAGCTTCTCGCTGACTGGTTTTTTGCTGTTCTTCATCCCGCTCTTTCACAGAACGCTTATGCTCCTCCTGCTCCTTTGCCCAGGACTGTTTCAGATTCTGTAGTTCATTTTCGAGGGTGTCACTCCTTTGATTAAAGTCGGATTCAAAGGCTTTACTGTTGTCTTCACAGGTTTGGATTAGGGTATCCAGGGTATCGGCTTGGATATCATCTAAATTGTGCAAAGCCTCCAGTTGCGACAGTTCCTCGGCAACGGCTAACCGGAGAGCCTGTAGTTGAGCCGCTTTTGAAGTCAGCTTTTCGGACAGCTCACTGACGGCACTACCAAATCCCCCTTGTAACCCAGCCAGGGTGCTAATGGTGGCTGTCATTTTGTCCTGTGGCTGATCGACGGGCTGCTGGCTCATTTTTTTCACAGGTTCAGAGGGTTTTGTCTCTACAACGGTTGTGGGACGTGCCTTTGGCTCTTGCTGTAGTTTGTCGAGCTGCTTTTCTAGCTTATTTCGTTCTTTGAGCAATTCATTATAAGCGTCTAGAATCTGCGCTTTTGTATTTCTATTCGTTGGTATATCGGTCATGCTAACCTCCTCTTTCCTGAGAATCAGCCGTGGAAGATGATTTTTCAAACGCTTTTATAGTCAGCGTGTGGGACTGTTGCATGGTCTCTTGCAATTGAGTATTGATGCTTTCAATTTGCTGAGTTTGTTCTTGAATTTTCTGCTCCAGTGATTGAATCGTAAACTCGTAGCCCTGTTTGGTGGCTTCCCACTCCTTCTCCAGCAGTTCGGCTTGCACGTCTGCATTTTGCTGTACGGCAGTCGCCGCATTTTCTCTCGTTACTTCGACTAGCTCACTAAGTTCAGCTGAGAAGACATCTACACGCTGTTGATAGTCATCTAAAAGGGGCTGATTCTCCTCTAGTATTCTCTCTCGCTCAGTCCATTGCCGATCGTTGACTTGCCCAGTGTCCTGCAATTCTTTTTCTTGATTGCGGCGTGTCTCGTCAAACTCATTGGCATCAACGGTTTGCTTGCGTTCTAGTTCATATTGATAGTCTGCTTCTTGTCGCTCTCGTTCTTTGGTTAACCGCTCTGTCTGCTCGCGCACGGTCTGCTCAAAATCGGCTTGATCTTTAGCCCAGTGCGATCGCACTTCAGTCATTTCTTTTTCCAGAGCCGCTTGCTGTTCAGTTTCGGTTTGCTCAAGGCTTCTGAGTTTGTCCTGATGCTCTTGGGTCAGCAGATGGAGGGTGTCAGCCACTACGCGAATTTGCTTCAGAGTTTGTAGATGACGCGTTTCGATCTCAATGGCCTGATCCAATTCCCCCAGCTTTAAGGATTCAGCGGTTAATTTTTCTGATAGCTCAGTTACAATGCTGCCAAACTCCAGTTGTAGATCGGCTAGGCCTTTAACAATACCGTCAACAGTATAGGCAGATGCCACAGCTAGCATCTGTGCATTTTTGGCAGCTGCAGCTTCCTGCTCTTTTGTGGCAATTCGGGACCCTAGCTTTTTGCGGTCTGCAAGAATTTTCTGGAAGGCCGCTAAAACCTGTTCATTACTATCCTGCGATGCAACCATCACGATGACTCCAGCTGACGCATCATTGGACTAATTCTTGCACCGATGGGTCCATGCAGCAATGCAGATCCTGATTAAACTTAACTCTCGCCGTCTATCAAAGTTATTTATAGCGTACATGTCGAAGGGCACACGGCGGTGCGCCCCTACGGTGGATATGCTTTTTAACAAATCTCTAACTGCGTTTTCCAGGGCCTTGGGCCAGAAAATAGCCCAACACGACACCGCCTAAACTGCACACCAAATCGAGGGAATCTAATGTTCGATAGGGGGATAGGCCTTGCACAATCTCTTCTGCCGTCATCGCCAAGCTAAACAGCACTGGGAAAATGGGTAAATATCGTATGCCTTTGAAGTGACGTCGATTTAGCACTCGATGGCCCAAATAGCTGGCTAGCGCATAAAGCACCACATGGCCAATCTTGTCGTAGTAGGGGATTCTCCCCAGTAACTTGAGCGGTAAATTATTGGTGTAAGCGGCCCACAGAATCAGTAAAAATAATCCACCATAGCCCACTGCTAGCCAAACAACATGGCGCTGGTTAGACTGACCAAGTTTCGATGACGTTTTCATAAAATAGAAATAAGCTGCTGATAGACGGTTTTCAGTACCGCTATCTACAGTGGGCAGCATCTCCATATCGGATACATCAACCACACTTGATATAGGTTATGGGCAATCAATTTAGGCATCGAGTAGGGCTGTGGCTAAGTGTACTAACCTTAGCCGTCGGCATGTTTATGTTTTATGAGGTCTCCTCCAAAGCCCAACCCCAAGGCCTCATGGTGGATAGCGGGCGGTTGCGATCGCACCTTCAAACCCTGGCCGCTGAACGCTACACCAACATTGCCCTGGCCCGCACCCGCACCTACTTGATCAAAGAACTCCAAAGCTACGGCTACGAACCCAGCACCCAAACCTTCGGCTCTGGCGATAGTGTAGGCACTAATCTCAGCGTTATTCGCCCAGGTACCCAAACACCGGAGCAAAAAATTCTAGTCGGCGCACACTATGACTCAGTGGCAGGGTCCCCCGGCGCAGACGACAATGGCAGCGCTGTCGTCACCGCGTTAGAAATTGCCCGACTGTTTGCCGACTACCCCACCCATAAAACCCTACAGGTCGTCTTTTTTGATCAGGAAGAGTTGCAGCCAGAAGGAGCTGGTCTGTTAGGGAGTAATGCATTTGTTAATGATGCCGCTAACCTTGATGGGTTAGCGGGTGCAGTTATTCTAGAAATGCTAGGGTACGCCTGTTATGAAACCGGCTGCCAAACCTACCCACCAGGGTTAGAACAACAAGATTTACCATCCACAGGAGACTTTATTGGCGTGATTGGTGATACCGATCATCCAGAACTGTTAGCGACCTTTGCCACTGAAACTGAGACTAAGCCCGCCACTGCATCGGACTCATCCCTCAAGGCAGTCACATTACCAGTCCCCATCGGAGTACTGCCCTTTATGCCAGATCTGTTCCGTAGCGACCATGCCCCCTTCTGGCTAAAAGGCATTGGAGCCGTCATGGTGAGTGACACCGCTAACTTTCGCAACCCCAACTACCATCAAGCCAGCGATACTGTCGATACCTTAGATTTGATGTTTTTAGAACAGACGGCCAACTACATTGTTGATCGAGTCACAGGCCTACTGCAAAACAACTGACAAGAGCCTAAACTTCCCATATCACTTCCTACTCAAAACTTAGAACTTAAAACTAATGCTAATAACTACTATTTCTAGGGGAAAAAGACTTTGAAGTAGGTTCTCCTTCCCCCTTAAAGGCCTGGGGAACAAAAGATGGCAGCATGGGACCTGACTTGTTTAAATCCACAGGGGCAGGGGCATCTTCCCCAGGGTCCTCGCTCAGTTCGTCACCGACAAAATCTCCCTCTAAGTCATCAGCGTCAGGATCTTCACCATACATGGTGATTTCTGGGAGGGATGTCTCTTCAGACGAAGACGGTTCCTGAGGAGGGACTACATAGGAAACCTCGGATATCTCCTGCGGATCTGTTTCGAGCAAAGCGGACATTGGCTCATCTGCTTCATAAGAAATGTCATCCTTGGCAGGTGGCAATAATAAAAGCCGCTTTCTCATATTGGCCATGGGTGCCATAACATCGGCAATCCGTTCTTCTAGCCAAATAAGGCCAGCTCCAAGGGCTTCGGCCATGGTGCTCACCAGTCGGTAGAGGGCGACACTGCTGATCAGCAGGCCGTTGGGTAGCTGATTACCCAGGAGTGCGATCGCAACTGCTTCAAACACACCCACCCCACCGGGAGCACCAGGCACTAACAGGCCCAATAACCAGGCCAAACTAAACGAGCCTAAAATCGTGAAAAACTGACTGGGTTGCAGCCCCTGCTGCAGCGCCACAATCGTCATAATAAAACCCAGGCCCCGGAGAAAGACAAACCCCAGTTCTCCCAAAAGCGAGCGCCATGGATAAGACTGCATCCGCAGCGTACTGGTAATCACCGTTAAGCCCTGGGACTGAGCTTTTGCTTTGCCCAACTTACGTAGTAGGGGGTTAAGAAAACGGGGATGAATCGCCACCAGCATGGCCACCAAAGCCCCCAGAGGAATCACCAATAGCCACTGGTTTCCGACGGTCAAGCTAAAGCTGATAGCCGCTAATCCTAGAGCTGCTGCCGCCATCAGCACAGGCTCCAGCACTACTCCCACAATGGCTGCACCTGTGGACGACCCTGATGACTTCAGCGCCAGCACACGACCATAAAAATGCCACACATTACCCGGTAAATATTTGGCAATGTTAGTTTTCAGGTAAATCGCTGTAGACCAGCGGCCATCTCGAGGCTGGCCAATGGTCTTTAAGATTAAATGCCAGACCCATCCCGACCAGATGTGAGCAATCAAGCTTATGCCCAAAGCTATGGTTAACAGGGACAATGTAGCGCTAGTAATTTCAAGGGTTCTAACTTCTTGCCAATGATCCTTAAGCGTTTTGGCCAAGAAAAATAGAATGCCGCCAAATAAGAACCAGCGAAAGATGCGTTTAACCATAGATATAGGAAACCAGCGCATAAAACGTCGGTGTGAAACAATTGGGCCGTGTTCACGAGTATTAAACCGTGTTCACCATTAAAACTCCAGGTTTTGAAATCCAGACTTTGAATTTGAGCCAGGTATTTGGATATAGGTTTAGCACACAGTATCAACACATTACCTATCAGTGTGTCTTCTGGGGTGCATAGCCCTTCATAATACGGCCACAACACCGATATTGGATGTGGTAAGCCTGGCTAACGGGATTGCTCAGATCAAAAATTGAGTCAATGCCAATGCCGTTGCGTCCTTGGTCTTTACCCGAACTGTGAATATAGCGCCCCTGGTCCAGATGCAGGGCTACATGGGTGGTCCGCTCTGAAGTACCGAAAAAGATCAGATCCCCTGGCAGCAACTCACCGATCTCAATCGTGTCCGTAAAGTCCTCCTGTTGATAGGAATCACGGGGCAGCGGCACGCCCACCGCAGCAAAGGCCGCCTGCACCAGACCAGAACAGTCATAGTTTGGGGCTACAGTGCCTCCCCACAAATATTCATTGGGCACAGCCATGGCCGCCTCGGCAAAGGCAATGGCTCCAGGAATTGCCTGTTCCACATCAGGTCGGGTAACCATCAGAGCATGGTAAGGCGCACTCGCTAAGTCAAGGGCATCTACATCGTCTAATCGCAGCCAGCCTGGATAATCGTCAGCACAGAGCATCACATGCAAGCTATTAGCTTCAATGGCCACAATTTTTAGCTGACGTCCCGCTGCAGCCTGGGTGACTAATTCGGCAGCTGTGGGGGTTTTGTAAAGGTTGAGGGTGCGATCGCAACGATATTCAGTCCCAGGGGCCAACCGCCAGCGGTTCTTTAATTCCTCCAATTGCATTTGCTCACTCCCTCCACCCTGATCCCAGAGCACCAACGTCTTCTGTCGCAAATACTGTAATGCAAAGCGTCACATATCATAGCTACCGCTTTTATTTAGTGTCTTGATTTAACGAATGAGCCATTACATCAGACAATGAAAAAAATATTTTGTCGCCTTAGCTACCGTTTGCTAGATATCACCATCGCTGTCCGCTAATAATCGTTATGAGTCTGACTGCATCCCGACCCAAGGTCAATGAAACTTTTCGCATCCCCCCCAAAGCTCTGGACATCCCTGAGCGACTACTCCTAGGTCCTGGCCCCTCCAACTCCAACCCCGATGTTGTAGCGGCCATGAACCGTCAGCCCATCGGCCATTTGGATCCGGTTTACCTCGACTTGATGGACGAAGTGCAGGCCATGATGCGCTACGTCTGGCAAACTGAAAACCCCATGACCCTGCCCATCAGTGGCACCGGCTCAGCAGCGATGGAAGCCACCCTGGCCAATACGATAGAACCTGGTGATGTGGTCTTAGTGGGCATCAACGGATACTTTGGTAATCGCCTATTTGATATGGCCGGTCGCTACCGTGCCGACGTCCGCAGCATAAGTAAGCCTTGGGGTGAAGTATTCAGCCTTAGCGAATTGCGTGCGGCCCTGGAAGAGCATCGTCCAGCTATCTTAGCCTTGGTCCACGCTGAAACCTCTACAGGTGCGCGTCAGCCCCTCGAAGGTGTGGGTGACTTGTGTCGTGAGTTTGACTGTCTGCTATTGGTTGATACCGTTACAAGCCTCGGCGGTGTCCCCATCTTCTTAGATGAATGGAAAGTGGATATGGCCTATAGCTGCAGCCAAAAAGGTCTGAGCTGTCCTCCCGGAAGCTCTCCATTTACCATGGGTGAACGGGCCTTGCAAAAGCTGGACAAGCGTCAGACTAAAGTGGCCAATTGGTATCTAGATATTTCCCTACTGCGCAACTACTGGGGCCAGGGGCGTACTTATCACCACACAGCTCCTGTCAACATGACCTACGCTATTCGTGAAGCTCTGCGTCTAGTTCTTGAAGAAGGTCTAGAAAACTCTTGGGACCGTCATCAACAGACTGCAGAAAAGCTCTGGGACGGTCTGGCAGAGTTAGGTCTGAGCTGCCACGTGCCCAAGGAGTATCGCTTACCCACTCTGACAACTGTGAAGGTACCTGAGGGTGTCGATGCAAAAGCAGTGACTAGCAAACTGCTCAAGGACCACAACATAGAGATCGGCAATGGTCTCGGTGAGTTGGGCGGCAAGGTTTGGCGTATTGGCCTCATGGGCTACAACAGCCAGCCCGAGAATGTAGATCGCTTATTGGCAGTCTGGGAAAAAGTCATGGCAGACATCTAACTACAAAATCCCTGGTTACCTGCCCCCGATATCGAAGGGCAACCACAAGGGATGGCCCCTACGAGATTATCCAATTTTAATCGGGGATAATAATTTCGGATTTGGTATAAGTCATCTGCGCGAAACAATCGGCTGAGCTTCTTGGTTAGGGGCTCAGCTTTTTAGTGTTTAGCTTTCCAACCTCTTGTTGCCTGCGAGCAATTGGTAATGCTCAACCACAGGAAATGGATCATAAAAGTGATGAAGCAAGGCTTTCCATTGCTGATATTCAGCTGACTGTCTAAAACCTTGAGTATGATCTTCCAAGGTTTGCCATGTCACCAGCAAGATATAGCGATTCTCCTGCTCCATGCACTTCTGTAGCTGATGGCTAACATAGCCATTCATAGAACTAATAATCGATTGAGCTTGCAAAAATGCTTGTTCAAACGCGACAGCCTCTCCTGACTTCACATTCAAAATAGCGACTTCTAGCACCATAATTCCACGCAGCCAGTCCAGGAAGGTCTCTTAGAAATCAAGACAAAACAAAGGCCTTGAACCTCTAATCAATCAGTCTCTAGAAAACAGCTCCTTCACTATTCACGAGTTCAACAGCGCTAATAGCCCCTGTTTTGACATCAACAGAAGCATAATAGCCCTCACCATCAAAAGAATTAAGATATAAAGCCTCGTTATTTTGAGAGAAAAGAGTATAGACACCGGGCTCTAGAGCAATGGAAAACTCGCCATTGCTGTCTGACTCAACAACCTGTAACAACTGAGCATGGTCCCTCGCATTTACCGTTGATATCCACTGAGGATCGAGAATTTCTGGCTGAATTTTGCCAGTAAATACCCAAATATTGGTAGCTAGAGCAGACTGACTATTTTGTGACTCTCCTGTAGCTCCAATCTGTGGCATAAAATCACCAGACAGCTGGATCACTTTGCCCTGAATGCCCTGTTCCATATTGTTACTTGCCTGAGTTTGCTCTGCTATCACCTGTGACGATACCGAATCCTCAACGACACAGCTGCCAATGAATGATAAACATGGAACCATAATGCTTATCATCAGCCTACGGGTAATAGCAGTCATACAAACCATCATGATATCTATAACAATCACTGGGGAGGCAATTACCTCCCCAGCATAGAACTACATAATATCTTCTATCTGGCAAGCTTATTCGAGGCCTGTGTTTTTCAGATTAAATCTTCCTGAGGAGCAGTAACGCCGAAAGATTTTAAGAATGGCGAATCAACGCCATGGCTGTAAATAGGCAAACCATAACAATACCTAAAGCCCAAATTAATTCATAGATTGCGTAGTTGATATTGTCGGGATAAGTGTCTGCCTGGGAACTACGCTTATGATCTGGCATTAAGGTCATCGTTTTTTAGCTTCCTTTAGACTGCTTGTCGATGATGCACACAGATATTTCAGCATCTAGTTTAGGCAGATCGTTAGAGGCTCTACGCCCCCCAAGGAAATCTTTACTTTCATTAGAATAATGTGACAAACCCTGTTGCATGTCTTAAAAATAGGTAGTCTTTATCAACCCCCCTTAGGTAGTTAGTGATCAACAGCACTCAAACCACGCAACTCATTGGTTATAAATTCGTCTAGGATGACGAATATTGTGATGTTCTGTATCAATGGTTCTAGATCTGCCTCGTTTTTATCGTGCTGCAAACCCCAGCCGTCCATTACGATTAGTACAGGCTGAGGATCGGCAATATTACATTGACTTTTCGTCAGTGCGAGGCGGAGATATTGTCAGAGAACTGGAGCGTACAATTACCTTACTTTCTCCTGATGAGGCTACCACACAACTCTTTACAGGCAATATTGGCTGTGGCAAGTCGACAGAACTACTACGCCTCAAGGCCCAGCTAGAGCAGCAGGGTCTGCATGTGGTTTATTTTGAGTCAGACCGGGACTTAGAAATGGCTGATGTGGATATCAGTGATATTCTGCTGATGATTGCCCATCAGGTGGTGGAGAGTTTAGAAAATGATGGCATTACGCTGAAACCATCGGCTTTAGTGAATCTATTTCGCAATCTAGCGGAAACTCTACAAACACCTATGGAAATTGCCGACGTCAGTTTCTCGGTTGGGATTGCAGCGATTACTGCCAGGGCAAAAGAGAGTCCAGAAATGCGTAGTCGTATGCGTCAGTATTTGGAACCACGGACGAAGAGCATTATTGATGCCATTAATGAAGAGCTACTGGAAGTTGCGATCGCCACACTCCGTTCCAAAGGCAAAAAGGGGCTGGTGGTCATTGTCGACAACCTCGACCGCATTGATCCCGTAGAACGGGCCAATGGTCGCACCCAGTCAGAATATCTATTTATTGATCGCGGTGAGCAGCTCAAGCGTCTGAACTGTCATCTGTTATATACCATTCCCCTTGCTCTTGTTTTCTCTGACGACCTACCGCGTTTATCCAATCGGTTTGGTGTTTCTCCTAAAGTATTACCCATGGTGCCCGTCACCCAGCGCGATGGCACCACCTCAGAGCCAGGGTTAGCACTGTTACAGCAAATGGTGCTGGCCCGAGCTTTTCCCAATAAAAACTACAACGAGCGCATCGACCATATCAATGACGTTTTTGAAAATATTGCTGTGCTCAACCGTCTTTGTCGCCTCAGTGGTGGGCATATGCGCAATCTCATGAGGCTGCTTTATGGTTGTCTACAAAAGGGTGATCCACCGATCCAATCAGCCGTTCTTGAGGCCGTCATTCGAGATGAAAGAGATTCTCTCATGGCGCTAATTGATGAAAACGAATGGCAGCTGATGTTTAAAGCAATTAGCACCCCCGACACCCAGGGCAATGAAGCCTATATTTTGCTGCTACGCAGTTTATTTCTCTATGAATATCGAGACAATGGCGGTCGCTGGTTTGATCTCAATCCAGTCTTGAAGGAGACGAATCGCTTTAAGAATTGGCTTGCTGATAATTAATTAGGACACCCATAGCAGGGCACCCACAAGGAAAGCCCCTACAATTAATTGCCCATTGCCCATTGCCCATTGCCCGGTGGGGCTGCCCACCACCTCCAATGTACCAGGCTGATCTACCCGAAATTGTTACCCATAACCAAACAGCCCTGACTGATCTCCAACGGGCAATGACGCTGGGCAGTGGCCAATTTTCGTTAATTCTGGTGCGCGCTAACTATCAACGCCTAACTCAATTATTGCTAAGTGCTCTGGCCCAAACTCACCAGTTTCATACTGTCGAGCTGTTAGCTTCGAGTCGTTCTCTGACCGAAGCAATTCTCAATCGCCAAGCATCACTCCCTGAAACGCCAGCAGCTGTCATGGTCACTGGCTTTGATCAGGTAGAAGCACAGGATGTTTTGTTTAAGGCAGCCAATGTAGGACGCAATGCCCTGCTGACCAAATTTCCCTATCCGGTGGTGCTGTGGATGAATGACACAGTTCTACAAAACCTGACTCACTATGCCGCCGACCTCAAGAGTTTTGCGGCGGTTCCTATTCGGGTGAATTACCCAATTCAGGCTTTGATTGAGGCCTTACATCGTGGTGCTAATGAGCTATTTACTCACATTCTAGACAACCATAATGATCATTTTCTCGACTATTCGTCACCGCAGTTGCCCAGCTTAAGCCAGCATCTAAAAATCTTAACTGAGCGGGAACTATCGTTTGCGATCGCAGATCTCAACCAACATCACGTTCAACTGGATGGGGCCCTACAAGCCAGCTTAAATTTTCTCCAAGGTCGAGAAGCCCACACACCTGAGCGGTTGAAAGTCGCCAGGGACTATTACGAACAGAGCCTAGACTACTGGATACAGGTCGACAAAACAGTTGAAAACACCAGCGATCAACAAGCAGTTTTACTCTTACACTTGGGGCTATGGTGGCAAACCCATGGCAAACTCCAACCGTCTACCTCCATCGGCTCTTATCGACAGGCTCGTCGCTTTTATGAACGCTTTCTCAATGTTCTTCGACAACAACACCGTAGAGACCGCACGGCCAATTTTATTCATGTTTTAGCTGAAACCTTACGAAAGCTCAAGGATTGGGATGCTCTCATCACCTTGGCCAAGGAAGGGCGAGACCTACATCAAAACGATCTGGTGCGTCTGGCCCAAGACTATGGTTACTTAGCAGAAGCTGAGCTGTCCCATATCAATGGAGCAGAGGCCCAACAATTAGCGACAGAAGCATTAAGGCTGTTAGCTCAAGCTGTCAAAAGCACACAAGCTTCAGGGCAAATTATGCCAGATACTGCCGATAGGACAGTACAGGTCTCTCCTGAAGCGGTTATATTGGCATTGCGCTACCATCAAGGTCGCTACTATTTTCTCCGGGGACAAGCTAAAACGCTACAGGGCGATGATAGTTTACTGGATGAAGCGCTCCATGATTTAGAGAATGCTCGCCAAAGAACAGATCGCCGATATGATGCATCTCTTTACCTGAAAATTCTTAGCAATCTCCAGAGCCTGTATTTTGCCAAACAGCTTTACTTAGAAGCGTTTGCCATCAAACAAGAACAGCGACAGGTGGAAAATTCCATGGGGTTGCGGGCTTTTATTGGAGCCAGTCCCCTACAACCCTATCGGGCTCCATCCGCTAAGACCACCAGTGACATTTCCCCAATTGAAATGCGTGCCTCGGGGCGGCAGCAAGCGATTAATGATCTAGTGGGACGCTTACTACAGCCCCAGCACACCCTCGTGGTTCTCCATGGCGAGTCAGGTGTGGGCAAAAGCTCTCTCCTCAGCAGTGGGTTAGTCCCCACCCTCAAGCAAGCTACAGCTGAAGGTCGCATCACCCTGCCACTGCTCATACGTCAATACACAAGTTGGGAAATTTCGATTCTGCAAGCACTACAGCAGGTCACTTCATCCTTACCCTCAGCCCCTCCCAACTTCCAAGTCTCGTTTCCCATCACAGGCGAGAGCTTATTAAACCACCTACGCCAGCATGCGCAGAATAACTATCAACAAATCATTCTTATTTTTGATCAGTTTGAAGAGTTTTTCTTTGAGCGCCCTACCGTTGAAAAGCGTCGTTCTCTTTACTACTTTTTGCGAGACTGTCTGAATATCCCCTACCTAAAAATTGTGCTCGCTCTGCGCAATGACTATTTGCACTATTTAATGGAATGGGAACGTTTGGCCAACCTCGATTTAGATATCTTGAGCCGGGATGTACGTTACTATTTGGGGAATTTTACCCCAAAGGAATGTGAGGCTGTTCTTCGTCAGCTGACGGACAATGCGCAGTTTTATTTGGAAGAGGGATTGATTAAAGCGCTTGTAGCTGATCTAACGGCGGAAGACCATGAAGTGCGTCCAATTGAGTTGCAGGTGGTTGGGGCTGAACTGCAACGTAAAAACATTACAACCCTGAGACGATATCAAAAAGAATTAGGAGACGACCCCATTCGAATGCTGGTGCTCAGTTTTTTAAATCGGGTGATTCGAGACTGTGGACCTGAAAATGAAACCTTAGCGCAGACCATTCTCTATCTCTTGAGTGATGAAAGTACAACACGCCCGCTAAAAACCCTGACAGAATTAGAAGAATCCTTAGAATCTCTCGGCATATTGGTAGACCCTGACCAGCTGAGTCTTGTCCTTGAAATTTTGGCAGAATCGGGCCTGCTCTTTGAAAGTCGAGACGTCGGCAGTAGCGTCCGCTATCAACTCGCCCATGATTATCTGGCGGATCTGATCAAGCAGCAGGATATACCGGGATTGGTCACTGTGTTAGAAGCAGAACGACGACGTAGAAAACAATTTGAAACTCAGCTGCGCACAGCCCTACAAGAACAAGCCATGGCCCTAGCCCAAGCTACAGAGGAACGCTACCGGGCAGAAACTGCGGAGATGCAGGCCCTGGCCTCGGTCTCCCAGGCATTATTGCTCTCCCACGATGGCTTAGGTGCCTTACTAGAGGCATTAAAAGGGGCACAACAAAGTCAGCTGACTCCCATATCGGGGTATTTAGAAAATCAAATTTTATTTCGCCTGTGGCAGGCTCTGCATACAGTGCGAGAGAAACATCGCATTCACGCCCACCAAGACTGGGTGCTCTCAGCCTGTTTCAGCCCCGATGGTCAATACCTGGCCTCCAGCAGTGACGATGGCACCGTGCGTTTATGGAATGCTCGCGGCAAACTGTTGCAGGTGTTTACTGGACACCAGGGCAGTGTTTTAGATGTGGCGTTTAGCCATGATAGTTGCTTAATTGGCTCGGCTGGCGATGACTTTAAGGTCCGTATCTGGGACATGTCTGGACAATGTTTGCAAATTTTGACGGGCCATACAGGCGCTGTCAATAGTCTGGCGTTTAGCCCCACCCAAAAACTAATTGCCTCCGCCAGTAATGACCACACCGTCAGACTTTGGACCCATGATGGGCAATGGTTAAAAACCCTCGAAGGCCACCTGGACTGGGTCAGATCCATCGCCTTTAGCGCCGATGGTCAATATCTGGTTTCTGCGGCAGAAGACGGAACCCTCTGTCTCTGGAATACGGAAGGTGAGTTACTACAGGCCATGAGTAGCCATGCCGGCTGGTTATTGCAGGCTGTGTTTAGTCCAGATGGACAACATATTGCCTCCTGTGGCGATGATCATCTGATCAAGCTTTGGAATTTAGATGGGGAGTTGTTGCAATATTTTGAGGGGCACCAAAACTGGGTGAGAGATTTGTGTTTTAGCCCTGATGGCACATACCTGATGTCAGCGGGTGACGATCAGAACATTCACATATGGGATATGAATGGCAAACTTTTGGATACGCTCAAAGGACATCGCAGCAGCGTGCTCAGTTTGGGCATTAATCCCCAGGGCACACAGCTGATCTCAGCCAGTGATGACAACACCATTCGCCTCTGGCAGCTAGAGTCACGTGACATCCCCAGTCTCCAAGGACACCATGGTATCGTCTGGGATGTGTGCTGGCAGCCCAACGGGTCAAAACTGGTATCAGCAGGAGCCGATCAGACATTAAAAATATGGGCCACTGTAGGGGGAGACCATAAGCTACTCCATACCCAGCAAGCTCACAACAGCAGTATCTATAGCGTTGATTGGAGTCCGGATGGTCGATTGATTGCATCCGCCAGTGCCGACCATACCGTCAAGCTTTGGACAGCTGATGGTGAACCATTACATACCTGCCAAGGCCACCAAAATGCCATCTGGTCTGTGAACTTTAGCCCTGATGGCACCTATTTAGCGTCAGCAGGGAGCGATCGCAACATTCGTTTCTGGTACACCGACGGCACCCCCATCGGTCAACTCAGCGGTCACGAGGGTACGGTCTGGACCGTTGCCTTCAGCCCTGACGGCAAGTATCTAGTGTCAGGTAGTGAAGACGGCACCCTACGCCAATGGGACTTAACAGGTCTAACCATCGGTGACGCCAGCTTTGCGAACCAAACCGGCACCATTTTGCCAGGCCATACGGGCAGTGTCTGGGCCGTTGCCGTTGCCCCCGACAGCAAAATCATCGCCTCAGCCGGCAGTGACAACACTATCCGTCTCTGGAAAGAGGGTGACCTACTACAGATTTTGCGAGGTCACCATGACTGGGTCCGCAGCGTTTCCTTTGGCCTCAACGGCGATGTCATTGCCTCCGCCAGTGATGATGGCACCATTCGCTTTTGGCAACTCCCAGGCGGTCAACCGCTGCACACGTTCACAGGACACCGAGGCATCATCTGGCAAGGCTCGTTTAACAACACAGGTGACCGTCTAGCCTCAGCCGGAGCCGATGGGCAGGTGCGCCTCTGGAATCTACAAATGCAAGACCTAATGCGCCAGAGCTGCCAATGGATTGAGGATTATTTAGCCTACGGCGACCTAAGCGACGCGGCTCGCTTGGTATGTGAGGATTTTTGGGAGTAAAAGGTGCAAGGGTTTTGAGTTCAAGCCCTTTAACCAAGCTCAACTAGATTAAAAATAATCACCCCAAGAACCAAGAACGAGTACTGTGTGGCGTCAGGTTACCCACTAGTGACGTGGATGGGTGCATGAGTCGAAGGGTGGACTGATTGATTACAATCAATAACCCATTGCTAAGACTGAGCTTAAGGATTACCCACAATGTCCTCGACTAGTGCTCAGATAGAAGTGACCTTTGACTGAGCAGCATATGGCACAGGTTTGGGGCGCACTCTTGATTTTTCTAGTTTGCCCGCTATGGGGGGGACTGCCCTTAACGGGATGGTGGGTGCTGCTGGCCACGGGAAAACGGCTGTCGCAGATGGGCACCGGCAATGTGGGGGTGTCAGCGGCGTTTTACCACGGGGGCACCGTAGTTGGGTTGGGGGCTGTGGCGCTGGAAGCGTTTAAGGGGATTGGCGCGGTGCTGCTGGCCCAGCACTTTTTTCCAAGGGATCCGATCTGGCCAGTGGTGGCGTTAATGGCGCTAGTGATGGGACGCTATTGGCTAAGTCGAGGTGCGGGGGTGACCAACGTAAGCTGGGGCTTTTTAGTTTACGACCCGCTGGTGGCAATTTTAGGCTGGCTGCTGAGTTTGGTGGCATTTACAGTACTGCGAGAACGAAAACAGGGACGTATGTTTGCATTAGTTTTACTGCCCGTTCTCACGGGATTGGTTCACAGCAATGGCATGCAAGTGGCAGCGGTGGCCTGTTTAATGGGTCTGATTGGCTGGATTTATCAGAAGCTGCCGGATGATTTGGAACTGCCGACCCAAGGCACTCGGACAGAATCGCGACGGCTGTTTCGCTTTTTTCGCGGAGAGTCGGCCCTACAGGCACTAGACCAGGTGCTCGACCCAACTAAGGTGGGGAATAAAGCGGCTACCCTATCTCAGCTAAAGGCGTGGGGGTATCCGGTGCCCATGGGTTACATTCTGCAAGCAGGGGACGATCCGTCAGCGTTATTGGGTCTTTGCCAGCCGTCGCCCCAGCAGCCGCTGGTGGTAAGGTCTTCAGCCGTGGGGGAAGACGGTCTAGGTGCGTCATCAGCCGGGCAGTATGTGTCGGTGACAGATGTGGTCAGCCAGGCAGGGTTGGAGGGTGCGATCGCAACATGCTTCCAAGCCTACAATCGCCCCAGTGCCGTCAAATATCGACAGGATCTGGGGCTTTCTGAAGCCTCTATGAACGTTCTGGTGCAGCAGCAAATTCAGGGGGTGATCTCCGGTGTTGCCTTTAGTCGCGACCCGATTGCTCGGTGTGGTCATGATGTGGTGATTGAGGCACTGCCAGGTCCGGCCAGTCGGGTTGTTTCTGGGCAAATTACACCGCAGCGATACCATGTGACAATTACGCCAGAAGATATGCAATCTGGGGATGATTGGCAATTGTCGGACGCGGTTGATTTACCAATGGATCCAAATGAGGAATCCTCCACGGAGGTAGAGACGTGCCATGGCACGTCTCTACCTCAAGTTGGTCAATCCATCCCCCCGCGTCTGATTCAACAAATTGCCTATCTAACCCGCCACCTGGAACAACGGTTTGGTGATATTCCCCAGGATGTGGAATGGACCTATGACGGCGAACACATATGGGTGTTGCAAAGTCGCCCAATCACCACATTAAGGCCCCTCTGGACTCGCAAAATTGCAGCTGAGGTGATTCCCGGTGTGATTCATCCCCTGACCTGGTCCATCAATCAGCCCCTCACCTGTGGTGTTTGGGGAGATCTCTTCACTCTGGTATTGGGGCAACGGGCAGCTGGCTTAGATTTCTCACAAACGGCGATGCTTCATCGTTCCCATGCGTACTTTAATGCTACGCTCCTGGGAGATATTTTTAGCCGCATGGGTCTGCCTGCCGAAAGTTTAGAGTTTCTGACCCGTGGCGCAAAGTTTAGCCGTCCGCCTCTAGCTGCCACATTACGGAATTTACCAGGGCTCCTAAAACTAGCAACCAGAGAATGGCAATTAGCCAAAGATTTTAAACGAGATTATCAAACACATTTTCAGCCTGGGCTGCACTCTCTTAAATCGCCCCATACACTCTCCCCCGAAGACATAAAACAACAGATAGAAAGTATTTTGTCTTTGCTGAAACGAGCAACACTTTATAACATTTTGGGACCACTGGGTTTTGCATTCTGTAAGGCAATTCTCACAGTGGATAGTGCACAGCTCAATTATCGTTCTAATCCAGAACTTGCAGCAGTTGAGGCTATCAAAGACATCGCCCGACAGCATGCTGGTTTACTCCCACAGCTAGAAACTGTCCCTGACGATAGCGAAGAGTGTTTACACGCATTGGCCCAACTACCCGATAGCGCCCCACTCTTTGAGCAACTCGATAACTTTCTGGCCTCCTATGGTTATCTCAGTGAGGTAGCAACAGATATTTCAGTACCGATCTGGCAGGAACAACCAGCTCCGATCAGAGCACTCTTAGTCACATTCTTGAAACAACCCCCTGCACCGACCCAAGGGGCTAAGGGCACTATTACTAAACCTAATTGGAAACAACGCCAGGTACAAACTCGCCTGGATCTAAAAGGCAACATTGCAGAAGTATATAACCGATTATTAGCGGAATTGAGGGCTTGTTTCTTAGCGTTAGAACAGCACTACCTTCGCGACCACAGCCTACAGGAACCGGGGGATATCTTTTTTCTGACCTGGCCTGAGATTCAGACATGGGGGACATCCTCCAGCTTGACCGTCTATGATCAAGATAGAAGCCTTCTTAGTTCAGTGGCTATTCGTCGTCAACAACGTCAGATAGATGGTGCATGGAAACCTCCATATTTGGTTTACGGCAAAGACCCCATCACTTTGTCTACCGCCCCTAGGACACCTATACAAACTGGACGTCTGTTAACAGGTATCGGGGCAAGTCCGGGCACTCTAGAGGGCAAAGTCCAAGTGCTTAACACATTGGACACTACGGTGCCCATCGACCAAAACACGATTTTAGTGGTGCCCTATACCGATGCGGGCTGGGCCCCTCTGCTGGCAAACTTAGGTGGCTTAATCGCCGAAGTCGGGGGACAGCTTTCCCACGGAGCCATCGTGGCTCGGGAATATGGGATTCCAGCAGTGATGGATGTGACCGACGTGACCCAGCGATTGCGCACAGGTCAGCGAGTGCGGATTGATGGCCAACAGGGCACCGTTGAGATCCTGTAAAATCAGACTCTGCAATGTTTTGTAACATTACAGATAAGTAGACAACTGTCCGCTCATGTTCCCAGGATGACTACAATCCAAGTGCCTCAACTCGAAAATAGATTTTGCGGTGCCAATGGGCTGTCGCTGTTTTATCAGGCGTGGTATCCATCAGGGACTGCCAAGGCAATATTGGCGCTGGTACATGGATTTGGCGAGCATTGCGATCGCTACTCCACCGTCACCACCGCCCTCACCCAGGCAGGCTATGCCATCTTTGGCTTTGATAACCAGGGTCATGGTCGGTCTGAGGGGCAGCGCGGCCATATTAACCGTTGGCAAGATTACCGCGATAACGTCAGGGCCTTCCTGACTCAAGTACGGCAGCATGAGCCTAATCTGCCGTTGTTTGTTCTAGGCCATAGTCTAGGCGGGTTGATTGTTCTAGACTTTGCGCTCAATGCCCCCCAAGGGTTGACAGGGATTATCATTAGCGGTCCGCCCATCCGACCCGTAGGCATTGCCAAGCCCTACCTAGTGGTGATTGCCCGAGCGCTGTCTGGCATTTGGCCTCGCTTTTCGATGGATGTGGGGGCTGGGGCAGAAACCCTATCGCGCGATCCGGCCATTGTGAATCAAACTGAGGACGATCCGCTCACCCATTCCATGGCAACAGTGCGGTGGGGAACAGAATGTTTGGTTGCGATCGCAACCGTCCGTCGCAATATTGCCCAGCTACAGGTGCCGATTTTGCTAGTCCATGGCAGTGCTGACAAAGTCAATGATGTCGAAGGTAGCGAAGAAATTTTTGCACGCATCACGTCAGACAAAACCCTCAAAATTTATCCTGGCAGCTACCATGAGCCCCATAATGATCTAGACCGCAATCAGGTCATGGACGATGTTATTGAATGGTTAGACAACCATCTCTCTCGTTAACGTTAAGTTCAAACATTTCTGACAGATTCCTTCAGTTCTCCCCCATGCCCCTCACCTGTCAACAGCTCCTCACCCAATACCCAAACCAGTGGCAAGCCGCCACTGTGCACCCCTTTCTCACCCAATGCCAGCAGGGCTCGATCCAAGCCGCACAATTTAACACCTGGCTGGTACAGGATTACCATTTTGTCATTGAATTCACACGATTTGCAGCCAACCTAATCCAGGCAGCTCCCACCGCTCACTTAGATATTTTGCTGGGGGGCATCATCGCCCTCAAAGACGAACTGACCTGGTTTCAGGCCAAGGCGACCGAACGTCAGCTCAACCTCAACCAGGCACTACAGCCCACGTGTAAAACCTACTGCCAATTTATGGCAGGCTTGACCCAACAGCCCTATCCTGTTAAAGCCACTGCTTTTTGGGCCATTGAACTGGCCTATAACCAGGGTTGGCAAGGTCATAGCCCCATGCCCGCTCCCTATGCAGAATTTGCTGACCGCTGGGGTAATGCTGCCTTTACCACCTATGTCGAGCTGCTGGCTCAACAGGCTGACAGTGCTTTGCAAGATACAGACGAGACCACTCAAGCTCAGGCTGAAACTGCATTTCTCACCATTGCTAGATTAGAAAAGGACTTCTGGCAAATGGCCTATGAAGGTAGTTGATGGGTGATTGGGTGTCAGTTATTGGGTATTTGTTATTGGGTTCAGGTACCTAAGGTGCGATCGCATCGTCTGACTCAATGCGGCCATAGTCAAGCTTGATAATGCGGTCAGCCAGGTGAAAGTAATGATCATCGTGGCTAATGACCAAGAGGGTTTTACCCCGTTGCTTAAGGTCAGCCAGTAGCTGCGTGTAAAAAATCTCACGAAAAAATAGCAGTCAAGTTTTTAACCATGATTGTGGAGAATATTGGGAACACCCGCCCAGCATGAGCACATCTGAGCGGGTTGTTTTTAACTATCGACTACCACCACCAGGAGTTCTAATAACGGCGGTACCTAGGGGAACTTCAGCTCCCAGGTTAGGATAGGTGCCATATACCCGGTAAGGCACATCGATACCAGCATTGACTGTGCCGCGTACCCGAGAGTTTTTCATGACAATTCGAATTGTCTCGTCAGTAGGTACGGGTTCAGCAAATGTGAGGGTGAATTCTTCAAAACCATAGTTAACAGAAGGTTCAACCGCTTTATCTCCAACAAAAATTTCGAGGCCATCCAGTTCATGGAAAGTGATGCACTGAACACGGACACGTTGTAAGGGGTCGCCTTCAACGGATACTTCAAAGTAGTGATCTTGACCACGTCTGAGCACGCCTGCATCGGATACGGTGGCCGCTATAAACACTGCATTGGCAGCAGGGGTCATCACCATAGCAGCAGTCGATGTCATCGCCAGGGCTGCTAATCCATTCAGTAGTAATTTTTTCACGGGTTACTCCTTTCGGATTGAGTTTTGAAAAAGCACGTCAGTGCTTCTACGCAGAACAATAATGGTCTGGCCCAGTCCAAGTTTGAGGAAGCGCTGAGAAGTCGGTGAGTGGGTTAAAAGAATTGGCTGATGAAGTCTCGGGATTTTTTGGGCTACGTATTACACGAAATTAGTTTTAATTTCAGAAAATTTATTAAGTGATGCTACACGATGTAATCTATAACCATCTCTTCGACACAACATTGAAAACTTTGCAAGAAATGTCCCCAACAGCCAGCTCATTTTTGACTTGGAGGAGTAATTGGCAAAACACGAGCCCTCATACGTTTCGCGTCAATTGTGACCAGTGCTCCAGAAACTAACTCCTCTCTGAACTGCTGCAAAGCCATCAGCACCAACTCACCAATAGCATCAGGTAACGTGTCTTGCGTTCTTACCTGAAACACGCTTGGATCAATGGGTGGGTGACTGCTAACAAAGCGCCAAAATCTAAATCATGGGTAAATACTACATTTTTATTCTCTTGAGCCCATTGCATCAAATCCCGATCTGGTGCCCTGGGGTCACCCACTGTAGCCCAATGCACAGCTTCAATATCAGCGTTAGCAAAAAAGCCTACCCAAGCCGGTGACAAATTCATGTCAATCAGAATTTTCATGCCGATTGAAGTGGCACTTCAACCTCATCCACACGCCATGCCGCATAGGCTAGCGATTCTTGCAAATCTGCAGATTCTAAATAGGGATACGCCACCAGAATTTCCTCAGATGTGCGTCCTGCGGCCATTAATCCTAAAACAGTACTCACCGTGACACGTAAACCACGAATACAAGGTTTACCCCCCATCACTTCTGGATTCCACGTAATTCTAGTAAATTCTGGCATTGACCTAAGGTCGATTAACAGCAATATTCGCTCACTATTCTAGGCAACTTTTTGATGGTGGTGAAGTTTATCCGCTTTTCAACGCTTGTAGGGTGCTGTGAGCGTAGCGTAACGCAACAGCTTTTATATATGGATCGACTGGTTTCTGCAAAAGATTTTGGAGGTACGACTACAACCCTGCTGTTACTAATGGCTGAGGTACTTTTGATCCTGGTGCCCAGTCTCTGACTGAGCACCGCCACTGAGCCTCTGGCTCATTGCACAGGTCTACAACCGTCGCACCAACATACTAATAACGTCGTCCGGCTCTGGCCTCAGGATCAGCCGATTGTCAGGCACTTCAATCAGGGGACTCCACTGGCTGGTTTCTACGTACCGTAGATTGTGCAGCAGGTGAATGGTTTGGCGGATGTGGCTGGGGTGACCGAGCAGGATATGGCGAATGGAGCTGCCTGGAGGCTGGCTGCTGGAAAAGTCGGCAGGTAGACTGGGCGGCATACCCGTTGGGGGTGCCTGGTTTGAGAAGGTCATAGGGGCGTTTTCCTTTGTGGGTGTTTAACCACGAGACGACAGGGAGGAAAGCCCCCAAAAAGTTAGCCACCCTGCAACTAAAATCAGGGTGGCTGTAAAATGCTCACAGCTCACCAACTGGTAGTAGCAGTTGGAAGGGTTAGCGGGGTGGTGGTGTTGGTAGCACCGCCATCTCGCGCAGCTAATTTTTTGGGTGCGAAAAACAACTGGGTCAGTTGCTTATTGTGTAGGCTATCAGCCCCAGATCGATGAGTCAAGCAAGTGTTGCTGCTGTACGCTTTGCCAGGATCTGTAGGTTGGCGTTGAGCCCGCGAAACCCAACATCCTTAACATTTTTTATAGAGATGACTTTGAACGGTAAATTTTAATCGCATAAATGTACACCATGCATTTTTATCAATTTACGTCGAGAGATTTTGGCAAGTCGGGTTTCATAAATTCAACCTGACCTACGGTTTATGGGTTCTTCAGATCACGGTCGCCTGAAGAGGTAAATGCTGGAATAGGGCCAATCGTAAGGATTTTGAACAAGACCATGTTTGGCTGGGTTGTGATGAATATACTCAACGTGGTGAATAAAATCGTTTTCGTCCCGGAGCAGATGTTCCCAAAAATGACGTTGCCAGGTAGCCTGTTCTTGTTTCTTATAACGAGCAAGGGAGCATGGTTATTTATATTGCTCAGGACAATGGCGGCTAAATTCACTTTTAATCAAACGCCAACGGGTTGAGAAATTAGCATCTCCCTTTGGCAAGGTCCATAAACAATGGAGATGATCCGGTAAAACCACTATGGCATCAATGGTAAATGGATGACGTTGTTTTACCGTACGGAATGATTCTCGCAACAACTCTACCATTTCCGGCGTATCAAATAATTGTTGCCGATTGTAGGTCACCACCGTAAAAAAATACGTGCCTCCCTCTCGTCGGAACCGCCGATATTGCATCCCTTTTAACCATTCTTGCCTCCTCAGAATAGGCAGCTCACCTCCAAAAATATCGCCTCCACATCCGCCGACATCTGTAGGTTGGCGTTGAGCCTGCGAAACCCAACACCCTCTGGCTCATCGCTTCAGAAAACAGTAAAAACCATGCGGTGCGTTACGTTAACACTAACGGCACCCTACGGAAACACCCCATCCAACTCCAACCATTCCCCCACTGGCAACTCCACCCGCTCCGTTGCCAGGTAAATCGCCTTCTGTCGATAGCCATATTCCCCATGATTATCCTCATAGGGCTCACGGTAAACCTCCAACTGCTGGTTCACCAAATTAAAGATCCAATAATGCAAGATCCCTGACTCCGCATACAGCGCAAGTTTCGTACTACGGTCATACCCCAGCGTCGAGTCCGAAATCTCCATCACCACCCAACAATCCGCCGCCCCCGGATGCCCTTCCAAATAATCATCTTCCCGATATTTTGCTACCACCACATCCGGCGACGGCTCACTATAATCCGACAACGTAATCGGCTCCTGCCCTCGCACCGTAGGCTGCTCCCCCAGCAATAAAATCAACCGCCTCACCAATCGTGTATTGCACACAGAATGGGGCGTACGCTTTGGAGTCTTTTCAATCAGTTCACCCCGAATTAATTCAACCGGTCCATCACCAACGAAACCCAGCTCACCCAACCGGTGAAACTCATCCGTTGTAAATCGCTTGACGGATACAGCAACCATGGTTAGACCTTTGACATAGCTCTAATATAGCGCCGTTGGCTAACTCCGTTGGAGACGCTTTGCGAACGGCTCCGCTCAGCCAACACAGGGTAATCGGTACACTCAGCCAATTTGGGGTAATCGATTACGTGCAGCCAACCGTTCCCCGAGCGGAGTCGAGGGGAAACATCCCCTCTCACTCTTTAAACTGTTGTGCATAAAACTGTTCGTATCGGCCACGCTTTTCTAACAGTTCAAAATGGGTACCTGCTTCAGCAATTTGCCCATTCTCAATAAACAGTATTCGATCCGCTTTGCGCACAGTACTCAACCGATGAGCAATCACAAATACTGTACGATTCTCCATCGCCCGTTCCAGAGCCTCCTGTACTAATGCTTCCGATTCAGAATCCAATGCCGATGTAGCTTCATCCAAAATCAAAATACGTGGGTTCAACAAAATTGCTCGGGCAATGGCAATGCGCTGTCGCTGACCACCCGATAAATTAACGCCGCGTTCTCCTACCCAGGTTTGATACCCCTGGGAGAATTGTTCAATAAAATTGTGGGCATTGGCAATCCTTGCGGCTGCTTCAATAGCGTCATAATCCAGATTCGTCTGACCGTAAGCAATATTTTGCGCAATGGTGCCTGAAAACAATGTTGTTTCCTGGGGAACAATACCAATCTGCTGACGTAGACTCTTTAAAGTCACATCTCGCACATTGGTACCATCGACTAAAATCTCGCCAGCTTGCGGATCGTAAAATCTCGCTAACAGATTCACCAAGGTTGTTTTTCCAGCCCCTGATGGCCCTACTAGTGCCACCACATCTCCAGGCTGTACAAACAGTGAAAGATTATTGAACACTGGCTTGCCAGGCGTGTAGGCAAAGTCAATATTACGATACTCGACTTTACCCGTAATCGGCGGCAAGTCTTGAGCATTCAGTCGCTCACTCAGGCTGGGCTCTTCTGCAAAAATGTCAAATACTCGCTCAACAGAGGCTTCAGTTTGTTTAAAAGTGTTATAGTGCTGCGTCACTAAGTTAATGGGGTCGATTAACAAGGCTACAGCCACCAAAAAGCTCACAAACTCCTTTGGTTGTAAATTCCCCAGCGCAATTTGCCAACCGCCTAGCAAAAACAGAAACATAATGCTGACTGCTTCTAAAAAGCCCACCACGGGATATTGAATTGCAGTCAGATGTTCCGTGCGATATTTAGCAATGCGATTCTCATCGGCCACCTTGCTAAAGCGGCCCACTTCATAGTCGTCAGCAGCAAACGCTTTGACCACTCGGATGTTGCCTAATACCTCAGTCAATAAAGAAGAGAGATTAGAAATTTCATTTTGACTGCGGCGAGAGAGGGCTAACATGCGATTACCAAAGCTGCCAATTAGCCAGGCCATCAACGGTGCAATCAAAAAGCCTGCCAGGGTCAGGGGCCAGTTGAGATAAAACATGTAGATGGGAATGGCAATTAGCTGCAAGACGCAGGAGATAAACTGCTGCGACATCTTATAAATAACTTCGCCAATCCGATCAATGTCCTCAGTCAAACGATAGGAAAGATCACCCGTTTTAGCAGTCGCAAAATAATCAATGCTGAGGCGATGTAAGTGGGCGTAGACTTTTTTTCTCAACTCCAGTACCGATGCTAGGGAAGCACGAATCGAAAAAACTTTCTCCCCATATTGAAACAAGTTTTGAATTAAGAACGCCATGGTGGTCAGCCCTAACCACCTGGCAATATTCGAAACCTGTCCCTGACTAATGTAGTAAGTTACCTGACTAGCCAGATAAGGTAGCGTAACTGTGGTCAGTACATAAAAAACAATGAACACAAACGACCAGCAAAACAGTGGCCACTGGGGCTTTAAAAAAGGCAGCAGTTGCCAATAAACTGAGCGCTGTCGTTGGACCATAGTGTCATTAACTCAAATTCAAAACTCACAATACTTGACAAGCAGGTGCGATCGCACCCTCAAGCTGCCACAATCACTCCAGCATCCAGCTTTTCCAAAGTATCTAGCACCACTTTGGCAATGCGATAGGACGCACCAAACGGACCAAATCGCTCTTGACCATTGGCAACACAGGCTTTCATATACGCCTCATCCTGGATAGTCTTGACGGCATACTGGGCAGCTTCTTTGAAGATGGCCGACGTTGCTGGCTTAGTACCAATCGTTTTCACAGAAAGGCCTAACAGTCTCTCCTGGGCTTCAGCAAAAGCATAGGTAAACTGGGGACCGGGTCCAGGAATTTGTAAAATGGGTTTACCAATGGCCATGGCCTGATCCACCGCTAAACCGGCCATACCTAAAACCAGATCAGTGTGGCAAACAATGTCACTAAACGCATCACTAAAGCATAGGACAGTGGCGATTACTTCACCATCCACCACATAAGTCAGTTTGCCTGGAGCACAATGCCAGCCAATATCAGCCGAAATGGTCTCTAGAGAGGCCATAACGTCAGGCACTAAAGCAGCGCAAAACTGAACTTGAGGATTGAGTTTGGCAATTTCCACCACCAACCCCAAAAGCAATTTCAGATTGTGCATAGCTTCGGGCATTCGCGAGCCCGGTAGTAGGGCCATCATCGGTCGAGCAACATCCAGCTGTAAGTCTTTGCCCTTTGGCTTTAACCGATCAAGAGACGGAATCCCCCCAAACTGGGCTTTAGCCAATCCCTGTTTTTGATAGTCTTTAGCCGTGTAAGCATCCCGCGAGAACAGCGTTAAACAACGGGGAGACTTAAGCACTGCCTTGAGCACCATGTCAATCTTGAGCGTTCCCTCGTACATGGCAGACAGCGATGAGGTAAATGAAATGAAGGGTTTACCGCTAATATAGGCAAAACATTGCCCAACCACATCTCCGGTAGCAAACACTAAATCACAGCTGGGGGCATAGTTTCGTACGGCTTGAATCTGTCGCAACGTCGAGGTTAGTAACCCAGCACGAATGTCACTGAGCAGTCGCAGACGATTAGTATACGTGAACCCTCCCGACGGTAATGTCAGCGTCGGTGACACAATAGGGACATTAATGTTGCGATAGGCATGGCCCTGACCCACAATTGGAATAGCCGCAATATTTAGCTCCGGCTCTAGCTCCCAAAGACTACGAATAATGTGGGAAGAATGGTTATCTTCTCCATGGCCGTTGCTAATAAATAGGAGTTTATGGGACATGGGTAGACGGCAGTTGACCAGAGCAGATCGACAGGGATTTCGCTGAGTCCATAGTACAGCCTGGAGACCATTTACCAGTAGATTGAGACCGCTCGGGAGATTGTCACGAATCGTCTTTCATCGACAATCTTGTAGGGGCTGCGCCTAATCTCGTAGGGGCTGCGCCTTGTGGCAACCCCGCCATATCGGAGGTCACCCGCCCAAGTTCCCTAATGATTCAAAAACTTGGCAGCAGGAAAGCTGTCCGATGACAACATCAGGCGGCTCAAGTCTTAGTGATTAAAGTGGTTGTCTATTTCTTCATCATGGATTTATCTAATTCGTTTAGATACCAGGCACATATCATGGATATCAACTTATAGTTTAGAAATCTGGGTTAGGTGGAGGTGCAGGGAATCAGGAGATATTGCCCCCTAAATTCTTGCCCCCTATCTTTTGACAAACATTTTGCCTTAAACTCTATACCTACTATTAATTCTCCCAACATCCACACTCCTCTGGCACAATGAGGTGGTCAAACTCCCCAATTACGTAAAGGTCTTTCCAGGTTTTGGTCCTAGCACCTGAAAATTTATTTCCGTTTCAGCTCGATCCGTTTCAAATCGACGCTATTGAGGCGCTTAATAAAGGACAGTCCGTAATCGTCTGTGCCCCCACTGGCTCCGGTAAAACCTTGGTGGGTGAATATGCAATCCACCGAGCGATTCACTTCAATAGACGGGTGTTTTACACCACACCGCTCAAGGCTCTGTCGAATCAAAAACTGCGGGATTTTCGTGAGCAGTTCGGCCATAACCAGGTGGGTCTACTCACAGGGGATATGTCCATCAATCGGGATGCCCCCATTCTGGTGATGACCACGGAGATCTTTCGCAACATGCTCTATGGCACCACCATGGGAGAAGTTGGGGATGCCGTTCAGGATGTGCAGGCGGTAATTCTGGACGAATGCCACTATATGAACGATCGCCAACGTGGCACTGTCTGGGAAGAGTCGATTATTTATTGCCCCCCAGAAATTCAACTGGTGGGGCTGTCAGCCACCGTAGCCAATGGCGATCAGCTAACCGACTGGATTGGGAAGATTCATGGCCCCAGTCAGCTGATTTATTCTGACTTTCGCCCTGTTCCCCTCAATATGCATTTTGGAACGGGTAAAGGCATCTTTCCACTCCTAAATAGCAAGAAAACGGCTCTCCACGATCGGCTTAAAAAACATCGCAAGCCCCCTCGCCGCCAGAAGGGGCAAAAGAAAAAGGCCATGACTGCTGGCAATGAATTTCTGGTTGCCCAGCTCCAGCAAAAGGAGATGCTGCCAGCCATTTTCTTTATTTTTAGCCGTAAAGGATGTGACAAGGCGGTACAGAGCATTAGTAGCCTTTCTTTGGTTAACCCTTTAGAAACCCGAGCTCTCAAACAGCGGATTGATGAATTCTTAACTGCTAATCCGGAAGCGGCTCGGGCGGGCCAGGTAGAACCGCTTTATCGAGGAGTTGCCGCTCACCATGCAGGCCTTTTGCCTGCGTGGAAAGGTCTGGTGGAAGAACTCTTCCAGGCGGGGTTGATCAAGGTTGTTTTTGCCACCGAGACCCTGGCAGCAGGCATCAATATGCCTGCGCGCACCACAGTGATTTCTAGTTTGTCAAAGCGCACCGATAGCGGTCATCGGCTGCTCCATGCCTCAGAATTTTTGCAAATGGCAGGACGGGCAGGGCGACGGGGCATGGATGTAGAAGGCCATGTGGTTACCGTAGAAACTCCCTTTGAGGGGGCCAGGGAAGCTGGCTATTTAGCCCTGGCTAAACCAGACCCACTGGTCAGTCAGTTCACCCCTAGCTATGGCATGGTGCTGAATTTACTCCAAACCCATTCCCTGGAGGAGACCCGCGATCTAGTCGAACGCAGTTTTGGTCAATATCTTTCCACCCTGCATCTGACGCCCCAACAACAGGCCATTAATGATGTAGAGCATAATATTGAGCTGATTCGTGAACAGTTGGCAGCCGTTGGCGATGGGCAAATTGCCGAATATGCCAAATTAAAGGAACACCTGCGGGAGGAACGTCGACTGCTGAAAATTTTGGATCAGCAGGCCACGGAAACATTGACTGGCGATCTACACACGGTGATCAACTTTGCGATCGCAGGCACAGTTCTATCCCTCAAGGGAAAACATATCCCCGTCGCCAACCCGATACCAGCGGTATTGGTCACTAAATTACAGGGGCCAAACAAGGTGCCCTATCTAGTATGTCTGACCGGTGATAACCAATGGCTCATGGCAGCTCCCCGCGATGTTTTTGCGCTGTATGAAAAATATGAGCGCATCGCTGCGGTGGATCACCTGATTCCACCTGATGCTCTCACCATGAAAGCGGGCAACAAATGCCCTGGCGATGAAACTACGGCTGCGGTAGCTCAAGCTGTTCCCCAAGAGTTACCGACATTGGATGAGCTCGCACCGGAGGTCAAAGAACAGCGCGATCGCATGCTCTCTGTAGAGGCCAAGTTAGACAGTCATCCCCTCAATCAATTTGGCAAGCCCAAAACCCTATTGAAAAAGCAACAGCGGCTTTCAACCCTGGAAGCTGAGCTGAGCGATCGCAAAGCCAAATACAACAAATATGCAGGTCGCTATTGGCAAGAATTCCTCAATCTGATGGCCATTCTTGAAAATTTTGGCGGTTTAGAAAATAACCAGCCGACCAATTTTGGCAAAATGGCCGCCGCGATTCGAGGAGAAAATGAGCTGTGGATAGCCTTGGCCCTGGGCTCTGGTGAATTTGATCATCTGCCGCCCCATCAGTTTGCCGCTGCTTGCGCAGCCATTGTCACCGAAATCACCCGCCCCGATACCTGGACCCGATACCGCACATCTCATGCTGTGACAGCAGCCTTAGAAGGTCTGCGTTCCACACGGCGTCAAATATTTCAGCAGCAGCGGCGCTACCAGGTCACCCTGCCAGTATCCCTGGAATGGAATCTCATTGCGCTGGTGGAAACATGGGCGTTAGAAACCGAATGGAATGAGCTTTGCCAAAACACCAGTCTTGACGAAGGGGATGTCGTTCGAATTCTGCGGCGCACCCTCGATATATTGGCCCAAATTCCCCACGTACCATTTTTGCCCAGCACTGTTAAATCAACCGCTCGCCAGGCAGCCCACCTGCTCAATCGTTTCCCAGTTAATGAAGCGGGAGATGCAGCGAATGGGTTAAACAGGGATACTGAAGAAACTATGGGTACCGCAACTATTGAGACCGAAGAAGAATAATTGCGTAGTAGGGTGGGCGCTGCCCACCCTACCCAATATCTGCCCCCCCATTGCCTACTGCCAATTGACGATTTGCCCATGACTTCGACATCTCTGCCCCTCTCCCCCAAAACCCTGACTCGCGCCAAGCGAGCTGTGCGCTGTGCCCCGTTTTATATGAAGCTGCTAGCGACGATGCGATCGCAAAGCGTTCCCCTACGTGCCATTATGGACGCACGTGGCATGCTCAGCGGTTACACACGCCAGCCCCTCTCCGAAGTAGCCGCCGACAATCATCTGGGCTGGTTAATAACCGTCGGCATCGTCCGTCGCGAAGTCGATGGCCAAGGCTTGACCGACAGCTTTCGTCTGACACCCATTGGCCGCCAACTTGTAGAACAATGGGAAGCAGCAGGTCGTCCGGATTCCACTGGGAGCCCCCTGGATTATTTACTCAATGCCAGAAACCGTTGGTTAAGACTACCGACTTGGCTATCGTAGCCAGGTAAATTTTGAGACTATCGTCTACAGCTGCGACAGTGCGCAAAAGTGACGATGTCTAAGTAATGAAGTTTGGGTAAGTTTAAGCAATAGTGCGGATGGTTAACCACCAACTGACCTATCAGCAGGTGATGAGCATCCTCAACACAACTGCTGTTAAGCTTTACCCAAACCACAGCAGCCTGCCAACACGTTAAGTTTCAGGATTCACTACTCACCTTACTTATTCAAGTTTCTAGTCTTATACATCACAATTCCCAAACCTTGTATCGAAAAGCCGTTATTTCAGTTATCTATCTCAACTCAATATTGCAATCACTAAAAATTCAATTAAACCGGGAGACGCTCTAGCATGAAGGCCATTATGGTAGTGGGTACTACCTCCCACGCAGGGAAATCTCTACTCGTCACAGCACTTTGTCGTATGTTGAGCCGTCGTGGCTGGCGAGTAGCTCCCTTCAAGGGACACAATACCGCCCCTAACACCTACGTCACCGCTAACGGCGCTGAAATCGGTTATCCCCAAGCAGTACAAGCCTGGGCAGCAGGTGTCTCTCCGCAGGCCGAAATGAATCCAGTCCTGCTAAAACCTCAAAACGGCCAAGCATCTCAGGTCATCATCAAAGGTCGTCCCGTTGGCCAAACCACGCCGACCCACTATTACGAGACTTATTTTGAAACCGGTTGGCAAGCAGTACAAGAAAGCCTGGCGCGCTTGGGCCAAGAATTTGACCTACTGATTTGTGAAGGAGACGGCAACCCGGCCGAAATCAATATCAAACAGCGAGATCTCGCTAATATGCGAGTGGCCAAAGCCCTAAAAGCTCCGACCATATTGGTTACTGACATTGATCGGGGTGGAGCCTTTGCCCATATCGTCGGCACCCTTGAGCTACTAGAGCCCGATGAACGTGAGCTGGTCAAAGGCATCGTTATCAATAAGTTTCGCGGTCAAAAGAGTCTGCTTCAGCCGGGCATTGATTGGATAGAAAAGCGCACAGGCATTCCAGTTCTGGGTGTGATCCCCTGGATTGAAAGCGCGTCCCCTAGAGAAAACTCCGTTTCCCTCATGGACCGCCCTGTGGAAAAACAATCCGCCGAACTCAATATCGCGGTTATTCGCCTACCCAGGATTTCTAACTTCACAGATTTTGATCCTCTAGAGGCTGAACCCTCAGTTAATGTCAGGTATCTCAGTCCTAAGGATGATTTGGGACATCCCGACGCTGTGATTTTGCCAGGAACCAAAACAGCCATTGCTGACTTGCTGATTTTGCAACGCACCGGCATGGCTGAGGCAATTCAAAACTACGCAGCAGCAGGAGGCACAGTCCTCGGTATTTGCGGTGGCTTCCAGCTAATGGGACAAATGCTAGCTGACCCAGAAGGTCTAGAAGGTCAAGAAGGCCGCTTTAGGGGTCTGAGCATTCTGCCTTTGCGCACAGTGATTACCCAAAACAAAGTGGCACGTCAGCGGTCTGTAAGCTCGAAGTACCCCCAAGAAGGCTTACCCGTCAATGGCTATGAGATTCACCACGGGCGTACTCAGCTAGTGATGACCCCTGAAGGTGGTGAACCAGGGCCTAAGTTCCAGCCCATTTTCGACGATCGCAGTCTGGGTATCGTCGACGAGACTGAATCCCTGTGGGGCACTTACTTACACGGTATTTTTGATAATGGACCCTGGCGACGAGCCTGGCTAAATCGCCTCAGACAGCAGCGGGGCTTGGGGTCTTTACCCACTGGCATTGCTAATTACCGCGACCAGCGGGATTCTACGCTAAACGAACTGGCCAATACCGTTGAGCAGTACATTAACCTAGAGCCGATCCTGAACCAGTCCTAAGCGATACGGCCCCAGGGTCAGTAAATAGCCGTTGGGACCCCTACCATAATTATATTTTCTCTGCATGACCTAGGCATTCATCATCCCAACAACTGTGGGAAAATGCTGAAATTGTCTACTTCATCCACCCATGCCCCTTCCCCATAGTGTCTTGTTAACGTTAGGTGGCTTAGCTGCAGGGGTATTAGCGGGACTGCTGGGTATTGGTGGCGGTGTGCTGATGGTGCCTTTATTGCTGTTATTTGGCATCAATGTAGACCAAGCAGCTGCCACCAGTTTGTTCGCTATTTTAATCACAGCCACCACAGGCAGTTTTCAAAACTGGCGCATGGGTTACCTACAGCCCAACCAAGTTGTGCTGTTGGCAATCCCAGCAGCCACCCTAGTCATCATAGGCACAGAGTTTGGAGAATTACTTTCCGAACACTGGCGACGAGCCGCATTTGGCATATTGCTGCTAGCCAATATCTACCTGGTTAGCTTAAAGAAGCGGGTGGCGACCACAGTCCAGCCCCCCAATCAGATCCCTCCCATTACCGCTCGTTTAATTACCGGTAGCACCTCAGGGTTTATGGCCGGTTTGTTCGGTGTGGGCGGCGGCGTCGTGATGGTGCCCTTACAGATATTACTGATGAATACCGGCATGAAAACTGCTGTCCGTAATAGCTTGGCCGTCATTGCTCTGACCTCATGTGTTGCCTGCATCCACAACAGCCTTAAGGGAGATATCGTCTATGGAGCTGGTTTGAGCCTGGGTCTAGGTGGTCTGGTGGGCGTCCAAATCAGCACTCGTTTTTTACCCAAACTGCCAGAACAGGTTGTTAGCGTATTATTTCGTATCCTGCTGTGCGTTTTAGCCACCTATGTATTTTGGCAAGCATGGCAAGCCTACAGCAGGGTATAAGGAACCATAAAAATGGGTACTTAGCCATGGCCAGTACCCATACCTAGCCTTAAAACAGCTAGCCTGAGATATTTAATATCTGCTCTAAGTATCTGCAAAAGTCCGCAATAGACTAAGCGCAATATAAATAAACAAAAATGCTCATTTAGTCTGACGATCGGCTTCTGCACAAAAAAGCTTTCGGCTTGGTATCAACAGAAAGCTGAGCTCACTGTTGCCATGTTGACCCATCTACTATTCTTTAGTCTGAATGTAAAGAATAAGCAGGAATACGGTTGGGACAAACACGAAAAGGATGCTGGCTACAAACCCCAGATTATTAACTTCCATAGGACTCAGCTATTATCTCTCTCAACAACAAACCACATGGCTAAGCATATCACTCTGGTTCAACTCAATGAAGCCACAGCTTTGTGAATTGAAGTTAGCGATACAGCTAGCTCAAAAGCTAACTAAATCCCAATAAATCAACTGAATGCATTCGATGCATCACTTTTTCTTCTTCGGTTTAGTCACCACACTAATCGGTCCATTGACCAGCGTCTGACATGCCAAGCGGCAGTTACCAGGACGTTTTTTGAGTTTTTTTTCTTCCACTGCAGTACGCGGAGATAGGTTATCTAACCCTTCAGTGATTTCAACGACACATAAACCACATTGACCATATCCACCGCAGTTCATCATTTTGCCAGTGAATGTATAGACATCAACGCGGTTATCTATCGCCTTCTGACGTAGATTCGCTCCATCCGCCGCTGTGACCTCAACATCTTCTTTAACAAACTTAATAGTGGGCATCGAAGGGCTCCAAAAGCAATCGCTATAACGTCGAGAATGCCGCGAGTGTCACAATCCCAAGCAATTCAGCTTGCATTGGATTATGAACTCTAGTTACACTTCTTTATACACTTTAATCTTTGGATTTGAGTGGATTAGTCCGTCGGGAATCGTCTGGATTCATTACCGCATAAGGCTATCTGTCCATCATCTCCAGTTTTCTTCACTGCTAAATAGCAATTCATTGGGGCTTGCCTTTGGAGTCAATGGGGGGATCTGGTAGCCTGTTTGTATCGGTATTTTAATGTACGGCTAACATTTCCAAACTAGGAGGAGGCGCGTAGTCAATGGGACTACCCTGGTACCGGGTACATACAGTCGTTATTAACGATCCCGGACGACTGATTTCTGTACACCTAATGCATACTGCACTTGTGGCAGGCTGGGCTGGCTCTATGGCCCTGTTTGAGCTTGCTACATTTGACCCAAGTGATCCTGCCCTGAACCCCATGTGGCGTCAGGGAATGTTTGTTCTTCCCTTCATGTCTCGCCTCGGTGTAACCGGGTCTTGGGGCGGTTGGAGTGTGACTGGTGAGACAGGTGTTGATCCTGGCTTCTGGTCTTTTGAAGGCGTTGCACTGGCACACATCGTGCTATCTGGCCTACTGTTCTTAGCAGCAGTTTGGCACTGGGTTTTCTGGGATTTGGATCTATTCCGTGACCCCCGAACTGGTGAGCCCGCTTTGGACTTACCTAAGATGTTCGGTATTCACCTGTTCTTATCTGGTTTACTTTGCTTCGGTTTCGGAGCATTCCATCTAACCGGTGTCTGGGGACCTGGTATGTGGGTATCTGACCCCTATGCCATCACTGGGCACGTTCAACCCGTCGCTCCTGAATGGGGTCCTGCTGGATTTAACCCCTACAATGCGGGTGGTATTGTGGCTCACCACATTGCCGCTGGTATTGTCGGCATTGTGGCAGGCCTATTCCACCTGACGGTGCGCCCACCTCAGCGTCTTTATAAGGCGTTGCGTATGGGTAACATCGAAACGGTACTATCCAGTAGTATTGCCGCTGTTTTCTTTGCAGCATTCGTAGTGGCTGGCACCATGTGGTATGGCAACGCGACTACTCCTGTTGAGTTGTTTGGCCCTACCCGCTATCAGTGGGACTCTGGTTATTACCAACAAGAGATTGAGCGCCGTGTACAAGCCGACATGGCTGACGGACTAAGCCGTACTGAAGCTTATCAGAATATTCCTGAGAAGCTCGCTTTCTATGACTATGTTGGCAACAGCCCTGCTAAGGGCGGTTTGTTCCGCGTAGGTCCTATGGATAGTGGTGACGGGATTGCAACTAGCTGGCTTGGCCATCCTGTCTTCAAAGATGCTGAGGGTCGTGAGCTTTCTGTTCGCCGTTTGCCCAACTTCTTTGAGACTTTCCCAGTGATCTTGACTGACTCCAGCGGTGTAGTTCGTGCGGATATTCCGTTCCGACGTGCTGAGTCTCAGTTCAGTATTGAGCAGACTGGTGTAACCGTTTCTTTCTACGGTGGTGAGCTAGATGGTCAAACTATCAAGGATCCCGCTCGGGTTAAGCGCTACGCCCGTAAGGCTTTACTAGGTGAACCTTTCGAATTCGACCTTGAGACTCTAGAGTCTGACGGTGTATTCCGTTCTAGTCCTCGCGGTTGGTTTACCTTTGGCCACGCGGTGTTTGCACTGCTGTTCTTCTTTGGCCACATCTGGCATGGTTCCCGGACTCTATACCGCGACGTATTCGCTGGTATTGACCCCGACCTCTCTGAGGAGCAGGTTGAGTGGGGCTTCTTCCAGAAGGTTGGAGACACGACTACTCGTGCAACAAATCGTTAAGTACGAGTCTTAGGCTAAGGAAATGGCCCAGCGAATGGATTACGCTGGGCCATTTTTTTGGAATAATGGTAGTAACCAATGGCAACCATTGCTTGTTTCTACAGCAGTGGAACTGACTGTAAATTGAGTAGGACGAAACCATGGAAAGTGTTGCTTACATTCTGATTTTCACCTGTATTATCGGTACGCTCTTTTTTGCGATCGCATTTCGTGAGCCCCCCCGGATCAAAAAAGACTAAAGATGTTCGATTGCCAAGCCCAAATCAATCATTGAACCAGCTTGGCAACTAGCATATCTGTTACCTAACAGAGTCTGGATGACATAATAGAGGTACTAACTTCTTTGCATTTAGCGAAGTTAGCCTCTATTTTTGTTTTAAGCGTGGTCTAATAAGCGGGCCGCTGATTAAAGCGGCCCTCACTTCACTGATTTTGGGTTTAGTGGTTTATGCAGTGTCCCTTTTGCCAGCATCCCAGCAATCGTGTCTTAGAATCGAGATCGGCAGAATCTGGCCGTAGCATTCGACGTCGTCGGGAGTGCCTCAAGTGCAATAGTCGGTTCACCACCTATGAGCGCATTGAATATGTGCCCATCACTGTGGTTAAGCGCAATAACAATCGGGAATTATTTAATCGCTCCAAACTCCTTAGAGGCATTGCTCGAGCCTGCGAAAAAACAGGCATTGAAGCCAGTCGTTTAGAAACCATCGTTGACAATATCGAAGCAGACCTACAGCAGCGCACAACCAGAGAAATTGCTAGTGCAGACATTGGTGAGCTTGTTTTACAGCAGCTCCAACCCTTAAGCGAAGTTGCGTATGTCCGCTTTGCATCGGTATATCGTCAATTTACTGGCATTCGAGACTTTGCAGATGCCCTCAACCACTTACAGGAGGACGAAGCAACGACCGAAACCCAGCCCTACATAACCAACGGTAATTGTAACGGTTCGGCATTAACCGTGTAGGATGTGGCCCCTTGAAAATACAATTCTCAAGAAATAAGCCTACATCAATACATTAATAGTCAGTGACAGCAGGACTAAATTCACTTATCATAAATAGTCTTGCGAAGGTTTGTGTAGTTTGCTAATTTTCGGTACGGGTTTCCGTGTCGAGCCCTCATGTGTGTTAGTATTACTTGCTTTGCAAGGCTCTAAGTCCTGAGCCCAGTTCAGGTTCATGTCAGCATTTTAGATAGCAATTAGCAATCTATCTAGGAGTCTGACCACTCAGAGCTATTTAGTAAAGGGTTAACGGTAGCGCATTTTGAGTGATGCCCTAGCCTTGTCTGAGATAAAATCTGGATCAATGTAGGGGCGGCACACAGACGCACAACATGTCCACTCAATTATGGAGAAACCGTAGGAAACATCTAGCATGGTCAATCTTGAAACGACACAAGCCGATATTGGTTTTACTCATGAAGACTTTGAAGCTTTATTAGATCAGTACGATTACCATTTCAGTCCTGGTGATATCGTTCCTGGGACAGTTTTTAGCATCGAGCCTAGGGGCGCTTTGATTGATATTGGTGCAAAAACCGCTGCTTATTTGCCCATCCAAGAGATGTCAATCAATCGTGTCGAAGCTGCGGATGAGGTGCTTCAGTCCAATGAGACTCGTGAATTTTTCATCTTGACAGATGAAAATGAAGATGGCCAGCTAACCCTCTCCATTCGACGCATTGAATATATGCGAGCGTGGGAGCGTGTACGTCAGCTACAAAACGAGGACGCTACTGTTCGCTCTGATGTATTTGCCACTAACCGTGGTGGAGCTTTGGTAAGAATTGAAGGGCTGCGCGGATTTATCCCCGGTTCCCACATCAGTACTCGCAAACCTAAGGAAGATCTTGTCGGTGAAGCTCTTCCCCTGAAGTTTCTTGAAGTTGATGAAGAGCGAAACCGTCTTGTATTGAGCCATCGTCGTGCGTTAGTTGAGCGTAAGATGAACGGTCTGCAAGTGGGCGAAGTGGTGATTGGTGCAGTACGCGGTCTCAAGCCCTACGGTGCCTTTATCGATATCGGTGGTGTCAGCGGTCTGTTGCACATTTCTGAAATCTCTCATGATCACATCGATACGCCCAATACGGTGCTCAATGTGAATGATGAGATCAAGGTCATGATCATTGATCTTGATGCTGAGCGTGGCCGCATTTCACTATCCACCAAACAGCTTGAGCCCGAACCCGGTGATATGGTCAAGAACCCTGACATCGTGTTTGAGAAAGCCGAGGAAATGGCTGAGCGCTATCGTCAACAATTGTTGAAAGCGGCTGAAGCTGAAGCCGCTGCCGCTGCTGGCGAGGTTGAAGCTAGCGACGACGACGACGTCTACACCGATGAAGATGCAACGGCAATGGCTGTTGCGGAGTAATTAGCTCTCTTCAGCAGAAAGCCATCTACTTCAGATAGCAAGGCTACTCAGGTAACCTGACACTTGCTTGAGCTAAATGTGGGACGTAACGTCCCACATTTTTTATTGTTTATTTCGTCACAGTTAAGTCCGTGGTCACTGTCTTTTGTAACGGCAAACAGTTTACAAACATCGATGCTGTCTTTTTAGACAAAGACGGTACCCTAGCCAATGTGGCTGCTTACCTTCAGCAGTTGGGCTATAACCAGGCAAAGCTGATGGAGCAAAGTTTACCAGGGGCCTATGGGCTTACCCTCAAGGCATTGGGCATAGACTCTACGGGTTTAAGTGCTTCTGGATTATTAGCCGTAGGCAGTCGCCAAGAAACTATTATTGGAACCGCTGCTGCTGCTGCCATGGCAGGATACCCATGGGTAAAGGCATTAGAACTGGCAATTCACAGTCTGACAGTAGCGGATCAGCAATGTTCACCTAAAGCTGCTTACACCCCGCTCCTCCCCGGCGTTTTAGATTTTTTACAGCGGTTAAGGCACGTGGGACTAAACGTGATCATGGTTTCTGCTGACACCCAGAGCAATCTTGAGGACTTTGTTAATCGTTATCAGCTACAGACCTACTTTGACAAGCTCCAGGGTACCAGTAGCCCACATCCTACCAAGGGCGCACCAGATTTTTTGCCCGCCGCGTGCCAAAGCATCGGACTCTCACCTGGGCAGGGAATGGTTATTGGGGATTCCACCAGTGATTTACGCATGGCTCAGTCAACTGGCGGCTTTATTGGTTATTTAGGTGGCTGGCAGCCTACCCTGTCTGAAACTGACATCCTTGATGATGAATGCAGCGGCGTAATCTGTGGGTTTGCTAACGACTTTAGTCAGATCACAATGCACTAAATCTTGATTCAGATCGCTAGACTCGTTTTTTATAGCAGTCGCGATCAAAGTCGCACAAGAAGACAAAAAATAAAATAGAGGTGGCAAGTACCACCTCTAAATTCAACCTTGATTTGCACATCTGCGCATTTAAGTTTCTCTATTCTGTTAGTTAACTCTGGATATCTCAAGTGACACTTGGTCACAGTTTATAGTTGTGTGAGTAATATGAGACCCGCAATGAGAATATCGGACTTCGGGCGATACACTGGTTAGGGAAACTAGTGTCTTCAGAGTTAGCCGATGTCGAAATTTCCGGCCTACCGCCCCAAGCGATTGTCGTTGGGGCCACTCGAAACTGAAATCTTGGATATCCTATGGCAATTGGGAACGACATCAGCAACGGCAATTCATAACCAAATTCTGGAAGATATTGACCGGGATTTGACCTATTCATCGGTGGCTACGGTGCTACGTCGCCTCGAAAAAAAGGGTTGGATTGCTAAGCGGCGGGTGGGCAGGGCTTATCATTGGGAGCCCCTACTTTCAGCCAACAATGCCAAAATTCTGGAATCCCATGAGCGTTTACATCAGTTTTTAGCAGCTAGTAATCCAGATATTGTGGCGGCCTTTGCAGATACCCTTGACCAAGATAGTTTGGACCAGCTAGAAGCCATTACCAAACGTATTCAGGCAGCGCGACGAGCTCGCTCAAACAACCAACAGGGGCAGGAGAAATAGCCATGATGCATGTGAGTTTAATGGGGGGTGCGATCGCAACCGCAATCCTACTCCGGTTGGCCCTCACTGGACGCTGTCTACAAAATGCGCACTGGCTAACGGTTTTATCCCTATTACTGATATCCCCCATCTTGCTACTAACCACTGCGGTGGCCATTATTATCATGGGTCCCCACGGTCATGTAGTCAGCCCCTTGGAAGGCTGGATTAGTTACACAACCGCCTGGTTATTTTTAGTCGTTAGCCTGGGCATCTTGATTTACCTGAGATGGCAAGCCCACAAGAGCATTGTCCACATCCGGCAATATCCTCAGCAAATGGTGCAGGGTACTCCCAGTCGATTAATGGATGAAGACACCGCATTTAGTGCACAAATCGGGCTCTGGTCGTCGGAGTTAGTGATTAGCCAGGGACTCATCGACACCCTTGACAGTGAACATTTAGCGGCAGTGATTGCCCATGAAAAAGCGCATTATCACTACCGCGACACGTTTTGGTTCTTCTGGTTAGGATGGCTGCGACGTATCACCTGTTGGCTGCCTTACACGGATGAACTTTGGCAGGAGTTACTACTCCTACGAGAAATTCGAGCCGATGACTGGGCTACCCACTCGGTTGATCGTTTAACCTTGGCAGAATCCTTGGTACAGGTCATTGCCGCCCCCCTTTCACCGATAACAGTTGCTAACTTTAGCTGTACGGTTCCTAGCAGTCGATTAAGTCGACGGATTGATGCGTTGTTATCAGACCATGATTATGGGTTTCAACCCCAATGGTCCTTCGTCACCTATGGCTGCCTTTCAGGGTTAGTGGTGGGCTTATTGCCCCTCTGCTCCATTCCCTTCCACCACTAGCTTGACCTCTAAAACGGGACATCAGGACCAGGTTCCGCAGATGGTGTAGAGGGAACTTCCGTCGCCTCATCATCCAGGTTAACAATCTGGCCATTAAAGAATTGAGCAAAGCTTTTGACACTGCGGTCCAGTTCGTTTTCTCCTTGCCATTCATTAGCTGCAATAGACGCGTTGCTGGCTGTAGAAGTGGGTGGCGGCGGAGCTGGAGGAGAGGGAGTCGCTGTAACAGATGCTGCCACAGCGGGTTGTGGCGACGCAGGCGTATCAGCAAGTCTAGGAGAAGAAGTGGTGCTAGCGCTATGGGGCGTTGGCTTAGAGAGTGGCGATGGCGTCGAAACCGGTGGTGGCGAAACCGGTGGTGGCGACACTGATGGCACCACAGTTGGTGGCGATGTCGGTACAGCAGCAGGGGCAGCCGCTTGCTCTTCCGCTGCAACTACCATCGTTACTCGGATTTTATGGCCGAAAACTTTTTCAAACGCAATCTCGACATTACTTAATCGATCTTGAGCCATGCGCATCAACGGCTGAGACCGAATACCGACCGTTGCCTCTACACCATCACAGGTCAGTAACTTGGCTTGCTGACGCATCAGAACCTTTGTACCAAAGGGCTGTAGTTGAGTCACAATTTTGGCCCAAATATCATTGATACTGCCCATGGCAGGGGCATCGGCCATCGCAGAAGGTTGTTCAACCGAATTGTTAACAGCAGACGTAGGCTGAGGGATATGAGCGTCAGTAGGAGCAGGCCGAGCATTCACAACCGATGCGCCCTTTGCGGCCTTATCCTCCTGAGGTTTTGGCTGTGGCTCTGGCTCATGAGCAACCACATTCTTCTGCGGTTCACTTTGAGGTTTAGGTACTGGTGTTGGGGCTACTGTAGTAGCTTTTTCTTCTGGTGTATGCTTCTGAGCAACAATGGGTGGTTCAGCCACAGGCGGGGGTGAACTGATTGCTTTTGGCATAGACGGTTGAGCCATGGATTGAGTCACCGCTGGTGCAGTCACCACTGGTGCAGTCACCACTGGTGTCGCCACATTTACCTGCCCCAACGCTGAGGGCAATAGGCCCATTAGAGTGATTTCTAACCAAAGCCTGGGCTGAGTTGTATTTTTGACTTGTACTTCGGCAGCTCGCAGATGCTGTTGACTCGACAGCAACAATGGCAATGGCAAAGCCTGGGCAAAGTTCACCATCTCGGCCCAAACAGGCGGGGTAATTGCCACTAAATCACGGCGCTCACCAGCGGTTTTTGCAATCAAAAGATCTCGGTAAAAGGCCACCAGGCTTTGCAACACCATCAGAGGTTCACGGCCCCGATCCATTAATTGACGGGCCAAAATCAGAACTTGGGCACCGTCGTCAGCACTCACTGCCTGGACTAGGGCAAGCAAATCACGTTCAGAAACGGCTCCCACCAGATCCCACACCGCTTCAATGGTAATTTCACCATCGAGGAGACCTAGCTGGTCGAGCAAACTTTCGGCATCACGCAATCCCCCTTGGGAAAGCTGCGCTACTAGTTGCAAAGCATCAGGAGCAATGGCAATCGCCTCTTGCTGAGCAATGTAATTTAAGTGCTGAACCATCGCATCTAAGGGAATGCGACGAAAGTCAAACCGTTGACAGCGGGAAATAATCGTGGGTAACACCCGCTGGGGATCAGTGGTGGCTAGTACAAATACAACGTGGGGTGGGGGCTCTTCTAAGGTTTTAAGTAGAGCATTAAACGCCGCTGTACTAAGCATATGTACCTCGTCCAGCACATATAACTTATGACGACACTGCACTGGGGCAAACTGGGCTCGTTCAATCAGCTCACGGATATTATCAACACCCGTATTACTAGCCGCATCGATTTCAACAATGTCTAGGGAGGCACCAACGGTAATTTCACGACAGACCTGACACTGACCGCAGGGGGCAGATGTAGGTACCTCACTACTTAAGCAGTTCAGTGACTTGGCTAAAATACGAGCACTGGAGGTTTTGCCGGTTCCCCTAGGGCCACAAAAAAGATAGGCCGGAGCAATGCGATTTTGCTGAAGGGCATTGGAAAGGGTTGTTGCGATCGCACCCTGCCCAACAAGCTGGGCAAACGTTTGAGGACGATATTTGTGATGCAGCGGTTCGTAGGCCATAGATGCTAATGTCCTACATCAAGCAAAGACGCAAACAGATCATGCCTTACCAAATAACAGGCATACCAATTATAAAAGCTTCAGACTCATTCAGCCCATGGCAACGGTGCCTTTAGCACCCCGTAAATCTTGCCACCAGAGCAACCAGTTCGGTCGACGCCGTAAACGCTTACAAAGGTGAACTTCATTGCCCTTAGGAGACCAATGAACCTGATCAAAAATTTGATGCAGGATAAACAGACCACGACCACAGTCGCCCAGGCTATCACCATCTGAACCGTCATCAGGGCAAATACGACAGCCATGGGGTATTTCAAACCCATTCCCCTGGTCCGTGATGATCCACCAATAACAGCCCTGGACCTCAGCATATTGAACAGAAACATGCTTACTTGGGTCCAGACTATTGCCATGCTTTGCGGCATTGACCAAAGCCTCTTGCAAACCTAAACGTAGCTCATCACGCATCTGTGATGGCGCATGCTCCAATAACGTATCAATGACTGGATACAGATATAGAGTCGAGGCAAAACTAAGTTTGTCCCACTTAACTCCATTGGATAATGTCATCGCACTAACCATGCAATCAATCCCCAACACCAAGTCTGCCTATATTGCTGGCAGCCCTAAAATCAACACAAACTTTAGCCTTAAAAATTAAACTTGAACTATCTATACGAAAGTAAAAACAGTTTTTAAATGGATGTAAGCAATCCGTACTACAGGGAATTAATAAGCCTTCTTGCACACATCTAATATATCAGATATGCAATAACTCAAACCGAAAAACAGAAAAAACTATCGAACCAATTGCTACTTTCATGTTTTCTAAGGCTTAGATAAAAATATTTTTTATTTCACTTCCGCTTTAGATTCAGCCTTTAGAACTGAATCATTTTTTTCGACATAAACGATATGTATTAGCTTGCTGTAGTTACTCTTTGCAAGTTCTAAGATGCATACCAGGCAAGCGATTAACCCATAAGCTAAGATTGGCAACATGCGAAAGAACGATGGGGTATGCCATAAACAATAGGACGTTATCTATAGCCCAAAAGCTCAGTCTCAAAAAGTTTCTGGTTAATCTCTGATTAAGGGCTAACCATCAGAAATTCAAGCTAAATTATGTCGCAACCGGAGCACATCAAATTAATACTAAGTAATTTCAACCAGGCATCTGTTCGTAACATTTAACAACCCGTTTTATAGTCCGAACAAATACGGTTGATATTTTTCAATTTTACTTAATTTCTTATTGAAGATGCACCAATAAAAATTTACTAGTTTTTAAATATATGGATACGGCTTAAAGCGACTCACAACGATGCGTCAGTCGCTCAAAAACTAAGGAAAATAATAGTTAGCAGTCGCAACGATTTCCGAGCTATCTTCAGCTAGGCTTATCATCGTAGGACGCACAGTCTCGGCTTATGGCAAATAATATTTAGCAGCCTCAGCAACGATTTCCGAGCTGTCTTCAGCTAGGCTCATCATCGCAGGACGCACAGTCTCGGCTTGAGGGCTATCTAAAAAATGACTGAGTGCTTGGGCAACACGATGGCGAACTTGCCAATCATCACTGCCTACAAAATCTAACAGCAGCGGCACTGCACGAGGGTCTTTGAGCTCACCAAGGGCCCCAATAGCAGTCAACGCAATCAAATTGGTTTCTGACTTCAGTGCCTGCTGTAACAGGTCAAAAGCACGAGCCACACCCAGTTCTCCCAAACAAGCAACAATGCTCATTTGCACAATCCATTCCGATGTATTGTTGTAGGCGGTCGCCAAATCATCATAGGCTTCCACCAAATGTAAGGCCCCAAGAGCATCTGCCGCTGCTGCTTGCACATCCGCTTCTGGATCGTGGAATAGTGCTCCTCGCAATATCGTAAGCGCAGTGTCTCTATCTTGGCTCCCTAAGGAAGAAAATTGACTGATGGCGGCATAGCGGACCCGTGAGCTGCTGTCACTCACGACAGCTTGAATGAGCTCAAACGCAACTGCCGGATCAATATTCCGCAGTAAATTGACCGCTCGCAACCGCTGACCTAAATCTTCAGATGCTAGCTGTTGTTTTATTTGATCTGGCGAGATGCCCATAGGTTAAAAATGCATGTGAAATACGTACATGCATTTTAGGTGTATTGCTGAGCCAGTTCACGCACAATGTCACCACGGGTCAGAATGCCAATAACGTGTCTGTCATCATCAACAACCACTAATCGACGAATTTGTTTGTCATGCATGAGCTGAGCAGCCCGCTGCAAGTCGTCATCAGCCTGCACCACGGTCACCTTACGAGACATCACATCAGCAACAGTCTGCCCTAAAGCCTTATGCAATTCTTGACTGTAGCGAGCGGGATTAGTCAAATACACAATACTATCCAGCAACATGACATAGGCGGGCAACGACGCACCACTCACCTGCCACATCAAATCAGTTTCAGAAATCTCCCCAACAGCTTCTCCAGTAGCATCAACCACAGGCAAGCCACTAATCCGATGGGTAGCCAGCAGCTGAATTGCATCCTTGAGGGACATCTCTGGTGTAGCCATCAAAGGAGGCGCTGTCATCATCTCACCAACGGTCTTAGTTGCCGTTGTCGTCAAGACTGTCTTGCTGGCCATAGAGCACTATATCAAAGACTACTTATATATTCCATTGTAGAAACGGTTTCCGGGGAAAGCACGACTGATTCAAAGGACGTTACATAGAGATATATATTCGCAACAAAATAATTAATCAGGCTTTAATTAGAATAGATATTGACAATTTATGGTAAAGATTTTTCTGTGAATGGATATCAACTTATGCTGAGAAATGTTGGCTAGAAGAGTAGTCAGGGGTCAGAATCCAGTACTGCACTGACTTCTGACCCCTGACTACTCTCTTTGGGAGAACGTTCTGCCTTAAGTTGGTGCCCCTGGACATTGTTTGTTCAGCATTGTGTGTACAAGCAAAACAAAATTGTTCCTTAAAAATTGTCAACATCGTCCATAACCTGCCCTAACGCTATGGCTTGCTGATTGGCTGTGGCAATTTACGTTGTTTATGTTTAACCACACAATTAAATCTGCCGCTAAGTCCATGGCAATGCCATGGTAGAAGTTACCCAAATCGTTTCTCAAGCATCTCTTTCCCCAGAAGACTCCCCCACGTTGCATCAACCATACAATTTGGGTGCTTTATGGAATATGAGCTTTGGCTTCCTTGGCATCCAGTTTGGCTGGGGCTTGCAAATGGCCAACGGTAGCGCCATTTTTGAATCCCTGGGCGCAACCCCTCATCAGCTCCCCCTACTGTGGCTGGCTGCGCCCATGAGTGGTCTGTTGATACAGCCTGTGATTGGCTATTGGAGCGATCGCACCCATACACCGCTCGGGCGACGGCGACCCTACTTTTTAGGGGGCGCTCTCCTAAGTTCGATCGCGCTAATTCTGCTGCCCAATGCATCGAGCCTATGGATAGCGGCAGGGCTGCTTTGGCTGCTAGATGCATCCGCTAACGTCAGCATGACCCCATTTCGCTCATTTGTGGCGGACTTGGTGCCCACAGAGCAGCAAACCCAGGGGTTTATTGTACAAAGTCTGCTCTGTGGCCTTGGGGCAGTACTGGCATCAGCCATGCCGTGGTTGATAGCCCACCTGAATAACGACCCCTTCAGTGAGTTAGATACTGCCGCCATGGCAGGCCATATTCCGCTGTCGATTAAGTTGTCCTTTTATTTAGGGGCAGCGGTGTTTTTGGGGACCGTGGTGTGGACCGTGCTGACAACACCAGAGTCAAACGATATTAAGCCATCCTCGGCTTCTGAAGACGGTATGGTCAAACAAATTTGGGATGCGATCGCAACCATGCCGCCCACAATGCGACATCTGGCTTGGGTGCAATGCTTTAGCTGGCTAGGGGTATTTTGCATGTTCCTTTATTTGCCCCCAGCCATCGCCCATCATATTTTTGGTGCTGTGCCAGGTACACCACTTTATGCCAAAAGTGTTGAATGGTCAGGCATTTGTTTAGCAGTCGACAATCTGGTGTGTTGTGTTGCCGCTCTAGGTATTTATAGTGTTGTTGCGAGGTTAGGAGAACGCCACACCCACAGTCTTAGTCTGCTGTGTGGTGCTATTGGATTAATCTCCATTAACTGGATTCATCAGCCAGAATTCTTATTATTGCCGATGATTGGCGTAGGCATTGCCATCGCCAGCATGCATTCACTACCCTATGCGCTACTAACTAAATCCATTCCACCAGAAAAAAATTGCCTCTACATGGGCATTTTCAACTGCTTTATTGTGCTCCCCGAGATTGTTGCCTCTTTAGGGCTGGGTTGGGTGATGACCTGTTTCGGTTGCGATCGGATTAGTATTGTCGTCCTTGGCGGTTTCTCAATGGCCATTGCAGCCATTTTGGCGCAATGGATTCCCCATCAGCAGGAAAACCTTATGCCATAAGTTCCATGGCATAAATCTTAGGGTGGGCATAGCCCACCCTAAGATTTATGAGTAATTATTCTCACGTTGTTGTTTTTAATTTTTCAAGAAAGCGACTAGTTGCTCTAACTTGTCCCAAGCGGCACCGCTGGCAATAATCTCTTTTGCTTTGATAACACCTTGAGCGCAGGCAGCTTCAAAGGTATCACCTGTCACCACTTCCCCCACTTGCAAGGCCAGAGAGGCATTTAGGGCCACAGCTTCCTGCTGAGCCTGGGTACCTTTACCCTGAAGTACATTACGCAGGATGGTCATGTTTTCTTCTAGTTCACCACCCCGCAGAGCACCAATATCAGCATGGGCTAACCCCAAACGTTTTGGATCGATCACCTGAGTAGTCACCTGACCATTGGCTAAGACAGCCACATCCGTTGCATCCCCCAATCCAGCTTCATCCAAACCCTCGCGACCATGGAGCACCATGGCTTGCCCCATCCCTAACTGGTTCAACGCTTCGGCCATGGTAGAAATGACCGCTGGGTCGAATACACCAATGACCTGTCCCGTAGGCCGCAAGGGGTTAACCAATGGCCCCAGCAAGTTAAAAACCGTGCGAATTTTCAACGTACCGCGAAGGGGCGCAACGGCCTTCATTGCTGGGTGCCAACCACGGGCAAACAGGAATGTCACCCCCACTTCCTTAACCGCTGCTTTAGCTTTTTCAGGGGATGTACTAAGGTCTACACCTAAACCTTCCAGCACATCAGCCGAGCCCACCTTGCTAGATGCTGAGCGATTACCATGCTTTACCACTGGGATACCGGCAGCAGCGGCCACAAACGTCACGGCGGTGGAAATATTAAATGTAGAGGCACCATCTCCACCAGTGCCACAGGTATCGATGCGGGGTGTGGGCAACGAATCATCGGCCTCCATGCCACCTAGGGACTGCCCTTGTAAGACATGGGCCATACCCGCTAGTTCATTAGCGGAGAAGCCCTTGGATTGTAAGGCCGCCAGGATCGCTCCGGACATGATCGGATCAATCGATTCTGTCAACCATCCTTGCATCAGTGATTCAGCTTGATCGACTGAGAGGGAGTGCTTATCAATGAGCTGCTGTAACAGGCTGGACCAGTTAGTTGTCATTGCGGTAGGGCGTTTAAGACTTCAGTCAATAACGCTACTACAGAAGCGGGGTAAGCGACCTGTTTCTTAACAAGGGATTGATGGTTGCTGCATCCATAGTGTCTATGTAGCGGACATGAGTATTCTGAATTAAGAGAAACTATCTATTGGGCACCTCGATTGATTGATTTTTTGGAAGGGCACAGAGTTACTATGTCATTAAGTTAGAAGACTATTGTGATTGAACCACTCTGTATAGGGGTACTTGTTTTATATTTTTTCACCCGCAAAGAACACTAATCAAACCCATCAATCGGAGCAAAGCCTTGACGTTGAATATTTTCTGTCACTACGCGAGGCTCCAAAAATTGAAGAAGATAATCAGCACCACCAGCTTTTGAACCAACACCAGAGAGCTTAAAACCACCAAAAGGCTGGCGAGCAACAATGGCACCCGTAATCCCTCGATTAATATAGAGATTACCAACATCAAAAGTAGTTTGAGCTTGTTCTATATGGGCAGGAGTACGAGAATAGAGCCCCCCCGTGAGGGCGTAGTCAGTATTGTTAGCAATAGTCAACCCTTCTTCAAACGTTTTCGCCGAGATAACAGCAACGACAGGGCCGAAGATTTCTTGTTGAGCAATCTGCGCATCGGGAGAAACATTAATAAAAATAGTAGGACCAATAAAGTAACCAAAATCGGGAGGTTCGATTGAGAGAGCCAAACTACCCTCTTTTCTACCAATCTCAATAAATTTCTGAATTCGTTGTTGGGATACGGCATCAATCACCGGACCCACCTTAGTGTCAGGATAATCTGCGGCTCCTACATTAAGAGAACGAGTAGCCTCGACCAGACGCTGAACAAATGTCTCATAGATAGTCTCTAAAACAATCACCCGTGAGCAAGCAGAACATTTTTGACCACTGTAGCCAAAGGCAGACTGCACCACACCTTGCACCGCTTGATCCAGGTCGGCACTAGAATCGACAATAATGGCGTTTTTGCCCCCCATTTCAGCAATGACTCGTTTGAGGTGATGCTGGCCAGGTTTCAGCTGAGCAGCATCTGCATAAATACGACAACCCACCTCCCTGGACCCCGTAAATGCAATCAGGTGAATGTCGGGATGTTGAACGAGATGGGCCCCTACGGTCGAACCTTTAGCAAATAACAGTTGGAAAACACCTGGAGGGAAACCGGCTGCGATTAAAATCTCAGCCAGTTTAGCAGCAATAATTGCGGAATTTTCAGCAGGTTTGAGCAAGGTGCAATTACCAGTGACAAGGGCAGCAACGGTCATGCCAGTTGCGATCGCAAGCGGAAAATTCCACGGCGAAATTACCAGCGCAATCCCCCTTGGGAAATAGCGATATCGATTTGTCTCCCCAGGCAGATCAGCTGCTTTTCCCTGCTCCAGCCGCTCCATCTCATCAGCATAATAATGACAGAAATCGATCGCTTCTGACACTTCCGCATCCGCCTCTCGCAACGGTTTACCGACCTCTAAAACAATCCAGGCAACCAATTCTGCACGGCGAGCTGCCATCAATTCACCTGCACGATGCAGACAGGCGATTCGTTCTGAAACTGGGGTATGTCGCCAGCTGGCAACGGCAGCCTTAGCAGCGGCAACAGCCATATCCGCCTGGTTCGTATCCAGCAAGCCAATCTGCCCCACAATCTCGACAGGATTCGAAGGGTTCACCGACGGCACCAGGATTTCCGTTGGTAGGTATTGCCCATTCACCCAAGACCAATGGGTTTGGCCCAACTGATTACGAACCTGAGTTAGTGCCTGCTGGGCCGTTTGTCTGGCCAATCGCTGCGCATAGTCAGTATCGGGAGCATTGGCAAATTGTTCCACAGGGACAGGGTCAGCAGGTTGCACATCGACTTCGGCAAAGGTGGGTTTAGCCAGGAGATCTTCTATCGGTGTTGCGTCTAACCTTTGCCGCAGGAATGAGGTATTGGCGGTGTTCTCCAGCAGGCGACGAATCAGGTAGGCCATGCCAGGGATGAGTTTACCGTAGGGGCAATAGACACGGACACGATAGTCGCGCTTGGCTAGAGCAACAGCAAGCTTATCGGCCATGCCATAAAGAACTTGCAGCTCAATGCAGCGTTTGGGAATTTGCAGGGCATCGGCAATGGCCATGGCATGGGCTTGCGATCGCACATTATGGCTACCAATCGCGGCGTACACTACCTGATGATTTTCCAACAGTAGCTGAGTCATCCGTTCAAAATTGGCATCGGTCGAAACTTTATGACGATAAACCGGCGGTGCCCAGCCATGCTGGATAGCCTTGATCATCTCCTGGTCCCAATAGGCCCCTTTAACAAGCCTGACGGTGAGGGGAGTACCGCGCTCAGCCACCCACTGAAGAATCTCTTTCAAGTCTTGATAACTGTCTCTTAAATAAGCCTGTTGGGTCATTCCAATATCGCTACGCTGACGAAATTCATCTTCCATCAACACATCTTTCAGAATTGCCAGGGTAAGATCTTTGTAGACATATTGTTCCATGTCAAAATGGACAGCGATACCTAACTCCCCAGCTTTCCGCAACAATTTGCGGACACGTTCGCTAACCTTAGTTTGGGTGCCGATGGGGTCTAGAGGATCAAATTGGGAATAAAAGGCCGTTAGCTTGACTGAAACTTGAGCGTTGGGTAGGCGTTCCCTTCGACTTCGCTCAAGGGACACCGGCTGAGTAGGAAAGCGTGTAGCCAATTGTTCCATTAACAACAAATAACGATTGAGATAATCTTCGGCTTCTGTTTCAGTAATAACAGCTTCACCCAATAGATCGAGGGTAAAGGTGAGATTTTGTTTTTTAAGGTGCTTTAAACTCTTAAAAACTTGGTCGATCGTTTCGCCTGCAATATATTTTTTGGCCAGTGTGGCAACTGTTGTGGAGAAGGTGGTGGCCGCCAGATGACCAGGCACTGAATCGGGTTGGGTAAAGTTGAGCAGCGCTTTGAGGGGGGCGGGTAGCTCAACGATGTCTTGCCCTAGATAATCATCCATATGACGGGCGATTTCGGTTTTATCGGAGAGGGCCGGGAGGCAGTCGATCAGGCGAAATAATTGAACGCGCAGGCCAGGATTGGCCATGGCGAAGCCGAGTAGCTGGTCGTGGAGTTGGATGCGATCGCGAATTTGCCCGAGCCAACCCTGGCGCTCTTGGGTTTGAGCCAGCAGCTCTTTGGCAATGGTTTGGGTGGTAGTTTCGTAGGCAGGAGCAGCGGTGGGTGTGGTGGGTGTACCTTGGACGACCATGGGGTTGACCTCCGATTGTGCGAGTGCCTACTTCCCATTGTGTTCACTAGCTAAAGTTTTGTTTGTATTTTCTGCTGCTTTGTTGCAAACGGATAGTTTTGTTTACATTAACCTCTACAATTCAGCCGCCTGGAAAATATCATCCGTCATCAGCTCTAGTTCAGGAAAAACAGATGAGTGCAACTGCTGTCCTGGCTAGCTCAGCTAGAAATAGTTATTGTGGTGACGTAACGAAGATTTCAAACAGTAGGTCGGGTTGAATTTATGAAACCCGACTTGCCGAAATCTCCCAATGCCAACCTTTAGGAATGAATGGTGTACATTTATTCGATCGCAATTGTTCATTGGTAAATTGCGATCGCGAGGACAATTGGCGGGGTGTTGGGTTTCGCAGGCTCAACGCCAACCTACGGGTCTCGGCGATATGCGTGATTTGGAGGGAATATATAAAATTTGCAATTTCTGTGTGTCGGTAATTTGCCAATGGTTGAGATACATGCAATCTCAATTCATCGGTTAATGATCGCGAGAACAATTGGCGGGGTGTTGGGTTTCGCAGGCCCAACTATCATTCTCGATTGAGACTTCAAGAGGCGTTTTGCCCTTTTTGTTTTCAAGATTTGTGTCTGCACCATTGTCAACTAATATTTTTGCAACCTCATCATGATTTGACATAGCTGCATAATGCAGTGGTGTATTTCCTCTATTATCTCTGACATTAATATCGGCTTTAACATCGATCAGGAACTCAACCATCTTGACGTGATTTAATTTAGCAGGGAGGTGAAGTGCAGTTTGTCCTGTTCGACTATTTTTTGCATCAACAGAAATGCCTTGCTCATATAGAAAGTTGACGAGTTGTATATGATTTTTAGATGCCGCACCTGCTAATGCAGACTCATAGATCCTTTCCAGATGAACGCCTTTTTCAAATAGAACCCTGAATATCGCCAGATCTCCGTCAAGGGCTGCGCCAACAATTCGACTTTCATCAAACTCATAGATAGTATTTTCATTCTCCAAAAACAATGTTAAAAACTCGGGTCGATTGTATACGATTGTAAGATTGAGAGGTGAAGCAGATACATTGTCTGCCCAGTTCACATTTGCTCCATTCTCAAACAACAACTTTGTGATTTCAAAATTTCCCGCTCTGACTGACACATCCAAGGCTGTTGTTCCAGTACTCGAATCCATAATAATCGGTACATATGGACGTTTTTTGCCAGCATCGACATTAACTCCTAAGTCAATCAGCTTAGACACGACTTCATAGTTTTCCTTTTCTGTCGCACACATAATTAATGGTGTACGACCTAGATAAGCTGAGGGACTTCCACCAGTGCTCAAATAGGTATTGAGCACTTCTATGTTTTCACACGACTGGGAGAGTGGCCCAATATTGACGAGGCCAAGTATTCCCCAGCGAAACCGATAAAATCCGAGGACTAGGGCAATGAAGACCAGAAAGACAATCCGTCTTCTAGTAGCTTGGGATACTGGCATATCATGAAGCCTAAAATCAATTTAGAACTACAGCTAAGCAACAGCTTATACAAGCCTAGTTATAAACTTAGCACCCACGGGTAGCATTTTCCTTCACATCGCACCATACACCCCATAGGCAACAATCTTCTCTGCCAACCGTTGCGCCAACCACGCATTCGCCTCCCCCAACGCCTCCAAAATCATCTCTGCCTCAACTCCATACTGCCGAATCTTTTCCACTCCCCAATGCTTCGGCGGTTTCTGCAAATTACTAATGCGATCCGCCAGTTTCACCATCCATACCGCCTCAGGTTGCTGCCGAATCCGCTGCAAACTATCTGCCATCTGCGCCTCCTTCGGCAGCGCAGAATCCTTACTCAAGGCTAACACCCCAGCCGCCACGTCTGGCCCAAACTCAGCCGCAATCACCCCATAGGTCACCGTCGTATCCTCAATCGTGTCGTGTAACAGTGCACACTGCACCGCTAAATCCGGCTGCTGCACCGTCGGTGTCGCCGCAATGGCCCGCATCACCTCCATGGCCACATTTCCCAAATGGTTAATGTACGGTCGTTCCGTCCCCGGTACCCGCTGCCCCCTATGGGCATCTGCCGCAAAATTCCACGCCTTGGTATACATATCCGGAGTCCATAGGGTCATTACAAAACACCCACAATACAAATAAAGTTGATAGGCTCAGGGCACACTACCTACAGACTAGTTACAACACAAGTATTCTCCATTGAGGAAACTACCATAGTGCCCCCCATAACTCAGCGTGTATCGTCTTTATCATTACTTGCCTTGGTCCTGGCTATGCTGATGGCAAAACCAGCGGTCTCCCAAACCACCCTGCGCATTATGGCTGCCAACACGAGCAGTGGCAATCGCCAATCGTACGATCCAGGCGAAGGTACTCGCATCTTTCAAGGATTAACACCCGACATTGTTTTAATCCAAGAATTTAACATTGGCAATAACTCTGATAGCGACATTACAGCCTGGGTTAAAAGCACCTTTGGAGACGAGTTCTCTTATTACAGAGAAGACGATGCCCAAATCCCCAACGGTGTCATCAGCCGCTATCCCATCCTTGATTCGGGGGAATGGGATGACCCCGCCGTCAGCAACCGTGACTTTGCCTGGGCCAAGATTGATCTGCCGGGGGACCAAGATCTATGGGCCATCAGCGTTCACTTTCTCACCCGGAGTGCAAATACACGCAATATTCAAGCCAATGCTTTAATCGAGTTTGTTGAAGATAATGTGCCTAACGAAGACTTATTGGTCATTGGTGGAGATCTAAATACTCGTAATATCACAGAAACCGCATTGCGAACTCTAGGAACGGTGGTCAATACTCGCCCTCCCTATCCCGTGGATCAAAATGGGGATGGCGATACTAATTCAAGCCGTCGTCGTCCCTATGATTGGGTTTTTGCCGATGTTGATTTGCAAGAATATGAAGTGCCCGTCACCATTGGAGAGAATACATTTTCTAATGGTCTAGTTTTTGACAGCCGTGTTTATTCTCCCCTATCAGATGTCGCACCTGTTCGTCGCAACGACAGCGGTGCCCGCAACATGCAACATATGGCCGTCATCAGAGACTTTGTGATTGCTGAAGAGACCGGTATCGCGCCTCCACTGATAAGCTGCCAACCAATCACAGGCAGAGTTAGCAACGGCGAATGGCAACATTATTATATTGATGTACCTGATGGGACAGCTCAACTGGAGTTGCAAATGCTCGGCACCGAAGCAGCAGCGGGTGATGTGGACCTGTATGTGAGGAAAGACGACAAACCCACCCTGGGTAGATATGACTTTCGTCCCTGGTTAAATGGTAGTGACGAAACGATTACCGTGCACAGTCAAACTCGGCCAGCCTTGAGCAGTGGTCTTTGGTATGTTGGCACCTATGGCTATTGGGGTGGGGAGTATTCGCTAACGGCAATCGTCGACAGTTGCGAAGAGTAAACTGGGCAAGGGAGATGGATGCCTTGCAATACCAGGGCACTTATTGGCCCAACATTTGTAACTTATACAAACTTGCATAGAGACCATCTGCGGCTAATAGTTCATCGTGGCTACCCTGTTCTGCCAGATGCCCTTGTTTCAACACTAAAATGCGGTCCACATTGCGAATTGTAGATAGGCGGTGGGCAATTATTATTGCTGTTCGGTTCTCCAATAGCGTATTTAAGGCCGACTGAATCTTCGCCTCTGTGCCCACATCCAGGTTTGCGGTTGCCTCATCCAACACCAGAATGCCAGGGTTCCGGATCGCTGCACGGGCAAAGGCCAATAGCTGTTTTTCACCACCGGAAAGATTAGTGCCTCGCTCTCGTAACAGGGTGTCATAGCCTTGGGGTAATTGTTCGATAAAGCTGGCCACATTGGTGGATTCGGCGGCATAGCGAATCTGCGCCGGAGTGTATTCTTCACCCAAGGTGATATTGCTACTTACGTCTCCAGAGAAGATAAATCCATCTTGCAAAATGATGGCCATGCGCTGGCGCAAATCGCTCTGGGCCAGGTCACGAATATCAACGCCATCGAGCAAAATTTGGCCATCGTTGACTTCATACAGGCGACAAAGCAAGCGAATAATTGAACTTTTTCCGGCTCCTGTTGGCCCGACCAATGCCACTTTCTCACCGGGGCGAATGGTGAAATCTAAATCACGTAAAACATATTCATCGGCCTTATAACCAAAGTTCACATGGTTAAAGCGAATCTCACCGGGTAAGACATTATCGTTCTCGTCAGTGGGTTCGGGCAACACTGCCGGATCATCACTATCTTTAATGTCGATCGGTTCATCTAACAAATCGTTCAAACGCTCAACCGCAGTAAATCCAGCTTGAATGGCGGTGAATTTATCGGCAAACTGACGCAGTGGTTCGAATAACCGCTGGGCAAACAGGATAAACGTGGTTAGGGTGCCGATTTCCATGTTCTCGCCCAGCACTAGCCAACCACCAAAACCAAGAACACTGGCGATCGCAACCAACGCGATCCATTCCAATGTGGCTGATACCGCCGAATCGTAAAAGATGGTGCGATCCACCGCCAGCATGTAACGTTCATTGGTAGTTCGAAACAGATTGGCATTAAAATTCTCACGCCGGAATAGCTGAACTACTTCAATGCCGGCAATATTCTCCTGTAAATTTGAATTCAGTGCCGACAGCTCCTCACGGGCCTGATAATTGGCTTTGCGATACTGTTGCTGAAAATAAATAATAATGGCTGTCACAGGCACCAGCAACAACATCAGCATCAAGCCCAAGCGCCAGTCGATCAGCAACATGAGCACCACCGACACCACGATCGAAAACATGTCGCTAAAGATGCCGATTGCCCCGGTGGAAAACACATCTCCCAAGGCATTGACATCGCTAGTCAAACGGGTGATCAGCCGCCCCACAGGCGTGCGATCAAAAAATCGCATCGATAGGGCCATGACATGGTGAAACATGTCATTACGAATATTGCGGGTGATGTCCTGCCCCACCTTCTGCACCAAAAAACTCTGCCAGCCATCCAGGGCTAGTCGGGTGCCTATGCATAACAGCAACAGCACAATCAGGATATTTAATCCTTCTTGCAGAGACCGCTCTGTTAAAAAGCTCCAGGCTCCAGATTCTTGGCCAACGAGCGAAATCGCTTGACCAATTAGTACTGGCTGAAATGCCTGAGCAAAGGCCAGTGGAACCAGTAAAAGCAGGGGTAAAACTAGGTGCCTTTTCTCCCGAAGAATATAGGGGAGAAGGCGCTGGAAAAGTTGCCAATCGTAAGTTGAACCCTTGCGGGGAGTTGTGACGGAAGGAGAAACCATTGGGGTGAGAAAGAAGGGAAGAAGGGCACACATCGGTGCGCCCCTACAAACAACGGTCAAAAAACAGCAGCACTTAAGCCGCCACCGTCAATTGCTGTCGAATCAAATCAACATACTCGCTCAAATTATCCACATTCAGACGATAGCTCAAAGGATGGGCCACCAACCGAGCCGTGCTTTCAAACAGAACTTCCAACTCCATCAGGTTGTTCTCTTTTAGCGTACGTCCTGTGGAAACCAAGTCCACAATTGCTTCGGACATGCCGGTGATGGGGCCTAATTCTACGGAACCATACAGAGGGATAATTTCAACGGGCAAGTCAATGCTTTGGAAGTAGCGACGGGCGCTATTGACAAATTTGGAGGCAACGCGGCAGTGGGGGGGCAGGTCCAGGGCAGAACGATAGGGACCATCTTGCTTAACCGCCACAGAAAAACGACAGCCGCCAAAGCCTAAATCAGCGAGCTGAGCTACATTGGGCTCTTTTTCGTAGAGCACGTCATAGCCAACGATACCGAGCTGAGCCTGACCGTATTCGACATAGACCGGAACATCCTGAGCTCTTACCAATAGGCCTTTGGCGCGACCGCTGCTTTCAAGAATTTGCAACTGGCGGTTGCTGCTGTCTAAAAATCCACTGAAGTCTAACCCGGCCCCTTGCAGCATCCGGATAGTGTCTTTGAGCAATGAGCCCTTCGGTAGTGCAACGGTAATCATGGGGGCGCTGGTGAGTACTGATGGGTAACTATGTGTAGCTATTGTAACAATTGAATTGGCAGGTTAAGTGGCAGGGCCGATGGCGGCGGCGGCGGCTTCGGCTGCGATCGCAACATGGGTCCAATGGGTGCCTCCCTGGCAATAAACCACATAGGGTTCGCGCAAAGGTCCATCGGCTGAAAGCTCCGAAGTACTGCCATCAATGAAGGTACCACCGGCCATCACTAACTGACTATCATATCCCGGCATGCCAGCAGGTACCGGCTCCACATAGGCTTCCACGGGGGAATGCTGCTGAATTGCTCTGCAAAAAGCCACCAGTTTATCGGGGTCTTCCAAACGTATCGCTTGAATCACATCCCGCTGAGGCGCATCGACCGCTGGATTCACGGCATAGCCTAGCTGACTAAATGTGTGGGCCAATAGGTAATTGCCCTTTAAGGCCTCACCCACCATTTGCGGTGCTAGAAAAAGCCCCTGGAAAAGCAATCGATTTTGATTCAGCGTAGACCCACCAGAGCTACCAATGCCTGGCGAAGTGAGCCGACAGGTGGCGGCTTCCACCAGGTCAGCGCGTCCAGCTACATATCCCCCTGTGGTCACAATTGTACCGCCGGGGTTTTTGATCAGCGAACCCGCCATCAGATCTGCTCCTACTGCCGTGGGTTCACGGGTCTCTACAAACTCGCCATAGCAGTTATCGACCAAACAAACGGTGTCAGGGTTTTGGGCTTTGACCGCCCGGACAATTTGACCAATTTCGTCGACAGTCAGGCTGCTGCGCCAGCTATAGCCGCACGACCGCTGAATCAACACCATTTTGGTATTGGGACGAATCGCTGTGGCCAAACCAGACCAATCAATACCTCCCTCAGAGGTGAGGGGCATCTGCCGGTAGCTAATACCAAAATCCTTGAGTGACCCCTGGCCATTGCCTCGCACACCGATGACTTCTTCCAAGGTGTCATAGGGAGCGCCAGTAACCGCCAGGAGTTCATCACCAGGTCGCAGCACCCCAAAAAGGGCACAGGTAATGGCATGGGTTCCGGAGACAAACTGCACCCTGACAGCTGCGGCTTCCGCCTCAACCACAGTAGCAAACACTTGATCTAGAGTTTGCCGTCCCAAATCATCATGACCATACCCTGAAACCCCTGAGAAATGGTGCGTTCCCACCTTATGTTGTCGAAACGCTGCCAAGATTCGAGCAACATTTTTCTTGACCTGGGAGTCAATTGCATAAAAAATCGAAAATAGTGCTTGCTCTGTCGGCTGCAGTGTCTTCAGGCTATTCACTCGCTTTCCTGGGCTAATGACGCGGGCTCTAATTGTGACGCAAGTTGGCCCCTACGTTAACGCTGAGATTTTTACATGACTGTTGCAAACGTTCCAAAACCTCCTATTAATTGGCCTACAGCGATCTTTATGGTCGCTGTACACAGCATTGCCCTATTGGCATTCTTACCTTCAAACTTTAGTTGGAGCGCTATAGCGGTAGCGCTCTTTTTACATTGGGTGACAGGTTGTTTAGGAATTACCTTAGGGTGGCATCGTCTGGTGGCCCACCGTAGTTTTACGGTACCTAAGTGGCTGGAGTATTTTTTTGTCTTCTGCGGCAGTCTAGCTTGTCAGCATGGTCCCATTGAGTGGATTGGCCTGCATCGGCATCACCATGCCCATTCTGACCAGCCGGTTGACCACCATAGCTCTACCAAGGGCTTCTGGTGGAGCCACATGGGCTGGATTTTCTATGAAGTGCCCGCTGATGGTGACGTTCCCCGGCTGACTAAAGATATTGCTAGGGATCCGTTCTATCTGTTCTGCGAAAATTACTTTTTGCTAATGCAGGTTGCTTTGGGTTTGCTGCTGTATGTCATCGGTGGTTGGTCTTTTGTCCTGTGGGGCATTTTTGTACGTCTCGTTGCGGTTTACCACTGCACCTGGTTTGTCAACAGCGCCACCCACAAGTTTGGCTATAAAACCTTCGAATCCAACGACTACTCCACCAACTGCTGGTGGGTGGCTGTCGTCACCTACGGAGAAGGCTGGCACAATAACCATCATGCTTTCCAGTTCTCAGCTCGCCATGGCCTTAAGTGGTGGGAAATTGATGTCACCTGGATGACGATTCAACTGCTCTCTAAGTTGGGGCTGGCCACCAAGGTCAAAATACCCAAGCAAGAAGATGTACAGGCGGCTTTATTGAGTTAGCTTAGGCAACCGGCTACCATCAACGGCGTGATGTCAAAATAGCGCCGCTCAGGCAACCGGCTACCATCAACGGCGTGATGTCAAAATAGCGCCGCCCGCTAAACCGGCTAGTAATACAGCCAAAATCCTAAATGATGTGGACAGGAGCAGCCAAAATCCTGAGATAGCCAGCAATATAGCTATGATTACCAGCAACCCTAGCCAACTAGATGCAGGTAACTGGCTATATTGCTTCCATTGATGACCTGTCCAACGCCATAGGCGACGATATGGATGGGCTCCTGATAGCTGTTCTAGACCGAAGCCACCATCTCGAATCACATAGATTTGCTGACAGCGATCGCAACCAAACGCTTCAGTCAGAGTGATCTCCTTAATCGTGCCTCGATGGCGGCAGGTCGGGCAGGGGTAGACCTCGCTCAAATCTATCTTTTGAACTAGCTTTTGGGAGCGCAGGGCTCGATCCTTAAAAAACTGGCGATAGCGCAACACTAGTGTGAAAAGAAGGGGCGTTAAGAACTGGAGTTAATGCGAGACCTTTGTCTATAAATGCACCTAAGCCAAGCCTTGTGGCACCTAAGCCAAGCCTTGTGGCACCTAAGCCAAGCCTTGTGAGCTTCATTCTAACCAGCTCAAGAACCTTAGGCATTGCAGCGGTCGACTACATTCTTCCTATTCCCAAAATAGCCACTACTTTCAGGAATGCGACTGATTGTTAAGATCGATTTTAGAGTTGATACAGGTTGTAATTTTATTTACGATCAATACTATCTATTGAAAAAAAAATCTTACAGCTTTCTCCATAAACTTACCGTTTTCAAAAAACTCCCATTAAGATATATGCGTGGGTAGCAATTTTTAGCAACGAATTCCCGTAGATTGTCTACAGTTTTCGTATGCTAAAAATTGCTACCCAACATGGCATTCGACCTTGGTATGTTACCGGCGGTCGGATTGTCGTATCTCCTTATAACTCCTGTGATTTGGGTGGCCTTGGTCCACCCTTTTTTTTGGCCAGTAACGCTTATACACTGGGAGGCCAGCTATATTCTGACCGTTTCCCTCACACGTTAGATGTTAGATTAAGGATTTGAATGCTTTTCTGGGCTGATACAAGCTATCACCGTTACTCCATCAGCCTGCCCATAGTGACATTTTATTATTTAGGCCCCATCCATGGGGCCCCCCTTTTAAATCTAGCCAATGGCAACCCCGTTTGATATCACTCTGCAAATTGTATTAGCGGTCCTAGCTGGTATCACAGCCCAGGTTGTCGCTGAATATTTGCGGTTACCGAGCATTATTTTTCTACTCAGTTTCGGGGTGCTTTTAGGGCCTGACACATTGCAGATCATTGACCCTAAGGTGCTGGGGTCAGGGTTAGAAGTTATTGTCTCTCTGTGTGTTGCGCTGATTTTATTTGAGGGTGGCCTCAATTTAGAACTCAAAGAACTGGGCCAGGTATCTGGCAGTCTACGTAATTTAATTACCATCGGTACGTTTATTACCTTGCTGGGGGGTGGCATGGCAGCCCACTGGTTTGGTGAATTCCCCTGGCCCCTGGCTTTTTTGTATGGTTCGCTGGTGGTGGTTACGGGGCCAACGGTAATCACCCCTTTGCTACGTCAGGTGCAGGTGGAGAAAAAAGTTGCCACTATCTTAGAAGGCGAGGGCGTACTGATTGATCCGGTGGGGGCCATTTTAGCCGTCGTCGTCCTTGATATTTTGCTCAACGGTGACACCGATGTGGGGTTCATTGTGGGTGGATTGGCCCAGCGGCTCAGTATTGGTGCTGTCATTGGCGGTGTGGGCGGTGCTTTGCTAGGGCAGTTTCTCAAACGCGCCGATTTTTTGTCAGAAGAATTGCGTAACCTGGTGGTGCTGGCTAGCGTATGGGGTCTGTTTGGCCTGGCCCAAGAAGTGCGCAGCGAATCTGGATTAATGGCCGCCGTCACCGCTGGTCTAGTCTTACGGGCGTTATCGGTGCCAGATGAACGGCTATTACGCAGATTTAAGGGCCAGCTAACCGTCTTTTCTGTTTCGGTTTTATTTATTTTGCTGGCCGCAGACCTGTCCATTGACAGTGTGTTTGCTTTAGGTGTGGGCTCAGTATTCACAGTTTTGGCACTGATGCTGTTGGTACGCCCCCTCAATATTTATGCCTGTACCCTCAATAGTGATCTCAACTGGCGGCAAAAGATTTTCCTCAGTTGGATTGCCCCCCGCGGCATCGTATCGGCCTCAGTTGCTTCCTTGTTTGCAATTTTGCTCACCGATCGGGGCATCAACGGTGGTGATTCCATTAAAGCCTTGGTATTTCTGACCATCATCATGACTGTCTTTATCCAAGGACTGACGGCCCGTAGTGTGGCAAAATTTCTAGGCATTACCCAAGCCGATGCCACTGGTGTAGTGATCGTAGGGTGTAACCCTGTGGGTCGTTTGGTCGGGCGATTATTTAACCAGCAGGGGGAATCAGTCGTCATGTTTGATACCGATGAAGAGGCGTGCGAGCTGGCCAAACAAGATGGCCTCCGGGTTTATTTGAGCAGTGCTTTGGACGCCGAACTGCTGGATGAAGCAGGGCTCAGTTCCATTGGTACCTTTTTAGCCCTAACGACCAATGGAGAAGTGAATTCGGTGGTGGCCGAAAGAGCCGCTGAAGAATTTCAGCCCCCCCGTGTTTTGGCGGTATTGCCCCGCAGCGACAAGGAAACGGAACCAAAAGCCAATGGCAAAGGGAGTAAGGTTAGGCCGACACCTCTTGCCATCAAAACCTGGAATACATATTTAAAAGATGACGCCGCTGAATTAAAAACCACCCAACTGCAAAATGAGGATTTTGAAAAACAGCGCGAGCAACTGAACAAATTGATTACCAGTGGTGATTTGCTGCCTATTACCGTGCAGCGCAATGGCAAGCTAGATGTGGTTTTAGGGCAAGGGACCTGGCAACCAGGAGATACGGTTACCTACCTAATGCACGATCCGACGCCCCAACTCCTGAGACGCTTATCTGGCGGTAAACGTACCGGACGTTTGGTGACGGATACCCTGCCCCCCTCTGCAGCACCTGCGCCTTCTCTAGATCAGCAGTCTAGTGCCACCAACGTGGCTGATGCTGGGGAAACGCAGGATAAACCTTCAGGCGGCGTGCAAACACCATAAGAGCGATCGCAACTGGCCACCCATGCCACACTTTTTCCCTAAATTGTCTATGCTGATCCCAGTATTCAGACCCAGTGCAGATCTATTAGATTCCTGACTTTTTCTTACTGATTAGCCAAGTGCCCCATTGCACTTGGGAATAGTGCTCTCAACGTGCCATGTCTAACTCTCCTGAGCTATCTCCCCAGCGCCCATCTTTGGTCAAAACCACTCTGCGTAAACTCAAGGAACTCGTCACCAGTCCCTACGGTGTGGCTGCGATTGCCTCCCTGAGCTTCCATGGTGTGCTGTTTGCGGCTATGCCTCGTTTTTCCTCAGCATCCTTCGCCGCCTTTAGTGAAGAAGAGGTGGCAGATGCACCTCGCACTGTCCCTCTGGTAACCCTATCTCCGGCGGAGCAGGGCCGACTGCCTGATTTCAATCGTTCACGACTACCGGCCATTCCTGATATTAATTCGCGCCCTTCCATCAATAACTTGCCCAATGCAAGTTCCCTTAACCGTTCTAATATTTTTACGCGGCCAAATATTTTTAATCGCTCCAGCAGCAATCGCACAACGAATCCATCCCTCAGCTCACCCAATACCCTGAGGCGCAACCGCCCTTTCCAGAATCCCTACATTCCACGGCCCAATATTTCCATTCGAGATACGCCTACACAATCGGGTCAAAGTCGCGATCGCAAAACGACGACGATTACCATTCCAGCACCACCGCCCAGTGTGGTGCCCGAGATCGATACAGACCAGGACACGTTAGCGAGAGAACTCGAACTGGAACAACAGCAAGCTGAACAGGCCGCAGCGGAGCAAACTGAAGCCAATGAAGGACTGCCTGAGCTGCCTGAACAGTCTGACCAGGAAGTAATATCTGAGGATACCGAGAATACAGAGGTAGCGGCTAATCCAGAAGCCACAGACGAGCCCACACAACTGGAGCGGCTACAGGCGAAGTTTAATTATGATGCTGAAAGCACCACTCCAGAAGAAATAGCAGACAATTACGAAGCATGGGAAGCGCAAACTGACAGCGCTATGGATGGAGCTGTGGAAACCGCAGAAATCGGAGAACTAAACCTTGATGCCAGTTTTAACCTGTGTGCTCAAAATCCTCCCACCAATGGCGAAGTGGGTATTTTAGTAGCTCCAGACGGCACCCCCAGCAATCCGAAAGTCTTACGTAGCACAGGCTACGACTACCTTAACCAGGTAGCCATAGACACCCTGATGAATAGCGAATTTCCGGCTACGGAACAAGCCACTCGCTATCCCTTTGAGCTCATCGTCAACTACGACGCTGAGGCTTGCAAAAGTGCCGAAGAACTCTTAGAAATCGTACGAAACAGCGAACCAGATTCTACCGCACCAGATAATAGTCCTAACGAACCACCAGATAGTAACGAGCAGAGTCCTGGGGCAACGGAATAATAGAACCGCTATGCTTAAACTCGACGCGTCAGTGTCATCCCATGACTATCCGTGCCACAGGTACTAAGCAGATCATAGGTATCTGCCAGCCCTTGCACACGTTCTGTTTTTTTGGGTGTCGGTCGCCATTCAGGCGGGTGGTCGTAGGCATAATACGTTTCCACACCATCAATGCCCAAGGCGGCGGCGGCTGGAATCAGCTCTTCAGGGGGGCGGCGGTATCGCACTGGATGGGCCAAAACAGCAACCCCTCCAGCCGCTTGAATTGCCCGGATGACGACTGCGGCATCCCGGTCATTCCCGCTGGGAGATCCCCCTTGCAAATAATGCTTGAAGGCTGCATGTTCTGGATTAAACGCATAGCCCAGAATATGGACATCCACATCCAGCAAGCTAGATGTAATTTCAACACCACACCAAAGCCTGGGTAGTTTTGCCTGATGACTGGCCGACCAAGTTGACGGGTGCTTCCAACGCCAATTTTCCAACCATTGACAGGCTTGTTTATAGCCTTGAATCGTATGGTGGTCCGTAATGGAAAATCCCTTAAGTTGAAGACTAATAGCTTGCTCCATCAGCTCACCAGGACTAAGCTTCCCATCGGAGCAATGGGTATGCATATGAAAGTTGTAGTGATGGGGACAACTGTGGTGAGTAATCTGCTGAAAAACCTGTTGTAATTCTTGGGCAGATTGGCTAGTTAAAGGACGCGAACTGGGGTAGGCAGAGGGCTCAGCCATGGATAGAGCTAAAAACTATTGCATGATACTAATATACCCAAAACTCTTAGGCCATAAGGGCTGAAGAGCCTTCTACTCCGAGAATTATCATTCCAGAAGAGTGCAGCTAGATCGTCTAATACCTCTGAATTCGAGTTGTTGACATCGATCAACCTATTTCCCTTTATCAGGAAGGTAAATGCGATAAAACACCTCACTGACAAAGGAAAATAGCTCTATTGTTTGTTAATCGTTGGAGTTAGACAACTCTCTTAAATCAGTAGGCCCCATTCACCCTAATACCCCTTCTTAGGCAGCGTAATTGAACAGAGTATCTAGATAAACTTTGGACGTTCGACGATCGCTGTCACCGTTTTGCAGAAGGAATAACGACAGCGCTGCCGAAAATACCCGATCTTGATCCCATGCAGGATGATTCTCCAAATAGCCCTTTAAGGATTCATGGAGTTCTTCAGGAATCTCCGCCAGGATACTAACAGTAATTTTCATGGATGGGAAAACCTCAATAGTTGCAGCACGTCCGTCCTGAGAATGCACGGAATGTAACTGCAGGAGGGCAGCAAGAAATCATCAATCCCATTGAAAACACTGTGAACGTCAAAATCGCATGTCGTTGGGACCGTGATAACCCGGTGGTGGTCAAATAATTTTGCTAATGGCGAGAGGCATTGTCAACGTCAATATGATTGAGCATCTCACAATTACTATTTTTAAAAGAACGAAGTCAATAGGGTTTTCAGCTTTTTTCTTAACATTACTTTGTCTTAAATCGACTCTTTCTCATAATCATTAGATTCACGTTGCTATCCCCAGAACTGGAGCTACAGGTTTATCTTTCGTTCTAACCTGTGGAAAACTTGTGGAAAACCCCCGCCTACCTGTGGAAAACTTGTGGATTCCGTGGGGAAAAGTTTGCCAAAAGATAAGAATCAATTTCTTTGCAAAAAGGTAGCCATTGCCACGGAAAATTCGTATCAAAAAGCACATAACATCTACGCACAATCTCTAAAAAAGTTCATATGCATTCCATTTGCGGCATATTTAAATGTTTTGAAATGTTTTGCGCTATAGCACTAGTTCAGCCAATCCGATGTAGTCGATACCGGTTGGAGAAATATCAAATCGGCATGGTAATACCTCCACACCTGCTGCGATCGCATCCCTCAACAGCTGACCATAGTCAGGGTCTGCACTATCACCAGGGGCAAACTGATCACAGTCGCCTCGGTTGATGAAGTACAGCATCACGGCTCGGGATTCCGGCAATAGTGCGGTGAGTTCTCGTAGGTGTTTTTGCCCTCGGGTAGTCACTGTGTCGGGAAACAGGCAAAGCTGCCCCTGAGCCCAGGTGGAGTTTTTGACTTCGATGTATATCGGTCGGTCGTCAGTGGTGAGTAAAAAATCAATTCGACTTTTGGTGCCGTAGGGGACTTCCCGCTTAATCGTGTCGTAAGCACCCAGTTGGTCAAAAATGCGTTCGTTAAGGGCCGTTTGAATCACACGATTCGGTAACGCCGTATTCACACCCGCCCAAACAGGCCCATTGTCATTGACCTCCGCTAGCTCCCAGGTGTAAGCAAGCTTGCGTTTGGGATTATCACTCTGGGACACCATGACCCGACCATTGACGTGACAAACCCCCGTCATCGGGCCTGTGTTGGGGCAATGGGCCGTAACAATGTCTCCTGACGCCAGTTCAATATCGGCCATAAACCGCTTATAGCGCTTGATTAGCCTGCCTTCTAATAGGGGGGGAAAGGTATGGACCTGGATGGGACTCATCAGAAATAAGGTTCAACAACAAATAATAGATGAGTTCAGTGTAGGGGGGTAAACCACCCTAAAGACCGCCCAGGTCGCTTTTTCGAAAATTTAGGCCCCCAGAGCCTCTATCGAATTTCTGCTGTTCAACGGTCAGCCCCCGTAAAATTACGTATTGAACTGTGGTGCAAAACTTGTTAATCTCTAATTCCTGTGAAATTCTTGGAATGCAAACTGGCAGAAGGGCAGGGTGGTTTTTGTCTTCACTACAGTTTTGTTCTTTAGTACAGATTTGATTATCTTTTATACAGGGCTTGAAACGTAGTCGTCATAAAATTGGGTCAGCTATTGTCACTGATCAATTTGTACTTGGCTCCACAACACGCCATAGTTGAGTATTCAATGTTGAGGGTCCAGTGACAAAACGTTCTTTAGCTGGTATTGCCGGCATTGTTGCGATCGCAACATTAATTAGCAAAGTCTTTGGCTTAGTCAGAACCCAGGCCATTGCTGCCACATTTGCTGTCGGACCCGTGGCCGATGCCTATGGTCTAGCCTACGCTATCCCTGGTTTTTTATTGGTGTTGTTGGGGGGCATTAATGGCCCCTTCCACAGCGCTATTGTGCGAGGCGTCGCTAATCGTAAAAAGAGTGAAATCGCTCCGCTGGTAGAAACCATTACAACCTTAGTCGGGATCGGCCTGTTGTTTGTCACCCTGGCCATTGTTATCTTTGCCCCATCCATTATTGGCATATTGGGGAATCGGCTGAGCGAAAACGTAGAGGCGGGTGCCATCACCCGAGATATTGCCATTTTGCAGCTCCGCATTATGGCCCCCATGGCCATGTTTGCCGGACTCATCGGCATTGGTTTTGGCACCCTGAATGCGGCTGATCACTATTGGCTACCGTCCATTAGTCCCCTGTTTTCTAGCAGTGCCGTGATTGTCTCTTTGGGGGTTGTTTTGTTCACCCTGGGGGACAAAATTTCGGAACCTGGCTATGCCCTCGTGGGCGGTGCGGCCCTGGCCATCGGCACGCTGGTCGGCGCAGTGCTCCAGTGGTTAGTCCAGGTACCGGTGCTCTGGAAACAGGGCCTGGGCCGACTGCGGCTGCGATTTAATACCCAGGATCCAGCCGTTAAAGATGTGCTCAATGTCCTGGGACCAGCTACCTTTTCATCGGGCATGATGCAGATCAATGTACAGGTGGATCTGTTTTTTGCGGCGGCTTTACCCGGTACCATTGCGGCGCTAGACTACGCCAATCTCCTGGTGCAAACTCCCCTAGGGATTATTTCCAATGTTATTTTGGTGCCCTTTTTACCGATTTTTGCCCGGTTAGCGGACCCCATTCACTGGGATGAACTAAAACAACGCATCCGTCAGGGATTATTGCTGACAGCATTGACCATGCTGCCCTTAAGTGCCCTGTTCATCACCTTAGCCTTACCCATGGTGCGGGTGGTGTATGAGCGGGGGGCTTTTGATAAAAACGCGTCCCAATTGGTCACATCAGTACTCATTGCCTACGGTGTCGGCATGTTTGTCTATCTGGGGCGAGATGTTTTGGTGCGGGTGTTCTATGCCCTCGGCGATGGCGATACACCCTTTCGCATCAGTCTGTTCAACATTGGGCTGAATGCTCTACTGGACTTTATTTTAATTAGCCGATACGGAGCCCCCGGCTTGGTGTTAGCCACCGTAGGCGTCAACTTAGTATCCATGGTGGCACTGTTGATACTGCTATCTCGCAAAATCAACGGGCTGCCCTGGCTTGAGTGGGCTCAGCCCTTAGGTTTGCTGCTGCTCAGCAGTGGTGTGTCAGGGGCTGCTGCCTGGTTAAGTCGCTTGGGTTTAGAAACCTGGCTGGGTACTGAAGGTTTTCTCGTAAATTTAGTGGTCTTATGTGTAGCTGGAGCAGTCAGTTTAGGGATATTTGCTGCTGCCGCTATGCTTCTAGGGATACCTGAAGCAAAACTGCTGTTTGATCAATTGAAGGCCAAACTACTGCGACGATAAAATCTTAGATTAACCAGCTAACCAATTCACTAACTAACAATTAGGGCAATTCCGTAACTCTTCAAGCTTGCTAGGATCTTTTAGGACCAGGGTGCGGCCCCTAACGGTGTAGTTTTCCCCAACATAGCCTGTGCGGTCAAAGAGGATCTGGTGAATATGCTGATCTAATTTAACGGGGTCCTGGATGCGATCGCGATAGTACTCTTTGATGTCGTATTCAATGCCCAAACTACCCATTAAATTATGGAGTTCGGTTTCCTCGCCACCTAAGAGTGCAGAGCGTGCCGCCGGATTTTGCCACACTTTCAGGAGGATGGTGTAAGGAACCCCGCCTAAGGTCACCACCCCGGTTGTAAATAACACAACCCATGTACCGACAGCCATGAGCGTACCGACGGCTCCCGCAACAATCACCTTGCCCATGGTTTTATTGGACTTTTGGCGAGCCTGGACAGACCGAAGTGAGTACATGACGGGAAACAGGAAAGTAATGTGGAATGTACTTAACCTAGCGAGTCGTTCGAAAAAGCACTAAGTACCCGTAGGTGAATTTATGAAACTTTTATAAAAAGGTAATTTTCGGCTAATCCTCCAGGATTTTCCTCAGATTAAGTCACCTTGATATGGATTGCTGCATAATTATCCCTGAATCTAACCCTGGAATCTAACATTCGGGACATTCATACAATTCTTCAACCATGTCATAGCTTTTCGGTATGAGCTTGCCTCTCACCACCACATAGTTCTCCCCCACGTAACGGGTCCGGTCGTAGAGGATTTGATGAATATGCTGGTCTAACTCCACCGGGTCTTTAATACGCTTGCTGTAGTACCTCTTGATTTCGGCTTCAATGCCCATGTTATCCATCAGGTCATGTAATGCGTACGAATCTCTGCGCAACAGAGCAGCGCGGGTGGCTGGAGTTCGCCACACTTTTATCAATATCGAGTAGGGAACCCCACCCAAGGTAACCACCCCGGTGGTGAACAGGGTCACCCATGTGCCCATCGCTAAAAGTGCAAGCAAAATTAGTCTTGCGATCGCTTTGCCCTTACTACGTGGCTTGGATGGTTGCTGCGATGGTTGGCCCGTCTGAACAGATGGCTGTGACGACATAGGATTATTAAACAGGGGACAAAAGTATTCTTAAGCTAACGAGCCCTCAGAAAGAGTACGGGGCATTTTGATTGATTTCATTAAACCTTTATGACAGATAATTCTTTTTGCCCGATTAACCACAAATTTTGCCAAATAAGGAACCTTGTGGGTGACATCGCCTATAACTTCGCCTCACTACGCATCGTTACGTAGTACCACACACTCTACGGTATGCATTCATTAGCCTCATTGCCTATTCACAAATAGATCAGGCTAAATTCAAACAGACACAGCAAAGTTTTCACTCAGCAGAACTTTGCTAATCCCGTTGGCTAGACCACCCGTTAACTACACCAATGGGAGTAACGCAATCACCTGAGTTCCAAACCATGATGCATTCCCAACTGGTTTCTATTCAAAAATTAAAGACGGACGACCGTGCAGCCATGTATCGTCTACTCAAGCACCATTTTAGTGGTGTGACACCAGACATATTTTCAACGGATTTGGCCCATAAAAATTGGGTTTTATTGATCAAAGACACCATGGAGCAATTAAAAGGATTTTCCACCCTACGACTTTACGATGTGATCGTAAATGGGGAGCCTTTAAGTGTTGTTTATTCTGGGGACACGATTGTTGATCCTACGGCTTGGAGTAGTGCCACCTTACCCCGAGCCTGGATTCAGGCTATCAATCAGCTGCGTCACCCTGACAAACGTCTTTTTTGGTTACTGATTTCATCCGGCTTTCGCACCTACCGCCTCCTACCCACATTCTGGAAAACATTTTATCCTCGCTATGATCAGCCCACACCAGAACCCATGCAGCAGTTAATGGACAATCTCGCTCGACAACAATTTGGCAACACCTATGACCCAGTATCTGGGATTGTACGGTTTACACAGCCCCAAAAGCTCTCTCCTATTCTGGGAACCGTGCCACCAGAACGGTGCTCAGATCCCCATATCCAGTTTTTTGAGCAAGCCAATCCAGATCATAGTCAAGGGGATGAGTTAGTGTGCCTGGCAGAAATCTGCGTTGAAAACCTGACGGCTGCTGGTCGCCGCATGTGGTTTAGTCGCAATCATACATTAGTGGCCTAGCTGTTTAGTGGCCTAGCTGTTATGAATATCGAATCGTTAACCACAGCCCATGACACTGATCAGCTCGCTGGGCAAACGCAAGAGAAAAATCCTGTCTTTAATCGTTCTGATCGATTTGTTGAAGGCTGGTATTGGGCGTTGCCATGCCATCGCTTAAAACCAGGGCAGGCACAGTCCCTCACCCTGATGGGAAGAGAACTGGTGCTATATCGCACCCGCACCCGCCAGGTGGTGGCGTTAGACGGCCATTGTCCCCACATGGGGGCCGCATTGGCCCAGGGAACGATCGATGGTGAGACTATTCGCTGTCCGCTGCATCGTTGGCAATTTGACCAAAATGGTCAGTGCATTGAGATTCCAGCCTGTGGCCAACACCAAACGATCATGGCTAACGCAAAGCTTTGCCCATGGCCTACGGCTGAACACTACGGCATGATTTGGGTTTGGACCGGTAAGACTCCCAAATATCCACCGCCGTATGTGCCTGAGTTAGAAGGTATGGATTGTGATGCGGCTTTAAGCTATCGCTTTGAGCGTAACTGCCACCCTAATGTATTGATGATCAACGCCATTGATGCCCATCACTTTAACTCAGTTCACAATTTGCCCCTAGCAGTGCGATTTAAAGCCAAGGCGCTGAATGACAATGCCCTATGTTTAGACAACACAACCCGCGGTGGGGAAGCCTCAAAGTTTGTTAAACTCATTCGTCCGTTGTATCAGAATGAAGTGACCTATAAGATGTGTTACTGGTATGGCAGCACCGGCACAGTCACCGTCGGGCCAGACTTTTTTCACTTTCACATTATGTTTGCCCTACGGCCTACCCCAGGCGGAAAAACCGAGGGTTGGACCCTATTAATTACCCCTAAGCGGTTTGCTGGCAGGTTCATGAATCCAGTGGTTCTATGGATAACTCGACAGGTCGCCGCCTACTTTGCCACCGGAGATATTCAAGTCTTTCAGGGCATCCGATTTCAGTTTAAAACACCTTTAAAAGCAGACCAATCAATCGTTCAGTTTGCCCAACATCTCAATCGACAAAAAGCTTTGAGTTGGGGAGATTGGAGGAGCGTAACATGACCATACCTAACCTTAGAAAAGTATCTGGTTTTGACCTGCCAACATTAACGGAAAATAACAAGATAAACCGCATATTGACCGCTGCCCTAGGAGAACGAGAGACCATCAATGGGTCTAACGCCTCGTCTATCTATTGGCAGCCCCAATATTTTGATTTAGATCGGGTATCTATCTTTCAAGAGTCTGCTGACTGCGAACAACACCATATTTTGCAACAGTTAAACCGGGGATTATTGCAAGAGTCTTTATCCATCGAACAGGCCGGTGTGGGGTATATGGCTAAGATGGTGCTGCTGGCTGACAGTAACCAAGAACGTATGCTCTATAGTCTGTTTGCGGCAGATGAAACCATGCATTTGGCTCAGCTACAGCCTTATGCTGCATCAGCAATAGCTCCTACAGAACTCAACGATCCATTTTTACAATTACTCTCTGACATTGTTGAGAGTTCTGACAAAACCGTTCTCCTATTTGTTTTGCAAGTCGTGTTAGAGGGGTGGGGGCTAACCCACTATCGCAGCTTGGCCAGGGCCTGTACCGACTCGTCACTGAGGGCCTTATTCCAAAGTTTTCTGCAGGCGGAGGCACGACACCATGGCACCGGAGTCACCTTGCTAAATCAGACTGAGATATCAGGCAACAGTAAAGCGGCCATTGTGGACTGTCTGGCGACTTTTTTGCAAATGGTGCGCGTAGGTCCCCAGCGGGTGGTGGCTGCGATCGCAACCACAAAAGGTCATCTTTCTCGCCCCCAACGTATCCAAATCTTGCAACAGTTAGACACTGTGACTCACAGCCATCAACGGCTACAGCTTTTAAAGCATCTCATGGCTAGCACCAGCCATGGCATCGTTAGCCAGCTCGCAGACCAAGATTTATTCACCCCCCTCAATGCCGAGGAGGCCGCTAATTATGGATAAAAATTATCATACCGATCAGCTACTCAATAAAGAGAACCTAGAAAAGCAGAACAAGCCAAGTAACAGTCAATCTGACCCCAGGAACATATTACTGAACACCCCGTTACAGCGCCGATTAGAAATCAACTATCGACGTAATCAAAAGCAAGATAATACTGAGCTTTTAGATGACGCTGGCCAGGCATTTAGCTATGACGCTTGCCGTGATAGCCCTTGGAATCCTGAAACCTTCTCACTGCTGTATGGCACTCCTTTATGGCACCAGGCCAGCGAGTACCAAAGAACAGTATTAAATCAGCTGTATTGGGTGGCCTACTATGCTCAAATTATCTCCGCTGAAATTGCCACCATCTTTTTTAACCAGACCAGTGCCGCGGCCCTGTATGCCCACGATGGGTTTCGCACCATCTGCGACATGTTAGACCTGGAATCTTCCCAGGAGCGCGCCCACATCAGCGCGTTTCGCAGCGTGGCAGACCAAACGGAACAGGCCCTATTGGGTAAGCGACTGTTTAGCTATCCCATGCGGGGACCGTTTACCGAAACCATGATTTTTGCAGATACTAACCAGCTAAAACGCTGGTGGAAGCAACTACAGCTCCAGGCCTTTGGGCTCATCTCTGCCTGCAACAGTTTTCTTGCTTGTCAGTATTTTACAGTGCGCGGACTGCGCACCCTCAATGGCAAACTGGTGCAGCATCAGCTCAGTCGCTATTACCAAACCCATAACGATCAGAAGAATGCTCCGATTCCATCAAAAATCTCGTTCTACCACTTTATGGATGAGAGTTTTCACTTTAATAGTTCCACCCTGCTCTCCCATGAGGTGATCCAGTGTTTGCCTCAGCCCACACCATTTGAAGCATTCGTGGCCAACCTTGGCATTCGTGGCTGTCAGCAGGACCATCAGCAGTTTTCAGTCGCCGTCAACGGCATCTTTTGGCATGATCCGGCGTTGTATCCCAAGGTGTATCAGTTGTTGCGATCGCCCCTCTTCTCCATGGACGATGGTGACGCTAAAGCCATGATGCAGGCTTGTTTCACAGAAGAATCTGAGGGCTTACACCGCAGTTATAAAACCCACCAGGAAGCCACGGCCTCCTACCAAGCGTATCTAGACCCCTTAGATTATGTTTGGCCCAGCAATCGCACCATGGCGATTATGCAAAACGCTTCCATTGAGGGGTATCTGCACACACAGCGGCAAGCATTATTTAGATTTTTTCAGGATCGGGTGTTAGCGGGCTTCAGCTACGCTCAGCCCGCCAACTTAAACGATTATCCGAAAAATTGCCCGAATGATTGATAAGCGTATTGAAAACAAATAACCATGACAACCATATTTAACAACTGGGATATTGTTGCCAGGGGCTGGTACCTGGTCACAGCCTCTAAAGAGATCCCCAAAGAAACCGTTAAATCCTTTGACATCTGTGGCCAACGCATTGCCATTTTTCGGGGTCAAGACGGCAACATCCGAGCCCTGGATGCCTATTGCCCCCACATGGGCACTGACCTGGGCATTGGCAGTGTCGACGGTAACCACGTACGCTGTTTCTTTCACCATTGGGCCTTTGACGGCGACGGTCAATGCCAGGATATTCCTTGCCAGGATCACATTCCTGCTGGGGCTACGCTGCAATCCTATGCCACGGAAGAAAAGTACGGCTTTATTTGGATTTACCCAGATAGTGTGGCACCGACAGCGGTGGCAGAATTTGATGAACTCAAGCACCATGAACTGGCCGTTGTCGCCGATCGCCCCCTAACCCGCAAATGTCATCATCACATTTGCATGATCAACGGCATTGATGTGCAGCACCTGCAAACCGTGCACCATTTACCCGTGGATCTCGAACTCTCACTGGAACAAGAGGGAGAACACATTGACTTTACCCTCAGCGGAGAGTTTCTCCATACCAACTGGCGAGAGCGTTTAGGTCGAGCCATTTTAGGACCGCGCTATGCCTACTCCATGCGCTATGCCCACGGTTGCCTGGGGTTACTGACCATGATGAAAGCGGTGCGCTGGATCCCCCAGTTATATATGCTCTATGCCTATAGACCTACAAAGTCGGGGGAGACATTTATTCAGCCGATTTATGTCACCCAAAAACGTCCAGGCATCATCGGTTGGCTAGTCACTCACCTACTGCTGTGGCTAACACGGCTGAGCTATTACGCCCTGCGCGGTGAAGATGGCATGATTTATGACAATATTCGGTTTAGCACTGAACGGCTATTGCCGGTAGATGCGCCCATTGCCCACTACGTGAGGTATGTAAATGGGTTGGTGCCTTCGAGGTGGTCGAGCCCTCACCCTAATGCTTTCTCCCAGGAGCATCTTGGTTCTCAGGATTTTGGCCCTCACCCTAAATCCCTCTCCCTGGGGAGAGGGACTTTGAAGGTTAACTCTAAATTACCAAGGCAGAATAGTTTAGGTTCTTTCTCCCCTTCTCCCTGGGGAGAAGGGGCTGGGGGATGAGGGCATGTCTTGCAAAATCTCTTTCCCTGACACCGATCACGCCGCCGTGACCATTGCAGCCCACACCCCCCTCGCTGACACCCTGACCGTCCAAAACTCTCCCATACTCTTCGGCTGCCGCACCGGTATCTGTGGCACCTGTTTAGTCACCGTCACAGGAGATGTTCCGCCCCCTAGGCCTGAGGAGCAGGAACTGCTGGAGGTACTGGCTCCCGATTGTCCCAATGCACGCCTTGCCTGTCAGCTTGATATCACCCACGACCTGAAAATTTATCCCTATGGAAGTCCCGATAACCCTCCCAATTCAGTTTGAGGATTTTTGGTATGTCGTTGCCCTGAGCACACAGCTAAAACCTAAAACTGTTTTACAACGCACCGTCTTAGATGAATGGCTCGTTATTTTTCGAGGAGAAAATGGCCAACCCGTTGCCCTCAGAGACCGCTGCCTGCATAGAAACACCAGACTCTCCGGAGGCAAGGTGCATCAAGGACAGCTGCAATGTCCTTACCATGGCTGGCAATATGCCCCCACAGGGCAGGTCACCAAGGTGCCCGCCGAAGGAGAACAATTCGCTGCTAACTCCAATCGTTGTGCCAAAGCCTACGATACCTGTGAACAGGATGGCTATGTGTATGTGCGACTGCGGGGCGGATTGGAGACTCAGCCCTTTGCCATGCCCCACTTTCAAGCACCAGCCTGGGAAACGGTGCGAGTGATCAATCGCTTTGCCAACAATGTCACTAACTGCGCGGAGAACTTTATCGATATTCCCCACACGGTTTCCGTACATCCTGGAATCTTTCGAACTGCACGGCAACAGCAGCTAGCCATGACGGTCACACGACATCAGGGTCGCGTCACCGCCACCTATCGCAATGAAACCAATAACCTGGGCTGGTCCCGCTGGTTCTTAAACCCCCAGGGCCATGAAATCTGTCATCGAGACTCGTTTCATATGCCCAATGTGACCAGCGTGGAATATACCATGGGTCCCCACCGCCGCTGTTTTATCACGAGTCAGTCGATTCCAGAAACGGAGAATTCCACGCTGGTGTATACCGATGTGACATTTAACTACGGCATTTGGAATAAGCTGGCCAAGCCATTGGTGCGATGGACTGCCCAGCGCATTATTGACCAGGACATTGGGGTCTTGGGAGTGCAGGGGGATGCGATCGCAAAGTATGGCACCCACTTTCACCACACCCCCGCCGACACCATTCACATTTTTGTCGAATCCATTCGAGATGCGATCTCATCCGGCAAGGACCCACGCACCTTGCCGGACCAATCCGCTGACATTACCTTTTGGGTATAAACCATGATTATTTTTGGTACTTTTGTTCTTTTAGTCAGCCTCACCGCCTGGTGTAGCTGGTCAGAACTTACCCAGAAAACTCTGCATGACTGGATGCTAGACAGTGCCGGTTTATGGGTACAGGGACTCTTTATCCCCCTGGTTCAACTCACCTGTTTACAAACGTTGTACCAGCAACTACTTCCCCACTGGCAACAGGGTCTAGCATTACACCCTCTGATCGCCTTTGTTCTTAGCTTTGTTGCGGTGGACTATCTCTATTACTGGAATCATCGCTTTCTCCATAGTCCCTGGGGCTGGTTTGCCCACCAGGTACACCACACCGTCAGCACCATGGATGTTTTAGGCACATCCCGTAATACCCTATGGAGTAGTTTTTTAATTGTGTATTTATGGGTCCATGGACTGTTTATCTATCTATTGAACGACCCCACCGCCTATGTTTTAGGCGTCAGCCTCACCGCAGCCTTAGATTTGTGGCGGCATAGCCAGTTTAGTCCTCAGCCAGGCAGCTGGTTATACCACTGTCTATCCGGCTGGTTAATATTGCCTCAGGATCATGGCTGGCATCACCAGAGTGCGGCCCAGGCTTGCAACTATGGTGCCAATTTTAAGTTGTGGGATCGTCTCCATGGCACCTGGCAGCAGTCCGACCAATGGCCGTTAGCCCTAGGACAGACATTTCCTTTCAGCCTATGGCGACAGCTACTATATCCACGAGCAACTCCGCAAGCAACATGTATGCAGACACATTCGCTAGACTGATCGTCTGTTCAGTTTGTTTGTTGTTTTACCCCATGTCTTCAATAGAATCCAATGAGCGCCTGATGTTGATTATCATCTGCGCGATCCCCTTTGCAGCATTACTATACTGTGGCCTTGTTTTTGCCATTGTTTTAACCGTTCCCGCCGTTAAAACCTATCCCCTGCTATTTGGGGGGATTTCCGCCCTGCTTCCGCTGGTCACGGGGGCTGCCATCTGGGTTGGTCCCCGCCGCGACATCAACCATGACTCTGTTAAGTAAATTTTTATCTTTTTTTCCCACCCTAACATTAAGTTTAGCGACAGTCTCTTTAGCCTACGGCATCTGGGAACACAGCCTATGGAGCGTAATGCTGTGCCTGTTTTTTCTCTATGGGTTTCCCATACTGTCTTATCGCATCCATCATTCTGTTTATCCCCTTGAGAATGGCATCAGCTATCTCCAGGGCAGTGATTATTCTCCCTGGTGGGGCAGTCATCAGTTTCAACTGATCTACATTGCGTTTCCGGCGTTAGAAACTCTGTTGAGATTGGTGCCCGGTGTGTTCTCTGCATGGCTGCGGCTATGGGGGGCAACCATAGGCAAACAGGTGTACTGGACACCGGCCTTAGAAATTGCCGATCGCGGGCTGTTGACCATTGGCGATGGCGTGGTGTTTGGCCATCGCGTGGGCCTGTACAGTCACATCATTAAGCCGCGACGGGATAACCTGATGCTTTATCTAAAGCCCATCACCATTGGGGATGGTAGTTTTATCGGCGCAGGTTCTTACATTGGGCCAGGGGCCATGATCACCGTAGGCAGCTACTTAGAAGCCGGTAGTGAGATTTATCCCAATAGCACTGTTAATAGTGCTGAGGAGCATAGCGCTGAGGAGAAAACCCATGGGCTGGCTGATTAGGGGATTTGGCTCACTGCTGGCCCCAACCGCCAAGCGATTTTATAAAACGTTGTCACAACCGCAGGCTACCCAGCAAACGTTGCAAAACGCATTATTTCAACAATTAATGCAAAGTAAGTATGGCAAATCGTTAGGAATTAAGTCTGTTGATGACTGGCACAAGATTCCGATAGTCACCTATGGGGATTTGCAGCCCTGGATCGAAGACAACAATTCTCTAAATACAGATCCTGTTCTCTTTTATGAAAAAACATCGGGCAGTAGCGGTCCCGCCAAACAGATTCCCTATACTCGTGCTTTGCGAAAGTCTTTTAACACTTTATTTTGCGTCTGGGCCCATGACCTGATTGTCAATGGTCCAGGGTTTGAGACGGGGAACGTGTATATGTGCATTTCTCCCAAGCTGTTGGCCCCTGGAGAAACGCCAGCGGGGTTACAGGACGACTCTGAATATTTAGATCTATGGCTGCGGTGGTTGCTTAAGCCATTTCTAGTGTCACCGCCCGATGCCCATAAACCCCAAACCCCTGAGGTGTTTCAGGCAAACCTGTGTAAAACCTTGTTGTTAGCAGAGAATTTAGAGACGATATCTATCTGGAGTCCTAGCTTTTTAAAGGTGCAGCTGGACTATATTCACATTCATCGAGTGGCGTTGCGATCGCAACTCACCCACCAGCTCTCCCCAGCCCGCTCCCACCTACTGAGTCAGGAAACCATCAACTGGGAAGCCTTGTGGCCCAAGCTAAAACTCATTTCCTGCTGGGACAGTGTTTTGGCAGCCGATCAGGTGAGTGCCTTGCAAAACCATTTTCCCCATACCCTGATCCAGGGCAAAGGGTTACTGGCCACCGAAGCACCCATGACCGTACCGCTGCTGGGCGCAAATGGCTGTGTGCCTATGCTGACAGAGGTTTTCTTTGAGTTTGAAGATGAAGCGGGCGCTATTCACCTGCTGCATGAGCTGGAGCTAGGGCACACCTACAGCGTAATTATTTCCCAGAAAGGTGGACTCTACCGGTATCGCATGGGCGATCGCATCCAACCCACCCACTATTATCAATCCACCCCCTGTCTACGCTTTTTAGGCCGCAGCCATAGCACCAGCGACATGGTGGGCGAGAAACTCACCTTAACCTTTGTCAGCCAGATATTAACTCAGTTAGAAACTCAGCTAGACCTGCCAGACAATGCGTTTAAATGCCTGGTACCTTGTTTATCACCCCAGCCCCACTACAGCTTATTCATTGATCACATCAGCCGATGCGAAACCCATACAGCCCAGGTTTTAGACCAGTTACTTTGCCAGAGTTTTCACTATCGACAGGCGCGGCTGTTGGGGCAACTACAGCCTGCACGGATCTACGCTTCATCAGATATCCCGCAACGGCTGATGCATTACCACTATCAACACGGTAAACGCCTGGGTGATGTGAAATATCCGCATCTATTAACGACTGCCATACAAACAGCGGAGACCCTTTTAAGTAATCCCCATTACAGCCCGTTGCGTTAAAGCGGTTGACCCTAAGGGAATTCCCCTACAAGATTATCCATATTGCAAAACCGCTCACAAATCGCGAGTCATGTTCAGATACCTTGGCGCACTGATGGCCACAGCTCTGGGGCTATGGTTAGCACCACCAGCTGCCCTGGGCCAATCTACCCAGACATGGGACCAATCGTTGGACCAGGCATGGCAGACGCTGCCTGTCAGCCAACCCCAACCCAAGCTAACGATTCGCGTCGGCACTAAAGAACTACCGCCCTTTGTTTCCCTAGAACCTGCCACCCTGCCCTATGGCTATAGCGCCGACCTATGGCAAAGCATCGCTGATGATCTGGCCTTAGAGACCGAATGGGTGACTTACGAATCTGTCAGTGACCTATTGGTGGGCCTCAAAAACGGTGACGTTGATGCGGCCATTTCGGGTATTTCAGTGACAGCTCAACGGGAAGCAGCAGGGTTTGACTTTTCCTATCCGTTTTATCAATCTGGGCTACAGCTAATGGTCACCAAACCCAAGACGACGGTGATCACCTTTGCCAGCGGCATGTTTAACTGGCAAAATTTCCGCCCCATTGTGCTGATCTTCGCCAGTAGCACCGCTGTAGGTGGCCTGATCTGGCTGGTAGAGCACAAACATAATGACCATTTTTCGGGGAATCCGCTGCGAGGTGTCAGTCAGGGCATCTGGTTTGCCGTGGTCACGTTGGGCACCTTTGGCTATGGCGATGTCACCCCGACCAAGTTTATTGGGCGTTTGATTGCCACCCTATGGATGGGGCTAAGCTTCTTTATCGTGGCAGACTTTATTGCGTCTCTGACGGTGCATCAGCTGAGTGAAAATCAGCTGGATTTGGCGGCCCTCAGTGGTGAGTCAGTGGGTGCATTAAAGGGCACAACCGGGGAAGTATTTTTACAGAGTCAACCGGTCAAATTAGTCACCTATCCATCCTTTGCCGCCGCCGTCACCGCATTAGAAAATGGCAAAATTAAAGGCCTGGTGCAGGATGCTCCGGCATTGCGTCATTTTATTAATCTCAATCCTGACTCGTTTGAGCTAGCAGGTACGTTATTGACCCATGAGGGCTACGGTATCGCGGTGCGTGAAAATGATGCCAATCTATTGGAGGCCATCGATCAGCTGATTTTGGACTATCAGCAGCAGGGCTTTTTGCAACAACTACACGAGAAGTGGTTTAACGCATCGGAGCTGGAGTCCAGGGCTAGATAAAGAACTTGTGGAAAATACGTAGACCGTTCTGCTTTACGGCGTAGTTAGGGGAAATATGCATATTTTTCGCGACTTTACCCTATATATCAGTAATACAAAATCCTGATTGATAGCGCCCGGTATCGCAGTGCATCCCCAGGGCAATGCCCCTACAGGATTGTCTATTTTGAATCGGGTTTCATGAATTCGGATTGGGTATGCCATCTGCATCTACAACAGTTAGACCCTTTAATGGGCTCGGATCACTCGAATTCCCGCATTTAAGTTTGACAATCCCGAGATGACCATGACACTTCAAAGCTCCCTGAATCGGCCTGCCAATCTGCAACCTGCATGTTTATCCAATTCACTGGCTTCTTCAAATGAGACTATCATCACGCCTATTGTGCAGAATTGTGGTGATGATGGTGATGGCATTTTGATTTTGACCGAAGATGGTCAATGTGTTGAGAGTAATAGCTCGGCACGATGTATGTGCGATCGCATCAACCAAGATTTTCCTTCTACAAACTCAGTCCCCCAGGAAATCTGGAATACCTGTCAAATTCTGATTAACAGTCGCAAGAACTTCCCTAACCATCTAACAGCTACTGAATCAGAATTAAAACTTAAACAATCCCACGGACATGTGCGCATTCGAGCGCGATGGTTTAACCGTGGTGATCGTCCTTACATTCTGGTGATCTTAGAAAACCAAAAACAGTCTAAAGAGATTTTAGCGATAACTGAGGCGATCCGGTATGGGCTCAGCCCACGAGAAGTAGATGTCTGGATTCTTCATCGCATTGGTTATAGCTATCAGGAAATTGCTGCGGAGCTACATATTGCTCTGAACACGGTCAAAAAACACATGAAGAACACGTACGCTAAGCAGCAGATGGTGATGATAATAGAAGAGTCTTACACCAAGTCTCTCGCCAGCTAAGAGAGTTTCGTCCATAAAATGGGTATCAATTTAAGCCGGAAAATGTTGGCTGGGTGAGATGTTGGTTATTGGGTGTCAGGATCTATATCCTCCTTGACTCCTGACTTCTTATTCTGTTTGGCTGAGCGGTTCGGCTGAGTTCACCGTCGAAGCCTCACGTCGAAGTCAAACTCGCAATGCTGGGGGCTTTGAGTTTTGTCCCCCCAGCATTGGAGAGACTCTAGGTATGCTTGCTTGAGTAAATGTAAATATGTCCATAAAAGGGTTACCGTGTATACATAAATCGGAGAGAATAGTCAAACTCCTTAAGATTCACTTGTTTCAAGATAGTCTGCTAATGGTTCCCCTTGGTAAGGCTACGGTGTATACACATCTAGAAGATAATGTCCCAAAAAGTAGACCTGACCTTGAATTGGCCCACTCTGCGAGAAGCCGCTTTGGCGTCTACATCCTAAATCCTTCTCCCTGGGGGCGAAGGACTTTGAGGTCAGGCCCCCCTTCTCCCTTAGGGAGTAAGGGGTTGGGGGATGAGGGCTCGATATTTGGAGCGACTCTCCGACTTATGTATACAGGGTAGCCTTCGTAAGGTGAGGACATCCTACAACATATTATATTTTGCGATTGGGATTTTATTGATGTGCATTCCCCTGAGGGATCCCCATTAACTATCAAATATCTCCCCCCTGCCACCTAAAAGATAGTTGTACAGTATAGGTATTGGCAAAATTCTTAGCTACAATTAAACCAGAACAGATAAACTATCTCAATCTGCCTTGTCTGGCCATCGGTTGCCGCTATGTCCTTCCCATTGCAAGAACGCTATATCAATCTTCTCACTGATTTTGGGTTTAAGCGCGTCTTTGGCTCTGAACCTAATAAGCAACTGCTGATCGACTTTCTGAATACGTTACTGCCTGCCTATCACCACATACAGACTCTCGCCTACAAAACGACTGAGGTGTTGGGAAATACGCCCATTGACCGCAAAGCCGTTTTTGACCTCTATTGCCAGGGAGAGAATGGGGAACGTTTTATTGTTGAAATTCAAAAGGCCAAGCAAAACTATTTCAAAGACCGCAGTGTTTTCTATGCCAGTTTCCCCATTCAAGAGCAAGCACTGAAGGGGGATTGGAACTATCACTTAGCCCCTGTTTATTCCATTGGGGTATTGGACTTTGTGTTTGATGATCATAAACATGACGACACTTACCTGCACACGGTAGAACTTAAGAATCAGCATTGCGAGGTGTTCTACGATAAGCTCAAATTTGTTTATATTGAACTACCTAAATTCCAGAAGTCATTGACAGAACTGGTTTCGCATCAAGACCAATGGCTATATGTGCTTAGACATTTGCCTGAGCTAGATGATCGGCCCCAGCCTTTTCAAGATCCGGTCTTTCTACAATTGTTTGAAATTGCCGAAATTGCTAATTTTTCACCTACTGAGCAAGATTCTTATCAGAATAGTCTTAAGTATTATCGAGATCTCAATAATGTTGTGGATACGTCACGAGAAGAAGGGCGCTTAGAGGGCTTAGAAGAAGGGCGCTTAGAGGGCTTAGAAGAAGGGCGCTTAGAACAGGCGAGGTCACTGATTTTACGACAGCTAACTCGAAAGCTGGGGGAGATGCCTCAGGATGTTGTGGAACAGATTGATCGGTTATCGCTGGTGCGGCTAGAAGCGCTGGGGGATGAGGTGTTTGAGATGACTAGTTTGGATGATCTTAAGGCGTGGTTGATGGTGGATTAGGGTGTGGGTTAGGGGTCAAAGGTTGTTCAGGTTCCGTTCGGCTGAGCGGTGCGGCTGAGCTCACCATCGAAGCCTCACCGTCGAAGTCCAAACCCCTTAAGATTCAATTGTTTCAAGACAATCTGCTAATGGTTCCCCTTGGTAAGGGGAACCGTCAGGGAGGGGTCTGGATCACTTGCGAAAATGGCCGAAGACCCCTCCGTTGGTTCCCCTTACAAAGGGGAACCGTTGTTTATCATGCTCAATGCTAATCATCTTCCAGTTGTGTTTACACAGTAGCTTACGAAGGGGGATAATGCAGGATGGTGAACTCCCTTTTGAGATGTGTTTACACCGTAGCTTATCCAAGGGGGACCGTTGCCGTCATAGTCGATGTTAATAATCTTTCAGATGCGTTACACGGTAGCCATAAAGGCGGCCTGGATAACCAATGGCGTCTTTCCCAGGTGTCGTATTAAGTAATATGCTTTGACAAGTGAATCACCCCTAGGGTATAGACAAGCCTCAAACCCACGCCCGGTTCAAAACCGAGCGCTAATCGAGGGCTGTCGCTAAAGCGACAACATTGGCTGTGAAACTCTATACATATAGCGTTTGCCGTTCTCTTAACCCCTTTAGTGGGTTTTGTTCCAGTTAGCCTTGCGACTTTGAGTCCAAGGCGGGTTGACGCTTCATCGCCAGGGGCAAGAGCTGAGGTTATCCCCACTGGGAATCGCTATATAACCATTTGGGAAACACCCATGCCGATCAGCATTCCTTAATCACAATCACACTTGGGCGAAGTAAACCAGATGGTAGATATCGCAAAATCTGGTGTCAATCTTAGGTATGCTCTTTATACTGAGCAGTCAGTGCGTTAAGGCACAGAGTATTCAAGCTGCAAAATATTGTTGCGTAGTGCTTGACCCTAGTGGGCCACTGGCGTTGACAGTTTTGGCTCTGACTCAAACAAATAATTCACGGATATCTGCCATGGACCAAAAGCAACCATCGGGCATTGCGAACAGAAGCGAAACATTATATTAAGTAAGAATCGTCACTAAGAGATATGTTGTAGATGCAAAATTCCTGGATTTTCAATACTAACCAGAGATGTTCTCTACCCTTGACTCTGTGAGCATGCCCCCTCAATGAAAGGAAATGAATTGAAATGGCAAAGATAACACTGAAGAAAGTTAAACTTGAAGGTGGTTGGTCTGGCAGCTACCAAATCGATATTCGTTTTATCGGTACGCCGATAGGTGCCCCAGTTACAATTAGCCAAACCTCTCAATGGGTCCATTATCCACCTAACACTACTTTGGAAATTCCTGGTGCTGGGAATCTCTGGCAATTTGTAAATGGCTCTTATTTCAGCATGGCTGCCACGCCGCTCAATAATACTCCAACCCAAACGAATGTTGAAGCAGTTATTCGTTTTGGTAACCGTGATACTCACGTCAGATATGACATTGTGCCATAAGCTAAGAATTGATTGTCTCTAGAAATTGTTTTTCCGAGAAAATCGATAACTGCATAGGCTTAACGACATTATCGACGAGACTCAGGAGGAAAAAAATGTTGTCGTAATGTTGCATCAGACGCAGCAGCTGGATTGTTTTGATTGTCCTGTCGATAAGCTCGTCTCAGAGCTTCGAAGTCCCAATTAGCTCTTCTGCTAGAGTTGCCACTTTCAGTATGAATCATCGATCTCAACCAATAATAACCCACCTCTCCAGGATTCGCCTTAATTGCTTGATTCGTAATGCGTAAAGCAGCTGTAAAGTTACCATCATTATAGAGTTCAAGACCTCGAACAAAATCTTCCTGCCCAGGCATAGGCTCCACAGGTAAAAGCTCTTCTTCAGGAGACTCTTCTTCGATGACGCATAGATGGCTTAAATCTATAATTTCGTCTGCTTGCGATACATAGCAGACTGGCATTGCTAAGGTTGGCATCGCAAAACTACATCCTACGGACATAGCAATAGTTAAAAGAAAGCTGCCATATAGCTCGGGAACTAATCGCATAGCTTTAAAATTTATTTAGCAATATCATCATAGTAGTACACATCATGCAACCGCTAATCGTTTTTACAAACGATAGATAAACAGCCTCAAGAGCCCAAGCATCAGGACTCTAGGTTGTTTGATGTAACTGTAATAACAGCTTGCAACTCTAAACTCGTGGTATACAGAAGCGAAATATTATATTAAGTAAGAATCGTCACCAAGAGATATGTTGTAGATGCTAAATCCCTGGATTTTCAATACTAACCAGAGGGTTTCTATGCTCTTGACTCTGTGAGTATGCCCCCCTCAATGAAAGGAAATTAATTGCAATGGCAAAGATAACACTGAAGAAAGTTAAACTTGAAGGTGGTTGGTCTGGCAGCTACCAAATCGATATTCGTTTTATTGGTACGCCAATAGGTGCCCCGGTGACAATCAGTCAAACCTCTCAATGGATCAATTACCCACCTAACACTACTTTAGTACTTCCCGGTATTGGAAATCTCTGGCAATTTGTAAATGGCTCTTATTTCAGCATGGCCGCCACGCCGCTCAATAATAGACCCACCCAAATAAATGTTGAAGCAGTTATTCGTTTTGGTAACCGTGATACTTATGTCAGATATGACATTGTGCCATAAGCTGAGAATTGATTGTCTCTAGACATGATGTTTTTCGAGAAAATCGATAACTTTATAGGCTTCACGGCATTATCGACGAGACTCAGGCGAGAAAAAATGTTGTCGTAATGTGTCATCAGATACGGCAGCTGGATTATTTTGATTTTCCTGTCGATAAGCTCGTCTTAGAGCTTCGAAGTCCCAATTAGCTCTTCTGCTAGAGTTGCTACTTTCAGCATGAATCATCGATCTCAACCAATAATGACCCACCTCTTCAGGATTCGCCTTAATTGCTTGATTCGTAATGCGCAAAGCAGTAGCTTGGGAACTAATCCCATAGCTTTAAAGTTTATTTAGCAATGTCATCATGGTAGTACAAATCATATGACCGCTAACCGCTTTTATAAACGATAGATAAACAGCCTCAAGAGCCCAAACATCGGAACTCTAGGTTGTTTGATGTAACTGTAATAACAGCTTGCCACTTTGAGTTCGTGGTATCTTTATCTTATTAAAGATAAAGTGCTAATACCCATAATATCGCTAAAGTTCCTGAACCTTCGTAAACGTTCATCAGTGTAGTAGTTCCCCAATTAAGCTATTCCCACGGAGCATGTTTAGTGTCATGACCAATCCGAACAGGCGTCAATTTATTCGATATGGTTTTGTGGCTGTTGGAACCGGCGTTTTAGCTGTTTTGGGTAATCAAAACTCTGCGGCATCAGCAAGCGGCCATGGGCCAGGTACTGCAATATCTAAAATAGTTTTGAAAAAGGTCATGCTTGTCGGCAACTGGCCAAGTGACACCGAGCTAGACATTCGTTTTATAGACAAGAAAATAGGTTCACCTTTATTCATCGATCAAACTTCGAAGTGGGTTGATTATCCAGCTGATACTGCCCTTAATCTAACGGCACCTGGTAATCTCTGGCAGTATTGGGATGGTGCCTTTTTCAGTATGTGTACTCAGCCAATATTAGATGTCAATCTACCTCAAAAAGATGCTGATGCAGTCATTAAGACTCCGTTGGGTGAGGTCCATGTTAGGTATGACATCATCGCTTAGAGTTGAGTAGAGACGAGCCTCAGACCCACGCCCGGTTCAAAACCGAGCGCTCATTGAGGGCTGTCGCTAAAGCGACAACATTGGCTATGAAGCTCTATACATAAGCGTTTGCCGGTCTCTTAACCCCTTTAGTGGGTTTTGTTCCGGTTAGCCTTGCGACTTTGAGTCCAAGGCGGGTTGACGCTTCATCGCCAGATGCAAGAGCTGAGCCTTTTACGAACAGCCCTGCTGTTCGCTCAACCGGCAAGAAACACAATTGTCGTGATTCTGTCGACAATCAGTCTATTTTAGGGTTGATTAGCTTGTGTTTCTTAGGAGTGTTTCAAGACAGTCTGCTCATGGTTCCCCTTGGTAAGGCAGGGCTGTTTCATTGTATAGATAGAAAATCTGAAGGCATTGAAAGCTCATTTGAGAAACAGCATGCTCTACGTGGAGATGGACCGTGCCAAACAACAATGCGATAACCTGATTAATCGACCCCGCCGTAACCCTTAATTTAATGCAATTGAGGACAACTCAGTAGGCTGGGTTGTAGGGCGGCCTCCCGGCCCTGCCCAGGGGGTTTGGGGAACTCGGAGGGACCCCAAGCAACCGGTTTTGGTTCCCTCCGATCATATCTCGATTCAGGATAAACAAAGTCATAAGCCTTACAGATTTTCTCTGGTGAACACGAAACAACCCTGCCTTGGTAAGGGGAACCGTCAGGGAGGTGTGTGGATCACTTGCGCTAATAACCGAAGACCCCTCCGTTGGTTCCCCTTGGTAAGGGGAACCGTTGTTTATCATGCTCGATGCCAATCATCTTCCAGTTATGTATATTCAGTAGCTTACGAAGGGGAATTAAGGGAGTAAGGCAGGGTTGTGAACTCCCTTTAGAGATGTGTATACACGGTAGCCATAAAGAGACGAGCCTCAAACCCACGCCCGGTTCAAAACCGAGCGCTAATCGAGGGCTGTCGCTAAAGCGACAAAATTGGCTGTGAAACTCCATACATATAGCGTTTGCCAATCTCTTAACCCCTTTAGTGGGTTTTGTTCCAGTTAGCCTTGCGACTTTGACTCCAAGGCGGGTTGACGCTTCATCGCCAAATACAAGAGCTGAGCCTTGATCCCAACTGGGAAACACATATACCACTTGGGAAACACCTATGCCGATCAGCATTCCTTAATCACAATCGTACTGGGGCGAAGTAAATCAGATTGCAGATAACGCAAAATCTGGTTTCAATCCTAAGTAGAACTTTTATACTGAGTGGTTCAGTGCGTTAAGGCAAACAGTATTCAAACAGCAAAATACTGTTGCGTAGTGCTTGAAACTATTAGTGTACGGGCATTAACAGATTCGCTCTGACTCAAACAAATAATTCACGGGTATCCGCCCTGTATCAAAAGTACCCACCGGGGTAATGCGAACAGAAGCGAAGCGAAGCATTATATTAAAGTAAGAGTCGTCACCAAGAGATGTGTAATAGCCGCAAAGTCCCCTGAGTTTGCGCTATTGGCCAGGGATTGCCCCTCTCTTTGTCACTAAAACATGTCCATTTTTATTACTGAGAATCAAACAAATGGCAACACTCACACTCAACACCGTCACATATATGGGTGATGGCCCCTTCAATGGCCCAGCACTAGAGTTTCGTCATGGGAATGAACCTATTGGTACTGCAAGCATTACCCAATCTCATGACACTGTTACTTTCAGTGGTGCTTCAGGGGTAATCAATGGAACGGATTTTATTAGGGTTTATCAAAATGGTAACCCCTGTCGAGGAATGTTTATCTCAGCGGTTAGCGCTTCAAAATCCGGACCAGGGGCTTGTGAATGCACAGCTGGCGTATATGGAGGAGGCCATCTCATTTTATCCTACACCGTATCATAGCTCTCCTCTAAGCAGACTTATGTAGGGAGAATGCAGTCTACTTAATTTCAAAACAGTCATTGATGTTGTAAAACCGATATCTGTTTTGAACACTCTCTTTACCGTTATGTGGGTAAAAAGCCTTGTACCCACATAACGATTTAGATGTAGATAGATAGATTTGATTGATTCAGATGCGCCAGGACTGACTTGTAGATGTATCCTAATTGCAGGAAAATATTGGAAGGCTAAAGCGCAGTCGTGATGGCAAAACGATATATTTTGAGATTTTGGGTTGCCAGCAATTTTTTTGTTTGCGGTTTACTGTCATGTCAAGCTGCATGGGCACAGGTTATACCCGATGGCACTACGGCCACTCCAGACCCTGGCTCCTGCGCCGTCAGTTGCACTATCACAGGGGGCACTGTTGACTCCACTGGTACCAATTTATTCCATAGCTTTAGTGAGTTTTCAGTACCTGAGGGAAGCATAGTTACGTTTGATCATGATCCCGCCCTTGTCAATATTCTCGCTCGGGTAGTGAATGGCCCCTTATCCATGATTGAGGGGACCATCCGCACCGATGTTACCAGTGACACCAATCTGTTTTTGATAAACCCCCAGGGCATTATTTTTGGTCCCAGGGGAAGTTTAGAACTGGGTGGCTCATTTGTTGCCACGACAGCCGATGCAATCCAGTTTGGCGATCAAGGTAGCTTTAGTACTACTGATACAACCTCTGACTTGGTTAGACTAACCGTTGATCCTTCTGCGTTGTTATTTAGCCAATCTGCGCCTCAGCCCATCATTAATCAATCTGGTGCCTTCAACCTAACTTCTTTTGCTTTTGGGTTAAGTGTGCAGGAGGGTAACAGCTTACTGTTGGTGGGGGGTGATGTAATTATTGAAAGAGCTCCCACTAGTTTCCGTACAGGGTCTATCACAGCTCGCGGTAGTAGAGTGGAATTAGGTGGTGTTGATGGTGCCGCTACAGTCGGTTTAGACATTGATGGTGGCAGTATCAGTCTCAGCTATCCAAATAATGTTCCCTTAGCTAATGTTATCTTAGAAAACGCCCGCTTAGATCTCTCCTCCGATAGCGTTGATCGTTCTGCTGGTAGCCTTGTTATCAGAGCCAATTCTATCGCATTCACCAAGAGTTCCATTGATAGCACCACATTTGGCCCAGATAATGCTGGGAACATTTTGCTTTATGCAAACGAGTCTATAACTTTTGATGATTCAGGTATTGGTGTCAATACTATAGATTCTGGGAACGGGGGTAGCCTGATCGTTTTAACTGACACACTCTCCTTGGAGAATGGTGCTACTTTCAGCGTCAGAACAAATGGAGCAGGAAATGCCGGAGAGATTTCTTTAACCGCTAATAGTATTGTACTCAGCAATAGCGGTAGAATCATTGCCGAAGCTAATGGAACAACGACTGCTTCTGCTGGCAGTGCCGGTAAAATTGAAATTCAAACTGGAACACTATCTCTGGTCAATGGCTCTAGTATATCAACACAAACATTTGGTCCAGCCATTGATACAGAAGCGGCTGGTTTAATTAATATAGATGCGCGGGAATTTGTTTCTCTCACTAACGATGGTAGTAGCATCACCAGTGCAACTAAAGGCCAACGAAATGCGAGTAATATCATTATCAATACACCAGAGTTAAATATTCGAGATCTTGCCAGCATTTCGGCTGTCGGTAACTTTACTGATGAAGGCATGATTACAGAAGGCGATGCAGGAAATATTGTCATCAATGGTGCCAATCAAATCACCCTCTCAAACGGTTTTATTACAACAGAAACAAACACCCTAGGTAGGGGCGGCAACATTACCCTCAATACCGACCAACTGACCGCCAACTCAGGAGCCCGCATTACCGCCACCGCTACCGCCACCGCCGACTCCTCCACCCAGGGAGGTAGCATCACCCTAAATATCGACCAAATCAACCTTTCCGGTGAAACTACCGGCATCCTGGCAGAAACTCAAGGCCCTGCCAATGCTGGCCTGATTACCCTGGGTCCCAACCATAACAACAACGCGGTGACAGTCAACTTCCAAGACAATGCCAACATTTCAGCCGCAACTAGCGGTAGTGGCGACGGCGGCAGAGTCGTAGCGCTAGTCCCAGAAGGCATTACCCTCACCGGTAACGGCAGCCTATCCACCCGATCCACAGGGGCAGGCCCAGCAGGCGACATCGACATTCAAACCAACGGTCAATTTAGAGTACAAAATGGAGCAGAAGTAGAAGTCAGCGGCGAAGGCACCGGCAACAGCGGCATGCTGGATGTGATTGCAGAAACCGTCGTACTCAATGACGGTAAACTCCTCGCTTCCGTACAAGCAGGGGAAGACGGCAATATTAACCTAGAAATAGAAGATGCCTTAATTTTGCGAGGCGACAGTCTCATCTCTGCCGAAGCATTTAATGATGCCAACGGTGGCAACGTCAATATCACCACCCCCTTTATCATCGCCCTATCCCCAGATGGCCCCAATGGTAACGACATTCAAGCCATTGCCAGACAAGGAAACGGTGGCCGCATTGCCATTCAAGCCAACACCCTTTTCGGCATCGAAGAAAACAAAGCCACATTTGGCAATAGGACCAATGACATTGATGCCAGCTCAGAAGCCGGTATTGATGGCGAAGTCATCATTGACACACTGCAAGTGGATCCAGACGAAGGCATTGATCCATTACCCAGCGGTCTAGCCACTCCAGAAATTAGCCAGGGATGTCAAACAGGCAGCAACGGACAATTTATCGCCACAGGCCAGGGCGGACTGCCCTCAAACCCGTACGAGCCCCTCAGTAGCGACGGCATTCAAGAAGACATTTACCCAGCAGGCCAAACCATCCCTCAGCCCGTCAGTACACAACAAACTGACACTACCGACACACTGATCGAAGCCCAAGGCTGGAACAGAGACGAACAAGGCAACATTGTCCTGCTCGTGACCACCCCAGACACCCATAGTTCCTGCCAGGTAACCTTAAACGGAGCGTTTTAAGATGAACTATCCGTTCCGGCAAACCCCAGGATACCGCTACTTACGTTTTGTACTGCTAACCGTCCTCAGTTTTCTAATCACATTTAGTTTCCCAAAGGTTAGCCATCGGGTAATGGCAGCTAATTCAGGGAGGTCTACAGATTATTCAGCAATCCAGCAAAACTCTAGTTTCCCTTTAGAAACTACGGAGTACACACAAGTCCTGAAAACTAGCACTCACAGTTGCACTACCCCCTCTAACTCCCCCTTAGTAAGGGGGAGGACCGGAGTTTCTCCCCTTACTAAGGCTACGGTGCATACACAAGGATTGGATACTAGCGTTTGCGGTTGTCTAACCCCCTCTAACTCCCCCTTGGTAAGGGGGAGGACCGGAGTTTCCCCCCTTACCAAGGGGGGATTAAGGGGGGTCATGCAGAATGTTGAACTCCCTGCCGAGCTGTGTATACACGGTAGCCTCCTCAAGGACAACACAAAGCAACAAACAATCCAAACCTCCTCAGCCAGCTCCCTCCTACATACAGGCATCCGGCAGTATGAATCAGAGCAATTCGCCGCCGCCATCACCAGCTGGACCCAGGCCTTACAAAACGACCAACCCCCATCCGATAGTCTCACCCAGGCCCTACTGCTTAGCAATCTCTCCCTGGCCCACCAACACCTGGGGCAATGGCCCCAAGCCACCGAAACAATTGCCCAAAGTCTCAGCCTACTAGAAACCCCCATCGACTCAGCCGCCTATTCAGAAACCCTGGCCAAAGCCCTAAACACCCAGGGCCGCCTGTATTGGGGCCAGGGCAATATGGAAGCCGCCCTACTAAGCTGGCGTGAGGCAACAACGGCTTATCGACAAGCAGACCATAAGAGAGGTGTTTTACTGAGCCTGATCAACCAGGCAAAAGCATTGCAAACCTTAGGCTTGCACGTGCAATCTAAAACCATTTTGAATGAGGAAATCTCTCAAATTTTGCAAAATGGAGCGCTGGACCCAGTATTAACGGCCACAGGATTCTGGCATTTAGGCAATGCCCAACGACAGTTTGGCGAACTAACGGCATCCCAGGAAAACCTGCAACAGAGCCTGGCCATCGCCAAGACAGCTAACCGACCCCAGATTCAGTCCTCAGTGTTACTGGATCTAGGCAATACTGAACGCGCCCTCAGTGATAGTGCCAGTGCCATTGGCAAAAAAGATGAGGCGCTAGTACATCAAACGGCGGCGCTTGCCGCCTATGAAGAGGTCGCCAGCACTGGAGCAGCGTCCCTCAATCAGGTGCAGGCCAATCTTAACCGGCTCAGTTTTTTAATAGATCTTGAAGAATGGTCCGCTGCCCAAGCCCTATGGCCAGATCTGCTATCCTCCATTCCCCAGCTACCGCCCAGCCGCACTGCTATTTATGCCCAACTCAATTTCGCCAAGAGTTTAGCTACCCTGATGCAGGTCAGCGAGGCACAGCCCAAGGAGGCACAGCCCAAAAACATTCAGATCAGTCAAGCAGGCACTCCCAGCTGGCAAGAGATTGACGCAATTTTGGTCACTGCCATCCAACAGGCCCAGGCCCTGGATGACACCATTGCAGAATCCTATGGCATTGGCCAGCGGGGTGAGCTGTACGAAATGCTCCAGCAATGGCCTCAAGCTCAAGCGCTGACTCAAAAAGCCCTGTGGCTCACCAATGAGACGCAATTTCTAGATGGTCGCTATCGTTGGGAATGGCAACAGGGGCGTTTGTTAAGGAAACAAGGCAAACAGGATGAAGCTGTTAAGGCCTATGATGCTGCCGTCAAAACCTTAGAACAGGTCCGTAAAAATCTGCTCTTTATCGATGCCGAGGTGCAATTTTCGTTTCGGGATAATGTTGAGCCTGTTTATCGTGAGTTTGTGGAGTTATTGCTGAGCCATGGCGAGCAGGCCAGCTTCAGCGATCAAACGTTGAACCTTGCCATCCAACAGATTGATAGCCTACAGCTGAGTGAGCTCGAAAACTTTCTGCGCTGTGACTTAGCCAGCACCACCACCATCAGTCAGTTTGAGGCGGATACCGATGCTGCGATTCTGTATCCGATTATTTTGCCAGATCGGATTGCGGTGATTCTACAGCTGCAGGGGCAGAAGATTTTTGCTGATTTTGAGATCCCCCAGGAAACGGCTGAAACCAAGTTAGAACAGCTGCGGCGGGATCTCAGTAATGCCCCCAACCGCACACCTGAAGTGAGAAAGGCTGCTAAAGAGATCTATAAATGGCTGTTTTCAGAAACGATTGAGGCAGCGCTGCAGGACTATGAAATACAAACCCTGGTCTTTGTGTTGGATGGTGCTTTGCGGAATATTCCCATGGCGGTTTTAAATGATGGGGAGCAATATCTGGTGGAGAAGTATGCGATCGCAATCGCCCCTGAGCTGGAACTGTTCACCCCCAGACCCCTTACCAAAGAACTCAGGGTGTTTACAGGAGGTGTGGGCACCCCCCAGGAAATCGAAAACCGACAGTTTCCTGCCATTGAAAAGCTCGATGCTGAGTTAGACAAAATCAGTGAGCTGTTTGGCCCGCAGCCACCCCTAACCAATGAAAACTTTCAGAGAGAAGCACTACAGCAACAGCTGAGTACGGGCAGTTTCTCAGGCATTCACATCAAAACCCATGGTGTCTTTAGCTCCGATCCAGAAGAAACCTTTATCGTGGCCCACCAAAAACTAATCCGTGGCCAAGAACTTGGGGATCTGATCCAATCGGCCAGTGTGCAGGGCGAAACCCCCATCGAATTGCTGGTATTGAGCGCCTGCTCCACCGCCACCGGCGATAATCGAGCCATACTGGGCCTGGCTGGCATTGCCGTACAGGCAGGGGCACGCAGCACCGTTTCCACCCTATGGGAAGCGCAGGACATCCCCAACACAGCCTTGATGATCCGGTTCTATGAGGAACTAAAACAGCCAGGCACTAGCCGAGCAAAAGCATTACAAAATGCTCAGCTGGCCCTGATTGCACAGGGGTATCGTGCCCCCCACCTTTGGGCCACCTATGTATTGGTGGGCAATTGGCGTTAACAAAATCAAAGGATCTCACAACTGCCTAGGGCAAGGTGTGCACAAGGCAACACCCCCACAAGGGTTAGGCAGTTTCAAAGCAATTTATTCAATCCCCTTGCAATTAACCATCTGTCAACTAACCATCTGTCAACGTTACTGGACCGACCACCGGGTATTGAGTAAACTCGCCCAAGTCAACGGACTCTAGCAAGTCAGCCCAGGTACGTCTAATATCCCCATCATTGGGAGACGCTGTTTGCAGCTGTGATGCAACCTGGTCAACCCTGTCGTACCAGATATCAGACGATGGGGCATTGCCCTGCACGGGTGATGCCGCCGCCACCGGCTGTACCCAGCCATCAATATTTAGGTCGCTTACAGCCTCGTCACTGGCAATACAGGATACATTCAAATACCAGTGATAATACTGACCTTCTTCCAGGCTATTGGCGATATCAGCTGGCAACGTGATACTGACAAACCCTGGCTGGGTAGGCAGTTCAAATGAGGTTTCATACACCCGATCATCTTCAGATTCAGTCAAGATGGAAAACTCTCCACTCTCCACCTCATCCACGGTATAGGGCATGTAAAACCAAAAGGTTGTGGGATATCCCGCCAGGGTTTTGCCATGGACATTGGCCGGGGTAATCGCCGTTAATTCCTGGGGTTTTTGAGGACACACCGCCGGACCACCGCTGAGGCTACCGCCGGGTTGGCGATTACCCGATGGTGGTGGTGTTGATGGGGCATCGGGTAGCTCAGCTTTCCGACCACGACCATTGTCAATCGGATTGGGAATAGCTGAAGCAATGGGCATGAAACCCAGGGGGCTCAAAAGTGCTACCCATGCAAAACTGACGAGGGCTAAACGGTTTTGCGATCGCATTTATCAACTCCTCTATATCTAGAACGTTTTCAGGTCCAACGATTCGACAGTGATTTAGTAGTCCGTAGTTTAATGGTCTGTCAAGCTGAAAATTTCAGGCAAAGCTGGTAAAGAATCTAAAGGGATGAAGAGCCACACTTCACCCCATCGCCCTGGAGGCAATAGCCTAAAAGGCATTGCTTCGCTAAGGCTGACGCAGCACTCTTTATCAGGACCCAACCCGTATTGTTAACTTTGACACTGCACCAGTAATAACGCGCAGATAACCATGCTTATACGCTAACAAAACTCCAGCAGTTCCACCTAATGCAAATAATGCGGGTACCAGGGGTACCCATCCCCCCTGCACTAAAAGCAAGAGACAAACCTGACGCAGGCCCACACTGGCCCCGCCCACAACCAGTAACACCATCACTGGGCGGCGAATACACCACACCAACACACCGCCCACAACGGCCCATCCCCAAATCCAGAGCATGTCCCCCCACTGCCACTGGCCGACTTGGGGCAATACCCAAATTAAGGGGCGCTCATCTAAAACAGCCGCGAGCAGCTGACTTACCCCGTGGGCATGAACCCAGACCCCTGGCAATGTGCCAAAAGGTGTTTCACGAATATCATTAGCAATGGGATCGGTCACCCCCATGAGCACAATGCGATCGCGAATTAAATTATCATTAAATCGTCCTTCCAGCAGGTCCGTAAAACTAATGCGGTGCGCAGGCTTAGGCTTAAATCGGTAGTTCAACAAAATTTGACTACTTTGACCATCTAACTGCTGATAACCACCCGTCCGTACAGCCAACCGATTAAACACAACAGGGCCTAAGTGCCAATTCTGCTGTGTATTCGCATTCAGAGGTTGCACCCCCTCTTTTCTTAAAAAACGTAGAGCCAGATTAAGACTCAAACTATAGGGTGTGGAACAAGCCGAAGAAATAGGGCCTAAGTGGGGGTCGTAAGACAATAAATGACGACGTACAACCGGACGGTTACGCTGATAGTCATCATCAATTTCGAGATCACTAAAACCCACTTGATGTTCAGCTTGATAACGAGAGAATTCAGGAGGATGCCCCAAAATCTCTCGATCACTCTGATCAAAAGAACACACTGTGATCAGATCAGGCGATTTTTCAAACTGCTCAAGCAGCTCCTCGCGACCAGGTTCATTCACCTGATAGCGATGCATATCAATGCCCACGGCCCGAGGCTGGCGTTGCCGTAGTTGGTCCAATGCCGCAGCTAACACGCCATCTCGAATGGGATAGCCATATTTATCGGTATCATCTTGATCAATTTCTATCACCAGCAGACGCTGATCAACAGCAGGCTGCTCCCAGCTCACGGGCCGAGACCGGATTAAATGGTCATAGGCAGATAGCTCTAACGGCTGCAAAAGCCCTAAGGCCCTGACACCGACAAGCGGTAGGGTAACAGCTAAGCTGGTGACCAACAGATGACGCCAGTTAATATCCGATAATGTCTTAGACTTAACTGGCTGGGGCTGGGGCTCCCGTGGCTCGATCAATAACGACTGTGATTGAGGTGGCTCTGCTCCTTTAGTCCAAACAATCGGCGCTTCCGTTGGGTTCTGAAAAATCACAGGTAACCAGCTAGCACCGGGATATTTTCCCTCTAACCCCTGTAGTTTCTCTCGGGCATATCTAGCGGCAGTGTAGAACGCCTCTCCATGGGAAAAGGTCTGTAAAAAGTTCTCTAAAAACGCATGGGCCACCGGATCAACCACCGGCTCTCGCATCACAATCAGCTGAGGAATATTTAGATCAGCTAACGCCCGCGCTAAACCTAAACCATCACAGGAGTTGAAAATAGCTAGTTTGAGACCACGGCTAATAGATGCACTCAGAGCATTCCGCAATTCATCAATAGAGAGCTTTTCATCCGAATTTAGAAACAGCTGCTCCTTAAATTTGCCCTTCCCATCAACGGCATGGCTCGTGCTGTGGCCAGCAAAAAAGAAAATATCCCAGCCCTTGTCATCCCATAACTGTCGGTCTAATTCAGCTCGGTTAGGGTTCGATAAAAAAATAGTGTCAGCATCAACATCTTCAAGCATCAGGCGATCGACTTGAGTGTCGATCCCCTCACTATGCCCTAAAACCACCAAAACTCTCATCCGACGACTGATGGCCGTGGTGGTCTGGCTGGCAACCTCATACTCTGGAGAACTCAGAGCCACCTCTGCTTTGGTGTAATCCTTAAAAAATCGCCAGAGATGCCAGGGTAATTTCTGAAGTAGAGGATCGTCCGTTTCGATAATGACCCTAACATTCTCTTTAGGATCAAGTTTCACCCGTAATTGCTGATCGATCTTACGAAAGCCAGGAGAATTTAGCCACTGATTGATTTCCCCCTCTAAACGCTCACTCAACTCTAGCAAGTCGACCCTGGAAACATTAGTAATGGGTTCTGGTTCAAATTCAATCAGATCTTTTGCCGATAGCCGCGAGCGAAAGCGGTTATTCAAGGCTTCGTACAGACGACGCCATTGCTCGTAGAGCTCAGGGAGATTTTTAGCCGCAGGCAGACTACCACGACCACGGTATTGTACAGGCAGCTCACTATCTGGAAATAAGAGCTGGGCATTAACGCTGTTAAAGCCTGTTTGACAATTCCCTGGACCTAAATTTAAGACAACCAGTGGATTCATAGAAGCATCTCAGAGAATCTATTAAGCCGAAAAGGTTTCGCTAAAGGTGTCATCACTAAGGTCAATTTGAAGACGGAACTGAGTACCCGGCTGACACCTGAAATACGGTAACTGCATGTAGTCTTCTTGAGTACGGGCTTGAACAGACTGCAATATCTCATCATCTTTGGAATAAATAGAGAGAATGAGATCAGTCGGCACATGATTATTCTCAACGGCTGGATGTACCTGTACCCGCACACCCATACGCCCATCGGACTCTGAATTTAACACCATCAGTAATGCTACCGTCTGGGGTTCTACTTCAGCATTTAATGTAACGAATTTAATTCTTGGTGCACAAAATCCTTTAGACTCTCTGGCCCGTCGCATGTTGTATGCAAAGGCAGGATGCTGCAAGCCCCAAAATGAGTCAAGGGGTTGCCAGTCTTCACCAAATAGGTTGTGCAACCACTGGCTCAGGTTTGTCGTGGCCTTAACCAACTTTGCTTGCTGGTTTTCCATGCGTCGCTGATATAGCTGCTGACGCCAGTCTTCACCCTGGATTAGCGACGCCCAGTGGGTAAACGGGAGCATGAGTCTAGGAAATACTGTATTGGGTTGGCTTAACTGTTGCATGGCTTGAGTTACCTGAGCGGGAGATAAGGGCTGTAACGGCGGTATCACCGCCCGAGTGTCAGCATCTGGACAAAATTGACAGATGTTCCAGAAGGCATTGAGATCGCGTTTTAGGTCCTGGCTTGACACACAATAGGTGCGATCGCACCCATCGTAATCAGCCACTTTTTTAATGTGCTGGTGGGTTGTATAGCCCCACACCCTGAGCCAGTGGTTTTCTAAATCAATTTGGACTGCTAGATAATAATCGGCGGCCCAATCTGGAATATCTACCCATTCTTGAGGAATGTCTAATCCGCCTGTATCCAATGTCTCTGAAGGGAGTAGCACCAGCCGTTTAGCCCCCATGGTCAGACAGCTACCGCCCACCATTTCCCAAATATTCGGCAAGCTATCTACATTGGGCCAGATGGATGTCTCTCGGGCATATTCTTGCTGAAACCAGGGTAAAAACACCCGCAGACAAAGCTGATTTAGATAGAATTCCTCACGACGACCAGGCGTGACTAAGGTCTCCCTGGCTTGCCAACATTGGGTTTGGATATTGGGTGGGATTTCTAGCCACCATTCAGTAGGCTGGGCAAATGTGAGGCTCATGCGCGCAACTCCATCGCTGGCAACGGTTGGTTATTAATCTAGTAATCTAAGACTGATTGCGGTGGTGAACCGTCAGCCATTCTTCCAGGGCAACACTCATGTTGGTGATTAGGTCTGGCGAAGGCGAAATATGCATGGTTTTGGCCCAGGCTATCAAGGCCCGCAGTAAGTTTTCGCGGGTGCGGGTCAAACGCCTGGACACTGTGTATTGTTTAATATCTAGCTGCTGGGCAATTTGTACTTGGGTCAAGCCGTCACCATAGTACAGATGCAGCATCGCCTGGTTATCTGGGGTCAATTTACCGATAGCGGCGATCAGGACTGTGTTGATGTGAGCCTGCTGCATCTGGCGCTGCTGACCATCTTCTAGCTCAATAATGGCGTTAATAAGTGATGATTGCAGTGAGTCAGAAAGCTCATCCTGGAGTTCACCCACCTCTCGGTTAGGGCTGGGGACATTTAATGATTGGACGGTCGGGTACATGTATTCCCGCACCCAGGCAGCACATTGGGCCAACCGTTGCTCCAGGTCTGCTGGTGTCAGGACAGCTCCAGGTTCAGATAGCTGCATGAGCCGTTCGGCGTTGTAAAGGTTTGCGATCGCAATCCACTGCTCCCGATCCGGTGCTCGCAATTTACGATTATGGGCTTTGGCAGCACCATAGAGGGTTTTATAGCAAACCCAGGCCAACCGATACTGGGCAATCGCCGTAGGTGATAATCCAGCATGGCGCAATGCCTCTACCATGCGCTGTTTACTCACCCGCCGCAAAAGCGTCCACACGGTACAAATATCCGCTTCTTGACGCTGGCGTAGCGTATCCCTAATCAAAGAAGCATAAACAATTCTGGCATACCCCTTTAAGCTGGCACCGCGTCGGGGATCATACCCTGCTAAAACTTTCGCTAGATCTATATTGGCCAGCTGAAAACAGTCTGACAATCGATACGAGGTGCGGCTGAGCATGCGCATTGACCGCTGAGCAGACCAGTACCAGGCTTCCTGCAAATAGGCCGCTAGATGCCCAAGCGCAATATCGTCTGGCTGCTTTTTCCAACGTGAATGCCAATAAAGTGACCAAAAATCTTCTGAAGGCTCCGTATTGGCCAACTGATCTTGGTGCTGCTCAAAATTTCTCCGCAATCTAGGATCTACTACCCAACGATTAAAGCGATCTGACCGAAATTCAATAAAGGTTGAAAAGATTTCGATGAGGCTCTGTCGAGAATGCATATCAAAAATAAAGGAGCCTTAAGCACGCTTACATGAGGGTCGAGCAACATCCGGCAAAATCACAATTGATAGTTTTCACCTTTACCATTCTATGATTGACAACCTCCAAAACTGTATATATCGCACTTTCCTTATAGGAGCCTGAATGGTTAAGGCAAATTTCTCCAAAAACGATAGGCAACCTCTATTGATTGGATTGATTTTATCAAAGGTTACTTGAATTGTTGACGCGGTCGAAACTTGATAGCTCACGGGGGCTCTATGGCGTACGTTTGTCCATTATCAAATGCGGATGGGTCGATGGGTCGATGAGTGGATGGGGGGATGAGTGGATGAGTGGATGGGGGGGATGCCATAGGCTGCTAAATTTCTGCCATCGGGGTACTAGTTCAAAAGCTCGGCATTCAAGTCTCGTAAAATCGTCGAGCCCCCTGAACGCTGAGGATTAAAGATTGCCTGCAAAGATTGCTCCAGGGTTTCTGCCATGGCAATACGATTTTGATACGCCACAATCACACGGGCCAAAATTGGTAACCGGTTTTGTTCAGCCTCTAGATATAACGGCTCTACATACAGCAATGATTCTTCGATAGGAATGACCAGCAAATTGCCTTGATTAGCCCGTGAGCCTTGGGTATTCCATAGGGAGATCCGCTGAGAGATTTCTGGATCTTGATTGATCCGGGCTTCGATTTGCTCAGGGCCGTACACCAGTTCCTGCTTAGGAAAGCGGTAGAGCAACATCCGACCATACTGATTGCCGTCGGAACGCGATGCGAGCCACGCGATCAGGTTGTTCCGCTGCGATGGGGTAAATGGCCGGAGCAGAACAAATTCCTCTGCCGCTTCCTTGGGCAGTTTCATAATCAAATAGTAGGGTTCTACCACCTGGGATTCATTGGCATAGATTTCATTGGGAGCTCGCCAGGTATCTTCGCGGTTATAAAAAATACGTGGGTTGGTCATGTGATAAACCAACAGCTGATTTGACTGCACCAGGGAATAGTCTTCGGGATAGCGAATGTGGGCGACCAACGCCGGAGGCATTGATTCTAAAGGCTGAAGCATTTTGGGAAACAATTCAGCCCAGGTTTGAATAATGGGGTCAGTGGCATCAGCAACGTAAAACGAGACTGAGCCATTAAAGGCATCCACCACCACCTTGATAGAGTTTCGAATATAGTTAAACGGTTGGCCACCGGGGTCTGAATAGGGATAGCGATCGCTCGTGGTATAGGCATCGATGATCCAATAGAGATAGCTACCCTCGGGATCGATCGGATTAGAGGTATCAGAGGCGGCCTGGGCATTGGCATCGGCCACCACCAGGTAGGGATCGCCATCAAATTGCAGAAACGGTGCAATTTCTTTGACACGCTCTTGAATATTGCGCCGAAACAACAGTTTTGTATCGGCGGTAAAATCGTTGGTAAACAACATTTGCCAGTCGCTGAGATGCTTAGAATACAGCAATCGCTGCCACCAAGCCCCCAGCGAGATGCCACCGGTACCAGCATAGGTGGTATAAACATTGTCATTTTCTCCTGGGTAGTCCAGTTCGGGGACCCGAGTACCAGTCATGACATAGTTGTTAGTTAATTCGCCAAAGTAAATTCGTGGCTGCCCAATGGGGATGCTGCGGGCAACATCTTCATTACTGGGCACATGGGCAATGTCTTTAATAAAGTAATCTGGCAGACCGCCAATGGCTGCCGTATTCACCGGGCTCATGGTGAAGCCATAGCCATGGGTATAGCTGAGGTGTCTGTTCACCCAAGTTTGAGCCGTATCTTCTAATTGCTCATAATTGAGTTCACGGGCAGAGATCAGCACCTGACGACGTTCGGTGGTGCCGTCACTCTTGGTCAGGGTATAGCGATCTACATCAGCATCGAAAAATTCATAGTACAGGCGAATCTGTTGCAACTGCCGGTTACTTTCAAGCAGGGGGCGCGTATCCCAAACTCGGATATTGCGCACCGTCAGATCGTTATTGTTTAGCTTTTCGACTGTGAGATTATTTTGAGGATTAAAACTCTCTTCTTGAATATCGGTAAGGTTAAACGCATCACGGGTAAACGCAATGGAGCGCTCAATGTAGGGACGCTCTCGCTGAAATTCATTGGGCTGCACCACCAAGCGTTGCACTAACCAGGGAGCAAGGGTTTCACCCAGTAGAGCGACCGTTAAATACGTCGCAATCAGAATTGCAAAGGAGGGGACTCTCAACCTGGATCGATGTTTGGCAAACCCAAAGAGATATCTACTAAATGCTATGACCACCAAACTCAGGGTAATGATGCTCAGGGCTGTCTGTACTGGCAAATCCACCATGACATCGGTGTAGCTAGCGCCGTAGGTCACCCCCTGGCGAGAGTAAAGCAGCTCATACCGATTCAGCCAATGGTTAATGCTGGTGGTTAACAGCAGTAGACCTGTCAAGATATACAGGTGCCGCTGTTGTGGGGCAGAGAAACCTAGAAATCGTCCCTGACTGAGACGTTTGCCTGCTAACAAGTAAATCAGGGCAACCGCCACTAACGTAAATAAAAACAGGCCAGACAGCCAGAATTCTGCCAGCTCTAGCACAGGCAGGCGAAAAATGTAAAAGCTAATGTCGTTATTGAACAGGGGATCAGATTGTTCAAAGCTGGTGGGATTGAGGGCTGGCAGTACCCGTGACCACTTAGAGGACAGGACCAAACTAAAGCTAAGGCTGAGGAGCAAAGTTGCGATCGCACTGCCCACCCCTGGATAAATCATCACCCCCAACATAATGACCATCAGCGGCCCCAACTGCCAGGGTTGAGCCATAAGCTGCTGTATAATCCGCCAGCCAGTATCCACATTCAGCCACAGGGGCAAAGTGGGCAGGGGGTCAGCCGCAATGGAATGCCAGCGGGTCAGGGCTAGCTGTCCGTGATACAGCAAAGAAACTGAAAGCAGCAGTGCCAACCCCATGGCCAGGGGCAGTAGCCGCCCTAAACCAATGCCTCTGCGTCGATTTTCAGCACTGGGAACAATGCAATAGTCATCAAAACTCAGCTGCCGGGCTCGCCAGAGATTTAGACCGGCAAATAACAAGCTGCCTAAAAACGTCATTGTGCCCAACACCACCTGGGTGCGTAGCCTCAGCCAAAAAACATCCAGATAGTTAACTGAGCGAAACCACAGACCTTCTGCCGCAAAGTAGGTGAGGATATCAACGCTGAGGAAAAGTGCGATCGCAATCAGTCCCCATGTCCAAGAGGCTCTCGCAGATTGTCGTGGGGTAGCCCCTTGCAGAGGCCGGTCTTGCAGAGTCGCCATAGTGCATTAGATAGATCGAAGCAGTTAGATCGAAGCGGTCTTACTTTATCTTAGACAAGATCTTCGACCAGGCCTCCCAAACCGCCAGTCTCTATCGAGACCGCCTAGATCACCTGGCCTAGATCACCTGGCCTAGATCACCTGGAATGTGGTGCCCATAAACCAGATGTACAACATGATAAATAACCACCCTTCCCAAATGGTGATCTTGTTGTCTTGAACAATAAAAAACATCAACAATGAGGCCGCCAATAACGTTGGCACACTATGGGTAAGAATCGCATCTGATACCGGCAGTGGCCGAATTAACCCAGGAATACCCACGACTACAAAAATGTTGAAAATGTTGGACCCAATCACATTACCCACCGCTAACTCTGCCTTACCCTTAAGGGCGGCATTAATGGTTACCATCAGCTCAGGCAATGATGTTCCCAGGGCAACAGCACTAATGGCAATAATATCTCTGCCAATATTGAGACGATCAGAGATTTGAATCAACGAGTCAATCGTATAGTTGGCCCCTAGAAATATAAAAATTCCGCTGAGCACCAGGATCAGCACCTCCCTCATTAACTGAGCTGTCGTAAAGGCCGGGGCAGATGGATCCACAGCCTCCTGGTTAGAATCATCAGTGGCTTCATCACTACTCTTGAGAATGTAAAACAGATAGACAATGTAGCCAATGACAAGAATCAGCGCTTCTCCACGGGTAAACGTCTGATCTGATGAGGCCATCAAGGAGAACAGAAATGCTGACCCCACAAACAACGGCAGATCGACGCTGATCAGGTTATACATGACCCGCAAGATCTTAGTACTCATGATGGCCGCCGTACCAACCACCAAGCAAATATTGGCAATGTTAGAACCAATGACGTTACTCGCCACGACTTCCGCTGCCCCTTGAAAGATGCCAAACAATGAGGACAATAATTCCGGTAGCGACGTCCCCATGGAGACAATGGTTACGCCCACAATAAAGGGGGGTAACCCCATGGCAAGACCTAGTTTTTCAGCAGCATCAGTAAAAAAATCAGAGGCTTTAACCAACGTGGCCAGGCCAAGCACAAAGATCAACAGCAGTAGCGGTAAAGAATCCATAGAAACCCGGAAGTAGGTTAGAAAATAAATGTAACCACATCCAGAACCCTATGATCATTGCCACCAAAGCAACGTTTAGAACTGGATGTAGTTTGGCCTGCTGTTCGAATACGACTTCACATTTATGCTTGCCGCTAGTCAGCGTCAGAAACTTGACGAATCTAACGATACTTTGTTCTACGAACACCCCCGTTTTGTAACCCATGTGGACGAACGGTTTATTGAGCAGCTGACTGAGTTATATCAGGAACGACTCACCCCGAACAGCTGCATTCTAGACATGATGAGCAGTTGGGTATCACATCTGCCATCGGATATGCAATTTGCGCAGGTAGAAGGCCACGGTATGAATGCCGAGGAACTGGCCAAAAATCCCAGACTCGATCATTACTTTGTCCAGGATTTAAACGACAATCAGACGCTGCCTTTTAAGGATTGCACCTTTGACGCCGTACTCAACACCGTATCCGTGCAGTATCTGCAACAGCCTGAAACTGTTTTCGCTGAAATCTATCGCGTCCTCAAGCCCGGTGGCATCGCCATTGTCAGCTTTTCTAATCGGATGTTTTACCAAAAAGCGATCTCAGCCTGGCGCGACAGCAGCGATGCTCGCCACATTGCCCTCGTCAAAAGCTACTTCGCGTCAGTCAAAGGCTTTAGTCAACCTGAAGTCATTGCCAACCAGGGTCCCCCCATCAATCCCATTCTGCAAATGATGGGCATGGCCAGTAGCGATCCGTTTTATGCCTTGATCGCCGAACGAATGGAGGTTTTGGTCAAGTAGGTCAGGTAGGGCGGGCAGGGCCCACCGTCCAGCATTGCCCGTTCCTCAACACCAATTATCCCCGTTGCTTGCCACCATAGGCCTTCCAAGCCAAATCAATCAGCCCATTCACAATGGCCACAGCGACGACGGTGCTGCCCTTACGGCCACTAATACAGATGCTTGGCATCAAGCTGTCTTTTAACCGAGATTTAGTCACCTCTGCTTCCAAAAACCCCGCAGGTGTGGCGATCACCAAAGCAGGCCGAATCACATCGGTTTCAATCAGCTGCACCAGACTATCCAGGGCTGGTTGAGAATGGCCAATCACAAAAATTGCCTCTGGATAACGCTTTGCCAGGGTTTCAATGCCCCAAGCGGCCCGAGACTGATCTTTTTGAGGTCGCGTAATGGCATCCATAGCGGAGTACACCGGGTTGGAAAAGGTACTTTGCAGCCTGGGGGTAATGCCGGCCTGAGCCATGGGACCATCGACAACGACTGTAGTACGCGCTGCCAACGCAGCAGCTCCAGATGGGAGGGCCTGATCAGAAAATTGAATTAAATCCTTATATTCATAGTCTGCTGTAGCGTAAATCACTCGACGCACTATCTCATATTCGGCTGGAGCAAATGTATGCTGACCAATTTCCTGATCGATTATGCGTAAGCTCCTTGCATCCGTGACGTGCCATTCCATAAGTGCTGCCTGCGTTCGCCGCTAGTTTCAATAGACTAGCATCGTCAGCTGTTTTTCTGGTATCAAGGCAACTTAATACGTCACATGAATATTTTTTTGACAGCTGAATTCGGACGTGAAGCCAAAATCATGGTGCAAGGCATAAGTACAAATGCTTATTCCCAACCTCTGATGAGCTAAGGCTTTAGGCTCTTTAATAGGGGATGCTTAGACCATTTTTGTATGCCACACATTGCGTGCAGGGAGCTTGAATCAACCGTTTGGAGTGGCCTAGACAGTAAGAAAGGTGCCCCCTCGGTCTGATATTCTGAAGCTATTAAAGGCGCTCATATAGTCTTAATGCCACTGGTGGTTCTAGGAACGATTCTGGAGGATGGGCTATCAGTGCCCGCCACAGATGCGCCGACAATCAGCAGTGCCGCCTTAATAACAGCAGGCAGTTTGGAGGAAATACGCAGTGGAAAGTACCCTCGGATTAGAAATTATTGAAGTTGTCGAGCAGGCTGCGATCGCATCTGCTCGCTGGATGGGTAAGGGTGAAAAGGATATCGCTGACGAGGTGGCTGTAGAAGCCATGCGTGAGCGCATGAACAAGATTCACATGCGCGGCAAGATCGTGATTGGTGAAGGTGAGCGTGATGATGCTCCCATGCTTTACATCGGCGAGGAAGTGGGTGTTTGTACCCAGCCCAATGCTGACGAGGTTTGCAACCCTGACGAGCTAATCGAAATCGACATTGCCGTTGACCCTTGCGAAGGTACTAACCTTTGTGCCTATGGTCAGCCCGGTTCCATGGCTGTATTGGCTATTTCTGAGAAGGGCGGTCTGTTTGCAGCACCTGACTTCTACATGAACAAGCTAGCTGCCCCCCCAGCTGCTAAGGGCAAGGTAGACATCACCAAGTCTGCCACTGAGAACCTGAAGATTTTGTCTGAGTGCCTGGACCGCGCCATCGACGAGCTTGTCGTTGTGGTGATGAAGCGTTCACGCCACGACGACCTGATTAAGGAAATCCGTGATGCGGGTGCCCGCGTTCGCCTCATTAGCGACGGTGACGTCTCTGCTGCTATCTCCTGTGGTTTCTCCGGTACTAACACCCATGCTCTGATGGGTATTGGCGCAGCTCCTGAGGGTGTCATTTCCGCTGCTGCCATGCGCTGCTTGGGCGGTCACTTCCAGGGTCAGCTAATCTACGATCCTGCCATTGTTAAGACCGGCCTCATCGGTGAGAGCAAGGAAGCTAACCTGGCTCGACTGAATGAAATGGGTATCACTGATCCCGATAAGATTTACAGCGCTGAAGAGCTCGCCTGCGGTGAGACTGTCCTATTTGCTGGCTGTGGTATTACGCCTGGTCTATTGATGAATGGCGTTCGCTTCTTCAAGGGCGGTGCTCGGACTCAGACCCTGGTAATTTCCAACCAGTCCAAGACTGCTCGCTTTGTGGACACCATCCACATGGCTGAAAACCCCAGCTACGTTTCCCTGAAGTAGTTTTAGGCCTTAAGTCACCCATGGGTAGGGTGCGTTACCACGCACCTTACATATTTTAAAAACACTCTAGCTGTTGACAAATGGCTAGGGTGTTCTTATGTCTATGTGTCATTTGGTAACGGTTAGCACCAAATGATGGACTTTTGTTGAGAAACCTTGAGTTGGGGGTCCGTTTTTCTCTAGTTTCAATAGGTAGCGCATTTAGCACGGTATCGCTAAAGCGCTTATTTCATGACTGTTGAAGACATTTACTTTTACTGCGATCGTCCGGCACGTCGGGCATTTAATAAAGGATCTTTTTTGGAGGAAGAATGAATATTGCCGTTATTGGCCTTAGCCATAAGACTGCACCAGTCGAGGTTCGGGAAAAGCTCAGTATTCCCACACCTAAGGTTGAAGGTGCGATCGCAAGACTCACCAGCTATCCTCACGTCAAAGAAGTTTCCATCCTCAGCACCTGTAATCGTCTAGAACTCCACATAGTCTTAAGCAACACTGAAAACGGCATTCGCGAAGTCACTCAGTTTCTAGCCGAATATGGTGATTTATCCATCGAAGACCTGCGTCCCCACCTCTTCATCTTGGTTCAGCAAGATGCCATCATGCATCTGCTACGCGTCTCCTCCGGTCTAGATAGCTTGGTACTGGGTGAAGGCCAGATTTTAGCTCAGGTGAAACACGCCCTAGCAGAAAGCCAGAAGTACAAGGGCGTAGGTCGCATTTTAAGCCGCCTGTTTAAAGATGCCATTAAAACTGGTAAGCGCGTACGTACCGAGACCAGCATTGGTACAGGGGCAGTTTCTGTCAGTTCTGCTGCTGCTGAACTTGCTCAGATGAAGGTGCCTGACTTTACCAATTGCCATATCACCATCATCGGCGCAGGCAAAATGGGTCGCCTGTTAGTGAAACACCTAGTCTCTAAGCGAGCTATAAACATCACCTTGCTTAACCGCAGCATCAAGCGAGCCGATGATCTAGCCGCTGAATACAGCCATGTGAACATCAAGACCGGCACCATGGACATCATGGAAGCCGCTGTCACCAAAGCTGATGTCGTCTTTACCTGCACATCCTCAGAAGAGCCTGTGCTGCATCATGACAACGTTAAGCCTTGCTTGGCCGGTCGTCCTTTAAGCCTTTTTGACATCTCTGTTCCCCGTAATGTTCATAAGAACGTAGAGGAACTCGATGCAGTGAAGGCTTACACCGTTGATGACCTCAAGGAAGTCGTGGCCAAGAACCAGGAAAGCCGTCGCAAGATGGCCCAGGAAGCTGAAGGTATTCTGGAGCAGGAGTTAGCACAATTCATCAAGTGGTTTGGTTCCCTGGATACTGTCTCCACCATCAGCAGTCTACGCACTAAGGTAGAAGCTATCCGCGAGCAAGAGCTAGAAAAAGCCCTATCTCGTCTGGGTGCAGACTTCTCTGACAAGCACCGCAGTGTAGTTGAGGCCCTATCCCGTGGCATTGTCAACAAGATTCTGCATGACCCCATGACCCAACTACGGGCGCAGGAAGATGCTGAGTCCCGCAAGCAAGCCATGGAAACGCTGCAAGTATTGTTTAACCTGGAAGCGAAAAGGGCGAAGGCGAAGCGTTAAAAAACCCAAATACCCATTAATACGGGCATTACATCACAATGTAGGGGCGTTCCATGGAACGCCCCTACATTATTTTTTACCAATTGCTATGGTGCTCGTATCGCTACGTCGTCTGATTCCTTTATTAATTGCAATCTTCTGTCTGGGCTGCACCCAGGCTGATATCAGCACCGTCAACAGCATTTACAGCTACAAACAGCCCAGCAGTGACGGCATCGGCAAAGTCTACATGGGCCGCGAAATCTCCCAGGTAATGGGTCACCAGGGAGCCTATTGGTTAGAGCGTCCTAGCCGCGAAACAGAGGAACGACCTGATATGGCCGTGGATGCCCTGGGTCTGAGTCCAACGGATACAGTGGCCGATATCGGTGCAGGCACCGGCTATATAAGCTTTCGCATGGCTCGAAAAGTGCCTGATGGGCAGGTCTTGGCAGTAGACCTACAGCCAGAGATGATTCAGCGGTTAGAAGCAGCTGGCGATGAACAGGGCCTTACTAATGTGCAAACAATTCAGGCAGAAGAAGATAATCCTCATTTGCCATCTGAGCAGGTGGATTTGGTACTCATGGTGGATGCATACCATGAGTTTGCATCTCCTCGGGAGGTGATGACAGGGGTGGTAGCCGGGTTGAGGCCTGGCGGTCGTGTAGTGCTAGCAGAATATCGGGCAGAGAATCCGTTAATTATGATCAAGCGCCTACACAAGATGAGTGAAAAACAAGCCAAAAAAGAAATGGCTGCTGTGGGACTCACCTGGATAAAAACAGATGAACGGCTGCCTCAGCAACATTTGTTATTTTTTGAGAAAGCGTCATAGGAAAGTTGTTGTCGACTCTACTCAAACAACTCTACTTATGAAAGCCGAGAAGAGTCAGTCATGAAGCGTCTCTCTTGCGGAACAAATGTTGCAGAACCAACGTGTCTTCGATAGTTTCAACACACAAACGCTTCAGTACAGAAATTGCATGCCTAATTCTCTCGTCCAGGCTGATGGTTCTACCCAGCGAGACAATTAATTGACATGCCATTGACTCGTTAATCATTCATTAACCATTCATTTCCAGCATCTAGAAAAAGCTAGCGGCAGCAACTTGCGCATTGTGACCTTAGCCAAAACGGGAGATGATGAAGTAGCTAAACTTCATCTGAATGTTGCAGACACACAGCTGTTTTGCGAGTTTCAGTCCCACTCGGTTTAGGTCAAACTCGCCCTATTTTCATCCAAAAGCAACCTATGCCAATCACGAATCGTATCAAGTTCAATAATGTTAGAGGCGATGTTTTAGGCGGTCTGACAGCTGCAGTCGTTGCTCTACCCTTGGCATTAGCACTGGGTATTGCCTCTGGTGCTGGGGCATCTGCAGGGTTATGGGGGGCCATTTTGGTCGGCTTTTTTGCCGCCTTATTTGGTGGTACCCCCAGCCTGATTTCTGAGCCAACGGGGCCAATGACGGTGATTATTACTGCGGTCATTGCTGAAACCACAGCCAGCGATCCTGAAAATGGCTTAGCCATGGCGTTTACCGTGGTCATGCTGGCGGGAGTGTTTCAGATTGGCTTTGGGCTGCTGAAGCTAGGGCGATACATTACGATGCTGCCTTACAACGTCATTTCAGGATTTATGACTGGCATTGGCGTGATTTTAATCTTTATGCAAACTGCGCCCTTTCTCGGTCAAGAAGCCCCCAAAGGTGGGGTCATTGGCGTGATTAACAATTTGCCTAGTCTAATCGCCAATTTAAATCCCTGGGAAACAGCCTTAGGCATTCTGACCTTAGTGATCTTGTTTTTCTATCCCAACAATCTCAAGAAAGTAGTACCCCCTCAACTGGTGGCTTTGGTCATCGGAACGCTAGTATCATTGACGCTTTTGCGGGATATCGATATTCGCACCATTGCCACAATTGGAGAAATCACGCCAGGTTTACCAACCTTGCAACTGCCGACGTTTACCCCTGGTAATTTAAGGCTCATATTTGTGAATGCCATGATCCTAGGCATGGTCGGCTCCATTGACTGTCTATTAACCTGTTTGGTTTCAGATAGTTTGACCCGGTCTCAGCACAAGTCCAATAAAGAATTGATTGGTCAGGGAATTGCTAACATCATTACCGGTCTTTGTGGCGGCATTGCAGGTTCAGGAGCTACGACGGCTACGGTCGTGAATATTCAAGGCGGAGGCCGTACAGCATTATCTGGCCTTAGCCGTGCCCTAATTCTATTTGTGGTCGTACTGTGGGCGGCTCCCTTGACATCAGGAATTCCATTAGCAGTGTTGGCCGGCATTGTCTTAAAGGTGGGCATCGATATCATCGACTGGGGTTTTCTTAAGCGAGTTCATCGGATTTCCTGGAAGGCAGCTGGAATTGTTTATAGCGTCGTGGCACTGACGGTCTTTGTTGATTTGATGGTAGCAGTCGGCGTAGGTGTGTTTATTGCCAATATTCTGACCATTGCCCGTCTAGATGAAATGCAATCTGAATCGGTAAAAGCGATTACGGATGCAGATGACCAAATTGTGATGACACCGGAAGAACAGCAGGTGTTAGATTCAGCCAATGGTCGGGTGCTACTGTTCCATCTCAGTGGACCGATGATTTTTGGCGTAGCCAAGGCTATTTCCCGAGAGCATGATGCTATTGACTCCTATGATGTACTCATTGTTGACCTCGGAGAAGTTCCGGTTTTAGGCGTCACTTCTTCTTTAGCCATCGAAAACGCCATTCAAGAAGCCACCGAAGAGGGTCGAGAGGTACTTGTCGTAGGGGCAACGGGTAAAGTTAAACGTCGGTTAGAAACGCTGGGAATCAACAAACTTATTCCCAATGATCATTGGATGGATGATCGCCTACAAGCTCTAACTGCAGGTTTATCGTTCGTAAAGCAGCAGCAGCAGCAAGCAATTGCATAATTCTGCCACTGAAGTTCATCTTGAGTCTAATTTTGTCTTCCTGCTTTTAGCTAGTTATCGCGACATAACAACCTCGCTGCACCGGAACACCTTTTCTGCTTCAGATTCCTCTGCTACTGTGGTTGCTATGGTGGGCATTTTGGGCGCTTTTGCTTGCGCCCAACCAATACACAGGTTCAAGCATATTTGTTCCAGACTGTGATACCGTTGGCGAGCTTTTCACCGCACTCAGCATGTGGATAATTTGGTTAACAACAGCTTTGATACTGGGATTTAGTATGTGTATCAGGTTTTGGCATAGAGCCAAGATATTATGGGCTATCAACACTGTTGCCGTGATCATTTCAATGGTCAGCATCATGAGGTACATGAATTTGGTGGCATACAGTGAACAGCTTCAGCAATACTGTAAGTAAACCTTTTAGATGATTGTAGGCAGTTCGAGCCTCATGTTTGATGCGTTTTAACTATTGCCAAAGATTGTGATCAGCGACTATGATGTAGATACAGTGTATCTACATCTAAAAGATTAGATTGTGATAGTTTAAACGCCCTAGATGCAAGGAGCTCCTATGGTTGCAATGGTTGCTAAGTGGGGTAATAGCTTAGCTCTTCGGATTCCCCAATACATTGTCAAAGAAATTCAGATAACTGAAGGTACTGAAGTCGAGCTTATGGTGCTTGATGGTAACTTGGTAGTCAAACCCAAACCTCGTAGGCGTTATTCCTTGGAGGAATTAGTCGCTGGTATTACACCAGAAAATTTGCATTCTGAGGTGGAAAGTGGTGTGGCTGTGGGGAATGAAGCTTGGTAAATCCAACAGAACGCTATACGCCAGGGCGAGGAGATATTGTTTATCTAGACTTTGATCCAACTAAAGGGCATGAACAGCGAGGACATCGACCTGCTCTGGTGGTTTCGCCTCGTAGTTACAACGTTAAAAGCTCCTTAGCACTGTTTATGCCTGTTACTAGACAGCAGAAAGGGTATCCCTTCGAAGTTCTTTTACCACCTGGGCTACAGGTTCAAGGGGTGGTACTTGCTGATCAAATCAAGTGTCTGGATTGGAAAGCTCGTAAAGTTCAATTCGTTGAAACTGTACCAGAAGAACTGATTGAGGAGGTGCAAGCAAAGGTTGAACCTCTAATCTTCTAGAGGGTTAAATCTCCACCTGTATTTATCAGCAGCCCAACACTGCGTTGCAACGGCGGAGCGTAAGCAGTTGATAAGAGGCTAAAGTTACTACCGCCGTTGAACTCCAAAGTTCCTCCGCAGTAATAGTACAAATGCTTGGTGCTATGTGATAAAGTCTCGGAAGCCACGGAAGAACAATCGCGCAGGGTGCAAGATCTAACCAAACATCAGCACGCAGGATAAATTGCTGTCAGCCACCTAATCAACTATCGAGGCCGTTCGTAATATCGCCTAGCCTTGCTTCGAGCTCCACAAGTTCGCATCGAACACCAGCGCTTAGTCCGACTCTTGGTCGTATCGTAATAAGCCCAACCACATGTAGGCAGCGCACAGCATTTGAACCGCGCCCAAGTGCCGTCAATCATACTGTTGTAGATGATTGCAACTAGCTGACCAATCACACGCTCGCTCGCTGAGTCAGTTTCGGGAACAAGAACTGGGCCATCTTCCTCGAACTTCATTCCGAAAGAAATTTGAAATACGCCACCAGTAAGGAGTTCGGGAGAGACTTGCTTTAACACGCAGCGCCGTACCAAGTCTCGGAGTGCAAGAATTCGAATATGAAGCCGTGAATGTGTCAAGTGAGTTTCGGCATCGCTATGAAAAACCGACTGAGGGATCGCCATCATGGCCTATTCAATAGATGAGTATGTTCCGGGCACGATTTACATTGTGGAGTATGGCATCCGTTTCGGCGGAATAGATCTCTTCAGCCGTATGACCATAGTGAGGCTAAACGATGGCAAACTGTGGCTACATAGCCCGTGCAAATTGGATGCACTCCTCAAATCAGAAATTGATCAACTCGGCGAAGTCGCTTACATTATTGCCCCCGGCAACTTTCACCACCTCCATGTCTCCGACCTCCAAGCCGATTACCCCAACGCTGAAACCTTTCTCTGCCCAGGTCTGGAAAAGAAACGCGCTGATCTCAGTTTTGACTGGATCTTGGGAAACCGACCCGATCCGCGTTGGGCGTTAGATTTCGAGCAGGTCGTTATCCAAGGCACACGTATTATGAACGAAGTCGCCTTTCTCCACAAACCAACCCGAACACTCATTCTTGTGGATCTATTGGAGAACATTGGCGATAATTATACGCATGAAGCAGGTCTTCTATTGAAATTCTGGTGGAAAGCCGTATTCCACATGTGGAACACCCCTAAACCCGCGCCTGAATATCAGCTGGGATGGGGTAACAAAGAGATCGTGAGAAAAGGGCTAGAAAAAATTCTCTCGTGGGAATTTGAACGTATCATTATTGCACACGGGAACTTGATCGAAATGGATGCAAAGGCGGTAGCAGCAAAGGCATGGCAGAATGTGTTGAAAGCCTAGCGCAGGGGATTGTCTGTGGGCAGGGTAAGCTTAATCCAACAACGCTTTCTTGCCTACTTGTCCAGATCACAGCCATTCTTCCCGAAGAGACTTACCTCGAAGGCAAGTTCGGCAGCAAGTATCTCGACTACAATGCTAGTCAAACATCCAGGCTTCTTGCGGGGTAACCCAACGAATCCTCAAATCATCAAACTATTTTGGTTGTTGTCCTTGGCAGGCGGAGTAGCCGCATCAGTGATGGTCCTATCTTCTAGATGACTACCCCAGCTGCCTTAGCGGGCGTTGGTTACAAGCAAATGAATTTAAGAGGGTTTCGTTACTTAGACTCCATGGACAGCTAGATATCATCAGCCTCAAAGCTGGCAACGTACTGACCATATCCCTCCGTTTCTAGATCAACCAATGGAATAAAGCGTAACGCCGCCGAATTAATACAGTAACGCCGCCCCGTTGGTGCTGGCCCATCCTCAAAAACATGCCCCAGATGGGAATCAGCCTGGCGACTGCGCACCTCAGTCCGGACCATGAAAAATGACCGATCTTTTCGCTCAACAACATTGACAGATTCAAGCGGTTGAAAAAATGAGGGCCAGCCTGTCCCCGATGCAAACTTATCTAGAGACGAGAAAAGCGGTTCTCCAGATACCACATCAACGTAGATACCTGGCTTTTTGTTGTTCCAGTAATCGTTTCTAAAGGGCGGTTCGGTGTCATCTTGCTGGGTAACGGCATACTGTTGCTCTGTCAGCATGGCCTTCAACGCATCGACATCCGGTTTCTGAAACCCAGCCTTGGCCTCGGTTATAACAGGCTCTATTGTTAGAGCAGCCACCTCAGCATGGATTGGAGCAAAGAGAGTTAATACCACTAGCAGCACACAGCTCAGAATAATCCTGTAAAGTCGTTTCATCAGCCCCTTAATCACAGCGTCAATAGCAAAAAGTCAATGGTTCTTAAAACCGACGACACATCGTAATACGATTCTCACAACCGGAGAATATGGTGTCGTCCAACCAAGTTCTTATCTAGCATAACAATCAACGCAGTTTCTGACAGCAGTTGTCGTTTCTCAAATCAACTGGAACTAGCGTGACATAGAATTTTTACATGAATGTCTGCACCCAATCACGTACTGATCGAATTATTCGAAAGTACATCTATTCTACAAGGTCAACCAGTATGGCCTATCAATACTGACTAGGCAACTATCCCATTAGTTCGTGCGGTAGTGCAGCAGTCCTCTTTACTGGTTAGACCGCTCAATAAACCCTTGTCGCAACTGCCGCGCTGATTTTCCCAGCCTAAAGCTGGCAAACCCTAACGGTATCGGTAACAGCAAAAACATCACTCGCGCCTGCTGCCCTTCCCGACGAATCTCCTCTCCAGTCCCCATCAGCACCTGTAACCGATTACCTAGGGGATCAATCAGTCGATTACCGTCAACCGTTGTCTCCAAACTTGCAACGACTACTACCGACTGTCCATAGGGCAATGTCTCTCGTTCAAAATCCTTAAACACACTATCCACCTCCCCCCACTGTTCTAAAGGTAATGGATAAACCTCATCACCATATTCAATCGCAACAGGACGGCTAACTCTAGAAGACTCTCCCTCTCGAACCTTACGAGGAGAGAATCCAAAAGAATCATCTTCCATCGGCAACACAGCCAGGTCAAAGGCTAAGGGAATACGATGATCGCCATCGGACAACAAGACAGACGCTGCTGTCTCTTCCCACTCAAACAGCGTTTCTCGCCGCACAAGTGCCTCGGGGTCTGTCGTATCAGAGTCCGTGTCAGCTCTGGCCACCAGATTCACCCGACCGCGAATCACTTTCTGGGCCTCATCATCTGGCATCACCAAAGGGTCATCCGTCACCAGATAGCCCTCTAGTTGGATCAGCTCGATGCGATCGCCCCCATAGGCAACGGCATCCTCAACTGACATTGCCTCAATCTCAGCCAGTTTCCGCGACGTTTGTAGCGTCAGTCCAGATATCCCACCAATGGCCATCAATGCGGCCATGCCCCCCAAAGCAATGGTCGCGAAATTACGCAACTGGTATTGCTCATACTCACGCCGCGTTACGTTACGGGGGATATCCTGAAACCATTGATAGCGAATCCATTTTCGGCTCATGGGTCTAGCTAGCACTCTACACTCACTAAGTGTTGATCATAGACTGAACATTGCTCAGCTTATTGACTCTGTATGAATGGTCTAAAACACCCCTAAACTGAGCAAACTATATCCTTTGCGATCGCTCACAAAATATAAGCTTAACTACTGGCATTATTTCATCTCAGTTCAGCATTAGCTCATCTCTAACCCTATGGAATTTAGTACACTCTTGCCTAAGCTGTCACCGATCCTAACTTCCTGTAATGAGTGAAATTCCGGCTCACCAACCCAACTTTGCCAACCCCAAAATCATGCTGGTGGCCTCCCGTGCCCTGGCTGCATCGCGTCCATCCCTGATTGCCTTTTTAGTAGCCCAGGCAGCTGTCTTGAGCGGCGGCATTGCTGATGCAATATCCTTCTGTAATGTGCTGTTTGTGGGCAACTTTTGTGCCTCACTGGTGGTAGGCTTCTGGTTTGGCTTTGGCAATATTCTCAACGACTTCAAAGCGCTCAAGCCGATGGTCATGGCAGGACTCATCCTGAATGGATGTTTAGCCACACTACTATCTGGATTGATTTTTACCGGATTGCAATACACCACGGTCACGAATGCTGTCTTACTAGGGCGATTGGGACCTGTTTTATTTGCCTTAGTCGGTGCTATGTTACTGGGTAAAAAGATTCGCAACCTCGAATGGTTGGGGTTTTCTCTCATTGTAGTTGGCGTCATCACCATTGCCCTGAAAACTAGCAATTTCCAAGTTAATCAAGGTGATCTATATATTCTGCTTTCGACAGTGGTATTTGCAGCCACCTCCTTGGTCAATCGTTTGATGATTGCCAAAACCGCCACATTACCCGTTGTTGTATTTTCACGCAACTTTATATCGTCAATTCTCTTTTTCTTTATCGCTATACGCCTCTTTGGTCCAGATCACTTTGGAGATGCCTTTAGTGGTCAGCTGTGGATTCTCATGGCAATCTATTCATTGATTGTAATTGTATTTGCCCAGTTTCTTTGGTATGCATCCATTAACAACTTAGATTCTCGCACCATCGGACGTTTAACGGTACTGTCTCCTATTTTTGGTGTCACCTATGCATTCTTATTAAATGGAGAACGTCCCTCCTCCATTCAGGTTGTAACATTAGCAATTGTGATTGTTGGGGTGTTAATCGCCAGCCTCGGAGGACAGAGTAAAAAGCCAAAAACAACGATGGATATGGTAATGGAGGAACCTGAAAACGCTGCATCTGCACCATAATCCATATTTCTAGTACTCTACTGTGGGGTATACTACGGTCAAATCACCATTTTTCCAGTGCTCATCGGCATTGGCTTTACGCATGTCTGCATCAGCCTCCCACTGGGGCTTTGTGTTACCTAGCTTGCCATTATAGAAAAGGTATAGTCGACCATCTTCTACCGAATAGACATGGGGATTAATGGGAAATGTTTTACCTTCGGACACAGCAACTGCACAAAAGCCACCATATTGAGGAACATACTGTTGAGGAGATCCTTCAAAGATTAATTTATTGCCCTCACTGCTGAAGTAATAGATTGCACCTTCATAGGTGACAGCAATGTTGGCATCGCCTTCAACAGGCTGATTAGAAAAATATGCAACTGGATCATATCCTTGTAATGCAACCCCTGCTTCGTTAAGATTTTGCAGATGTGCCATGGTAGCCTCAAATTAATAACAACTTGCGTTTCATTCACTTCAGGAACTATCATCAAGCGGTTTCCAAAACTCAACAAGGCGTTTTTTCTGATTGAACCGATAGACGGTATCTATAGTTATGGATCTCTACCAGATTCGGTATTTCTTAACCATTGCAGACGTTCAGAGCTTTACTAAAGCTTCAGAGCTGTTATATGTATCCCAACCCTCTCTCTCTGCGGGCATCAAAAAACTAGAACAAGAATTAGATGTCATCTTATTTGAACGAGGTGGGCGGCGCACTTTATTAACACCTGCAGGTCAGCGATTTCAGGAAAGTGCTAAATCTATTCTGGCGGCCTATCAAGCTGCACGTCAGGATTTACAACAACTAAAAGAGCAGCCTACATTACGCATTGGCACGCTACATACATTACGCAGCCATCATATTGCCAAACTTATTGGCGCATTTCGGCAGCAATATCCCAATGTAACGGTGGTTGTTTTAAACGGCTATTTGCAAGATATAAAAGATTGGCTAGAGCAGGGAAAAATTGACGTAGCCATCACCTGGTTACAGGAACAAGATAGCGATGAAAATTCTCAATTGTTATTTCATCAACCCCTCACCTTAGCGGTCCCTCGTGATCATGCCTTAGCTAAAGCTACAAGTGCTTGCCTTAGAGATTTAGATGGACAGCCCTATATTGAGCGCATTAATTGTGAATTTTGGCGAGCTTATGACACATTGTTTGCAGACGCGGGTATCCAGCCAAACATTGTCTATTCTTCCAACAATGAAGAATGGGTCATCTCCCTGATTCAGGTAGGCATGGGCATGAGCATCATGCCTGTTTGGGCAGATCTGACCGCCATCACCTATGTATCTATGACTGACTTAAGCTTGAGTCGCACCATCGGGTTACGCTGGCGCAAACTACAAATGGTCGAACCCGTTGCATGGTTCTGTAACTTTGTGATGGAATATGATTTGGACATAGACGTCTCCCTCGATCATCTAACTATTGATCGAACCACTTAGGGAAAACACCATCAGTGCACCATCTGCGAAGGCCAGGATCAAAAGAACGTTAGCAGGATGCATGTTAACAAGAACAATATAAACCTGATCGCTATCTAAGCAAGCCTAAATTAGAGTGAGCTGATTCTCAACTAAAAATTACAATTTTTAAGGCATTGTCCAGCAAAACTGCTGATTTTCGAAATTTTTCAGGGTTTGATCATAGCCCTTAAAGGCTATCTTCATCTTGATACGGTTCTTTAGCTAAAGACCTTTCAAGTATCTATGAAACTTCTGAGTATTTGCGACCCCACACAATATGGCAGTCCTCCGCTGGATGTCCCCACCTTTTACCAAAAGCTTTCTCTCGATCCCAAGTTAGATTTTTACCACATTCCCACACCCCAGGTGTTTACCAGCCAGTTTCCGCAAGTGCAAACAGCCCCATCAGTCGGAGACTTACCCTATAAAGCATTTTTAAAGCTAGGCGAGCACGCTCAACACTGGCTTAGCTTACACGACATTGATGTGGTCTTTTGCCGTACCCTCAAGCCCTTTCCCATAGGGTATTTAGATGCCTTAGTCACCTGGGAAAAGGTGGTGCGTTTTGTCAATCGACCATCGGGCAAAAAAGAACAGATGAAATCTGAGTTTTTACTGAGAATTGCTCGGGACTATATCCCTGAAACCATAGTTACAGCCAACTGGACCACAGCGCTGGCATTTTTTGAGCAGTTTCAAGTCATCGTTGCTAAACAGGCCAACAGCTGTGGCGGGCGGGGTGTTTTCAAAATCTGGTATGGGGATGGGACTTTTCATGTTGACAATATTGTGACCGGGAAACAATCATGGTCGACATTTGCGGCTGTCATGGCGCAGCTACAGACTAATCAAACTGAACCGCTTCAATTCTGTCGATATCTATCGCGCACCAACGCTGGAGATAAACGTGTGGTGGTGGTAGACGGCGAAATTTATGGCAGCTATTTACGCCGTTCTCAAAGTGGTCACTGGGTCAATAATGTCAGCAGCGATGGGGGGTGTACCCTGGCGGATATTACAACTGATGAGGTGGATGCCATCCACCGTACTGTGGGCAAGTATCAGGCACTAGGGTTGCGTACCCTGGGCTATGACTTTTTGTTGGATGATGACGGTACCTGGCATATTAGCGAAATTAATGCCGGTAATATTGGTGGCTTTGCCCGTTTGGAACTATTAACCGGGCAACCGGTGATGGATCGTTTGATTAGCTGGATGCTGGACTATGCCAAACGCACTGATGCGCAGATTGACTCCTCAACAATGGTTGGAGTAGCGTGATGTCTAAAATCATTCAGGCTGACACAGTGGTTTTGAATATTCGTCCAGTACAACCTCAAGATTATGCCGCGATCGCATCTATCTACAATGAAGCCATTGCCCATGGCGGTATCACCATGGATGGTCAACCTCAGACAGTACAGGATATTCAGGCAATCGTCCAAAAAATGCACCCCCGTGAAGCCTTGATTGTGGCTGATGCAGGGTCCAGCGTTATCGGTTGGAGCATTATCAAACGCTATAGCGATCGCATCGGCTACCAATTCTGTTGCGAAACCTCTACTTATCTAAGTTTTTCAGCCACCGGCAAAGGATATGGTAGCGAGTTACAAAAGGCCCTCATGGCGAAGGTTAAAGACTATGGCTATCACCACATTGTGGCTAAAATTTTAGCGGCTAATCAAGGCAGCATTCGTTTTCATCAACGCTACGGATTTGACATCGTTGGTATTCAAAAAGAGATTGGCTTTATGAATGACACCTGGCATGACGTTGTTATCATGCAGTGCATTTTATCCAGCTCTTAGGAGTCACTTAGGTTCCATCAGGAATTTCTATAGTTACTTTTTAGAGTTCTCTCATTCTTGAATAATTTCGACTCGATACCATGCCCTTAGTTGAGGCACTGAGGGCATTCGCCCACGGTCGAATAATAACATTCGTCAGGTTTGCATTCTGTTGTTAGACCTAATTGAGGTTTTTGAAATGATTCAAGCTGCTTTTCCAGCGTCAACGGATATATCCATTGCCACCTACCCCATTAATCTGCAAAAACTGATTTATAGTCTTCAAGAAACACCTGATTTCACCCCTGAAGACATTCAAACCATGGTCGTAAAGGCTGACATTTCAGCCCAAGACTTGATGCCGTGGGCTGATTTTAATCATCCTGTCACCGATAGCTATGGTCGTCAGCTCGTCTTTGACGGTGGGCATTTTGAAATCATGGTGATGTCCTGGATGCCTGGTGATTTTAGTGCTATCCACGATCATGGAGCCACCCAATGGGGCGCGGTGCAATGCTTTGGGGCCGCAGAACATTTCATCTACACCTTTACGCAAGGAGTCTTATACACCTTACAACCGGCTCACTATAGCCCTGGCATGGTTCACCTAGTGGACCATAGTTTAATTCACCACATGGGCAACCCTGGTCGTGAGCCGTTTCTCAGTTTGCATGTTTATGGCTGTCAAGACGCTCAGGGGCCAATTACGGGGAACGCTCGTATTTTTGATTTATTTGAGGGCAGTCTTCAGTATACCGATAGTGGCGTTTTCTATGGCTTGCCAGAAGACCAAATTAATCAGAAACGGTATGGCTTAGAAGCTGATCGAGAAACTACCCTACGGCACCATCGTTTGATGTGCGATCGCATCCAGCGCATTCTTCAAACACGTCACAATCCTGACTTAAGTCAAAGGCTGACTCGCTTACAACAACAGATCCAACAACTCAGTTTATAGTAGTTCGTTAGGATTTAATTCAACACTCACTGCTCCAACCATCTTGTGGCTTCCCACAGCAGTAGAGACATTATCTTTCACTCAAACTGAGGCATTTTCTTTAAACCCCCATGATTATCAGGAGCCATCTATGTTTATACTTCAAGCTGAACAAGTTGATTTTTGCACCCTGAATAGTCGCATTGGCAACCAAATTGTTCAGATACCGGGCCTAGAATATCAGCGCAAGCTCTATATCAAAGGTGAAACCTACGAACAGCAAGATCGGTCAACCGCTATTCAAAAAGCTCGACAAAAGGTTTTAGAACTTAAAGGCCAACCGATGATTCTTGTCGAAGAGTACGATACCATCACCCTCTGGTATCACGATAAGACTGTGGAAAAGGTGAGTCCCCTGCTTACTCTGGATTTACAAGAGTTAGTTGCGGCAATGAGAAACGTTGGCGGCATCCATATTAAAGAACGTCAGTTTCATCTCAAGAGCTATCCGCAATGTTTTGTCGGCAGTGAAGCTGTAGATTGGCTAGTAGCTCATCTAAAGATTTCTCGACCAGATGCCGTCACTGTTGGTCAACGTTTAATCAATGAAAACTGGATCCATCATGTTCTAGATGAACAAGCTTTCCAGGATGGTTACTTCTTCTATCGCTTTCGTTGGGATGAACGGTAACCATGGGTCAGTTAGTACCTCGGACTTTATTGCGACCTTGCAACATTTTGATACAAATCACAGCTGAATGCTTATACTTTGGCTAGATAGGTATTGACTACTGAATAACTTGTCATGTGTGTGTTGCCCTCACATCCTTGACATAAACACTCGTGAAAACAGTATTTTGAGCTCTTAATGAGTTCCTTATCTGATCTCACATCCCACTGTTTTACATACATTAATAATCTTCTGACACCTGAAAACCTTTAATACATAGATTTTCTCAAGAGGATTTGAATATATCAATTTAAGTGCGGAATATGGGCTAAATAAAGTGTATTTAAAGATCTGGAAGCCTGTTCTCAGGAGACCTTTCAGATCTCCATACTTTCATCAATCAATGGGTGTTTGCAGAAAACAACTCATTTTTTGAGGGGGACTATAATGACTGCAAGCTATAAAAATCAAAATCTGCAAGAAAAAAAGCAGCAATATCAGTATAACTATACCCATATCCCACCTGTGGCCATGGTAGACAAACTGTCAGAAGAGGAGGAGTTTGCTCCTAGATGGCGGTTGTTAGTGGCCAAGGTTGGTTTTGAACTACTCGTTAACACCATTATTGCTAATCGTGGAGATCAGGGTAAATCTGGAGCAGCCGATGATGTCAAAATGTTTCTGATAGAAACGGTTAAGGAAACATTGGTAGATTATAAAGGTTTTTCTCGCTTAAAGATTCTCTGGCAAGGGGCAAAATATACCCCTAGACTCTTATTCGGCAGATTATCTATCAATGTAGAAGAGATTGAAGATCTGATCACAGACATTATCAAAAGTGTCAGCGCTGATTTCCTCCGAGATTTTGCAGCTAACGTACAGCAAAAATTAATACTGGACTCTCCTAAAGGTAAAGGGGATGACATCAAAGATTTTCAGGAGCTATTCCAAACCATTGATCTACCTGCTATCGCTTATACCTATGAGGAGGATGAGGTATTTGCATCCATGCGGGTAGCGGGGCCTAACCCGGTCATGCTACAGCGACTGACAGAACCTGAGGCACGGCTGCCGATCACAGAGACTCAATATCAAGCCGTCATGGGAGCAGCGGATTCTCTGACAGAGGCCTATGCCGAGGGACGTGTATACCTGACGGATTACGCCATTCTAGAGGGGGCAATCAATGGCTCATTTCCCGCCGATCAGAAATATCTTTACGCCCCCCTAGCTTTATTTGCTGTACCGAAAGCCGATGTGGGCGATCGTCGTCTGCGTCCGGTGGCCATTCAATGTGGGCAAAACCCTAATGATTTTCCCATCCATACACCCAACTCCAATCCCTATGCATGGCTCTGCGCTAAGACCATTGTGCAGGTTGCCGATGCGAACTTCCATGAGGCAGTTACCCATCTGGCGCGGACTCATTTGTTCATTGGGCCATTTGCGATCGCAACCCACCGCCAGCTACCCGACAATCATCCCCTCAGTCTCCTCCTGCGCCCCCACTTCCAAGGCATGCTGGCCATCAACAACGAAGCCCAGGCCAAGCTGATTGCTGCCGGTGGTGGCGTTAACAAAATTCTCTCAGCAACCATCGATGCGTCCCGAGTATTTGCCGTCCTGGGGGTACAAACCTATGGCTTCAATGCCGCCATGTTCCCCAAGCAGCTCCAACAGCGCGGTGTAGACGACACAAACAGCCTACCCATCTACCCCTACCGTGATGACGGCATCTTAATTTGGGACGCCATCCACCATTGGGTAGAGGACTATCTCAAGCTGTACTATGCCGATGACGCTGCTGTACAGCAAGACGCTAATTTGCAAGCCTGGGCACAGGAACTCATTGCTTATGATGGCGGTCGCGTCATAGAGTTTGGTGAAACTGAGGGACAACTGCAAACGCTGCTGCAAACCCTGACGTATCTCATTGATGCCATTACTCTAATTATTTTTACCGCCAGTGCTCAACACGCTGCTGTGAACTTTCCCCAAAAGGACATCATGAGCTTCACCCCAGCAATGCCGACCGCTGGCTATGATGAGTTACTAAATCTGGGAGAACAGACCACAAAAGAAGATTACCTGAGTTTGTTACCGCCTTTAAACCAAGCCCAAGAACAGCTCAAGCTATTGCACTTGCTTGGCTCCGTGCATTTTACAGAGTTAGGCCAGTACGAAAAGGGACATTTTCAAGACACTCAAGTACAAGCCCCCTTGGAATGTTTCCAGAATCGATTAGAAGAAATCACAGATGTGATCTACCAGCGAAATCGCAATCGTCCCGCCTACGAATATCTATTACCCAAGAATATTCCCCAAAGCATCAATATATAGATACACCCGTTGTATTCTCTCTCTGGCACATGCCCAATTTCTCAGCGCACTGATCGTCGAACATCAGCTAGATACCCCCTACCTAATGCAATTATCATGGACATCAATGCACTAACTCAAAAAATTCTTAAAACCCACAATAACCAAATCAAGCTCTCTAAAAAGCTAGAAAAATTCGGATATAACAGCCCCCGTGGAAAGTTGCTACGTTTAATGGCCTATTACAAAGAGGGGTTCACCATCTTAAAAGCATGGCGAGATTTTCTATACATTCGTAAAAATCACATCGGTGACACATTTTTTGCCGTCGATCATGCCATCATGCATGCTGATCATGCCCAGGTAAAGAAGCTAATGCAGATTGAGCCGCAGGTGCGCAGCAATGACCTGGGCATCATTAGAATTCTTGCTCCTAGCTACATGCTGAATCACCCGCTGAGCTTGGGGACAAATGGCAAAGAACATACTGGGATTCGAGCCATCTTTCAACAAGCTTTACCTGATCCCTTTGAACATGGGGATGACATAGGCCAATATATTGACAGCCTTCTATCAGAAGCATCCAGCCAGGGGACCTTGCATATTGGCAATGATCTCCCCCGGTTTATGGTCAAAATCTTGCACCATCTAGTATTTCAAATATCTCTTTCTCAAGAAGAAGTCACAGCCTCCCGTAGCTATATAAAAGGCTTACCACTAGCATCTCTACCCAACTTTATGAGTCGCTATCTGCTGACCTTTAAGACGGGTCCCATTATTAAACATCGCAAACATCTAATTCAGCGATATCAAACATCTCCCAAATGGGCGACCTATGTAGAAATAGGGCAGCAGTACCAGCTAAATTCAGAGCAAATTGCCAATGGCCTGTTTGATATGATTCACATTGCCGGTACAGCCGGTACAAGTGCTTTATTAGGATCTGTAATTGGTATTTTATGTGTCAATAATTCTCTGCGCGAGGATGTCATTAAAGAGATAAATACCCTATGGCAGGGAACAGAACCAATCCCAGGGGATATGCTGCGCCAGGCCACCCTTCTCCATAAGGTTATTTTAGAAACAGCTCGGCTATATCCCCCCGTACGCTTTGTCAGCCAACTGGCAACAGAGGCAGGGGAGGTCAAAGTCGGCAGTCAGAAATGTCCTTTCCAAAAGGGTACGCGACTGCTTGGCTCCATCTTCACCGCTAATCGGGACGCCAATAGATATAAAAAACCAGATAGCTTTTCAACCCAACGAGATTTTTCTGACCTTTTATCGTGGAACGGTGATGACCATGAACGCGTTTGCCCAGGTAAATCCCTATCCATTGAGCTGATCAAAGTTTTCTGCATCTACCTTTTGAAGCGCTATCAGTGGGAACAGTTTACAGAAGTGCAATGGGATTTTGAAAAAGTGACTGCCGTTACTCCTAATGATTTGGAATTGCAGGGGTTTAAGGCTAAGGCATAAAGAGTCATGTGCCTCGATGTTGAAGATCGCATGGCAATGCATCCCCTACGGAGACATTTGGCCGAGAGATCATAGGCATTTGTAAATTCTCTGTTCTTCAACGGCAGACAATAACAACTTCTATTCACTGAACAGCCATCGCAACATTCGCCATAGGACTAACAATTATGAAAAGTACCGTAGTTACTCAAAAGTTTGAGGATATTGCCACTTGGATGACAGCCACACACCCCACAAATCTCCCAACTGTGTTGAAAGGCATCTTTTATATGGATGGCAACCCCCTACCGGATGACTGCATTACCATGTATAATCTGGAGTGGGATGAGAAAATGAATTGCCTCACGTTACCTGTAACCGGGCCAACTCAATGGACCTTTCATCACACATTTTTAGGATGGCTGTTGTTACGGGCAGCTCAAATTTCTAGATTTCGGTACAAAATTCAATTTCAGGATAATGACTTGAAATTGGCTCAAATTACGCCTATCACCTTTGGTATTCCTGTGCCAAAGGTGATTATTAATGCAACCCTGCGCCAGGATGAAAATGCTCAACATGGCGATGTGTGGCAACGCAAAAATCTCTGGTTTGGCGGTTTACCCAGAGCTGGCGAATATGTTCTACGACGGGTCGTTGATGAAAACGGCCAATACACACCTGCTTTTCAAGAGATGCTTAGCAAAGTTGATACTGAATGTTTAGTGCTCGTCCAAGACTCGAAAGCTCACGATGTGTAGAGCTAAGATATGGCTAGTCTAGCAGTGTATTGCAATGAAAGCTCAAAGATCGATTCGTTTGGGGCGCTATCTGAATCTAGAAGAATTTTGCACATGCACACAGACCTATCGACGATGGTCAGATTCAATTGAACCATTTCCTAAAAATCTGGAAGAAACTATTCCAGCTGTACAGGCGCTATGTAATTACATTATTGACCCTGTCATAGACCAGTATGGACAGACACAATTTAAGCTGACCTATGGATTTTGTTCGTCAGATTTAAAGCGATTTTTGGCCCAAAAAGATCCGTTGACAGGCCTAAAGAATGGCAAATCTACCCCCAGTGTGGATCAACACATGGCCTGTGAGAAAAATCGTCATGGTCGTTATTATTGCGATCGCTTAGGGGCTGCCTGTGATTTTAGAATTGTGGACCTAGACAGTAATGCCCTGGTGGAGTGGATCTTAGGCCAGGCCTTACCCTTTGACTCGCTTTACTACTACGGACCAAATCGTCCCATCCACATTAGCTATGGGCCACAGCATAAGCGACAGATTTGGGCATTTACCGAACAAGGGACACCGACTAAGCAGGGTGCACAGCATTGGCAGAGGCAGGTGAAGGGATGAAGAGTGACTCTTTCCTTTCTACTCTTTACTCTTCACTTTCTGCCGAGCACGAACCTGAGACTTGCGTAACTTAAGGGTATAGGGATCAGCATCTTTACGCCATACTAATCGGTATCCTTGCAACTGAGCGCACTGTTCATCAAGACGTTGATTCCACTCATTGAAAGTGATGTAGCTAGAGCCGTCTAATAATCCCCAATCCTGTTCTTGGCGGCTGAGTTTAGCAAATTTGTCGTAGTTAGAATAGTCAGCTGATAAAAGCTGTTCTTTTTGGAGGAGAATAGGCGGATTGTCCTGTGGATCAAAGTCTCGGTAACGCACTTGTAAATCTTGTAAGCCAACTTTCATGCTGGTGTGCAAAATGGGATGTGGTACATTATCAAAATCTGGGAAAAACAGATAGGTAATTTGTGGTTTGGTGTAATTAAGTTTGACGACTGTGACTTCTGTCGGACGGCCTAGAGTTCTTGATACGCAACCTTCATATAGTCTCAGCAGTGGATCAAGCTTCTCTAAAGCTGATAGATGTACCCAGAGGGAATTGGCCATCTGTTTACCAATTGTGCTTTGTTGGCAGTGGTTGGCTAGTAAATCCAGGTTACCTAGACTCAGCAACATCAGATCTGCTGCTGTGCAGGCCTGGCGATAGCTGCCGAAGAGTGATTTGATATCGTTTTTTACAAGTGGGCTTAAATCGCGTAGTTTGGGACGTTTATCAAAGTGACTGAGGGCCAGATATACCAAGAGATCTTGGCGACGTTTGGATGCGATCTCATCCCACTCCCCCGTATCCGTCACCTTAACTACCAAATTAAACGCCCGCTTCACCGAACCAAACTCACGGGTCAATGGTTCTAGCTGTTCGGGTGACAGTTCATCAGCAGTTGGCACTCGGCCTCGCTCAGTCACAAAATCCATCAGCGGTTGGAGCAGTGCCTTATATTCCTCAAAGCGTTTAACACTGAGACGAACCCTAGGCGTTGTTGCCCGAGAACGAAATCGCGATGCGCGAAACGCTTCGGCCTGGGCTGGATCACGAAAGATTAAGTAGATACCTAAAGCAGCAGGAATCGCATCCACGCCCAAAACCTGATCAATGTAGGCTTTTAACTCCTCTTGCTCGTAATACTTTTGAAATGTATTACGGTGGGTAATAATCCCGTCTTCGTAAGCCACCAGACCTCGGCGGCTGTCGGCTACTAGCACCTGAGCAGCTACGATCATGACCTGCTGGGTAAGCTGCCAAGCTTGAAGCAAAGCATCTCGCCGCTCTGTCAGGTCTTCGATCACATTGATGACATAGCCCAGATTAACGATATCAGCTGTTTGTTGCGGAGTATCCGGCTGATAAAACGGATCCCAGCCCATGGACTGAAATCCTTTCTGACCGATGCGACTGACATCCCCCCCATGGCCACAGCCGTAGTCAAAAAAACTTGTCTGTGAGGTAAATAAACCGGCTTCCAGGGCTAAGCGAACCGGCTTAGAAAGTGCCTTACGGACGATAGCAGCTTTATGGCGCTCAATTTTTGGTTTTGAGATCGCTTGTTTAGGCGTAAGCGGGCACGCTAAGGCATGGTCATGAATGATCAGTTTGTGCTGCTGTAGCCGAGTCTGCCATCCCTGCTGTGTGCCAATTACCCGCGAGTTATCCAACAGACCAAATGCTTCCTGTTGTCGTGTCAGTTCGACAAAGTCTTGATAGCGTGGATAATCAGGAGCAACAAAGGTTTCTTTGCGATGTAAGACGGGTGGATTAAGCGTTTGGCTATAGTCACGATAGAGCAACTGCCCAGTGGCGAGACTAACTTGAACACTGGCATGGAGGGCAGGATGGGCTACCTGATCAAAGTCAGGGTAGTAAAGGTAAGACAGCTTAGGCTGCTCGAAATGAAATTTAACTAGGGTCAGGGGAATATCGTCTCGCAGATAGGGGCGAGCCTTAGCCTCGTATTGCTGTAATGCTTTATCCAGATGACGTAAGGTGGAAATGTGTACATAAAAGGCCCCTGGCAAGCATTTTCCTAAAGTACTGTGCTGGCATTGCTGCACCAGATTAGGTGGCGCAGAAACCAATCGCTCAGACGTCATCGCTGGGAAAGATGCCATGGTCCTACAAAACTCAATACATATGTTCTAAAACTGAGATATATTGATGGTCTGTCCAGACTAAAATTTTTGGGTAAAGGTGTGAAGGGTAAAGAGTAAAAAGTCATCCTTCATTGCTTCACTCTTAACCCTTTATCCCTTCACTCTCTACTCATCATCAATGCCCAAACCCAAATTTCTAACTTTGAACCTGTCCAAACCATCCCTGTTTTCACCCATTCTTGTGAACTAATTCTTTAATGCACTCTAGATATAGCGTTTAATAGATAAACTAGCGCTAGTCCTAGGAGCCTGATGCGAAATCTCAGTCTATTTGAAACTGAACGACTGTCATTGGAGCGCAGCATTGAGCTGACCATCGACTCCCTGACCGCCTATGGAGCTTTATACAAGCATTGGGCCATTGCGTTTAGCGGTGGTAAGGATTCTTCAGCAACTGTAACGCTAGTTGCTCATTTGTTAGAAACAGGTAGAATTCCACAGCCCGAGAGCGTCACGATTTTGTACGCTGATACCCGCCAAGAGCTGCCACCCCTGCATAATGCAGCGATAAACCTCCTGGATAAGCTGCGTCAGCAGGGATTTGATACTCGTGTAGTGCTGCCTGAGCTGGACCATCGCTACTTTGTTTACATGCTCGGGCGTGGTGTGCCTCCACCGAGTAATACGTTCCGTTGGTGTACGCCTAAGCTCAAGGTGATGAGCATGGAGCGGGAACTGGAGGCGCTGCGGCAGGAAAGGGGCGAAAAGTTTTTGATGCTGACGGGTGTGCGCATTGGGGAGAGCGCGGCGCGAGACCAGCGGATTGCCATGAGCTGCACGAAGGATGGCGGTGAGTGCGGTCAGGGGTGGTTTCAGCATTCATCGGCCAATGCGGTGGCAGATACACTGGCTCCTTTGCTGCACTGGCGTGTGTGTCATATTTGGGACTGGCTGGTGCAGGCGGATGTGGATCTGGGTTATCCGACGTTTGCGATCGCGGAAGTATACGGCCACGATCCTCAAGATGAGCTAGGTGAGATGGAGCCGATGAATGCTCGAACGGGATGTATTGGATGCCCGCTGGTACAGAAGGACTCTGCTTTAGACCGTGTGGTAGCAAATCCTAAGTGGGCATATTTGGCTCCGTTACAGCAGCTAAGACCCTTGTACTGGCGGATCAAGCAGCCTCAGTATCGGCTAAGAAAGCATGGTGAGTTGAGAAAAGATGGCACCCTGGCGAAAAAACAAGGGCGTTTGGGACCATTGCATTTGGATGCTCGGCAGGAAATATTGGCAGAAATTCTAGCAATCCAGGATGAGGTGAATCAGAGGGCTCGGGCAATTGGCCAGCCTGAAGTCATGCTGATTAATGATGAGGAACTAGCGCGGATTCACGAGCTAATTGATGCTGAAACCTGGCCTAAAAAGTGGGATGGCACTGAGCATCGTGGAGATATGTGGTTGCCAGAAATACTGCCAGATGGCAGTATTCAGCCATTATTATTCTGATAATTGTTCAACTCTATAGCTATGGAAAAAAAGAAAACTATTGCCCAGATTGCAGTTGATATTCTCAAAGAGGCTAATTCGCCGATGACTGCAGCTGAAATTACTCAAATTATTCAAGAGCAAAATCTCTATACATTTAATGCCAAAAGCCCCAGGCAAATTGTACGCTCGGCAATTGAGCGACGGTGTGATGGTGAAGGGAAAAAGCGGACGGTATCACCTGCATGGTTTACTAAACTTCCTGATAAGCGATATGAGCTAAAACAGGCGGTAAGTTAGGCTCATTTCTATGACGGATCCAGATATTCGATGGAAGCAGCGATTTGCAAACTATGAACGAGCCCTGGCTCAGCTTACGAAGTTTATTGATAAGGGTGAATTGAATGAACTGGAAGAACAAGGACTAATACAGGCATTTGAATATACCCATGAACTAGCCTGGAATGTCTTGAAAGATTATCTGCAGTATCAAGGAAATCAAAACATCTATGGTTCTCGCGATGCCACCCGCCTTGCCTTTAATGTGGGTCTAATTGAAGATGGTGGTAGCTGGATGGATATGATTAAAGAGCGAAATCGTACTAGCCATACTTACAATCAGACAACGGCTCAAGCGATCGCAGCCAATATAAAAGGTCGATTCTTTGATTTGTTTGTAAAACTGCAAGTCAAGATGCAGGCTCTACAGACTGAGGAACTACAGAATGGAGAGTAAAAACCTAAAATTTGGCCTTGAATCGAAGACTATTGAGGATATTTCAAGTATTTTTCAGCAATATACTGAAATTGAACGGGTTATTTTGTACGGTTCACGAGCTAAAGGTACCTATCGAGCCGGTTCAGATATTGATTTAACTCTCGTAGGTAAGCAAATTTCTCACGAGCAATTGTTATCCATTGAACATCAGTTAGATGATTTATTGTTGCCGTATCTGTTTGACCTGTCGATTTTTAGCCATATTGAAGATCCAGATGTGATTGATCACATTAATCGAGTCGGGCTTATTTTCTATGAAAAAAAGTCATCGACTGATGAGCAGAAGAAGGTTTCTGAAAGACTATAGCGTTTCATTCAATCTCTACAACGTTGTTAGCTCGATAAAATCTTCAAGTTTTTTGATGTTGGGATCACCGGCAAGATAGCCGATTCCTCGATGTAGGTGTAACCTTAGTTGCTGAGCAAGGGTTTCATCATCGGTATCTATACCGTCATCGTGACAACGCTGCTTAAGGGCAATTAGTAACAAATCAGCAATAGGACCACCAAATACTTGCCATGTCATTTCTACGTTACTGTCCGCAGGAATAGGCACAGGTGATGGTGGGGACTTTTCAGCCAATGATCGACAAAGTGCCCAGCGACAAAGAACATTCCAGTTTTGGATCTTGGTAACTCGCTTGAGTTTAATCAGCTGATCTTTTGCGGGCTGTGAGAGTTTGATTCGGTCAATGGGGGCTTGCATGTCTACCAAAAATATCCTGGTTTCACTGTGGTCTGTCGTTTCTTGGGATGATAATCAAGCAGGTACTCACGGGCAATAGAGGACTGAGATCGCAACACCCCCACCTCTTCTTCTCGAATCTCAGTATCCGTAGACAGCAACAACACCTGATGGCTGGCCTGGGGAAAGTAGCGTTCAACCAGGTGTTGACGATGTTCCGAATCTAGCCGTCCCAGGGGAGTATCAATAGCAACAGGAAGCTGTCGCCCTGAAGCATTGGCCAGCCCCCACAGCAGGGCAATGGCTAAGAGCTGTTGCTCTCCAGCAGATAGCCGATGTTTAGGGAGCTGCTGAACCATACAGAAACACATCGGTAAGACGCTGCTGATAATGCTGCTCAAGGACTTTTTTGCATTGCTGTATCACGTCCTCAACTTGCGAGGGCAAAGGGCTAACGTTTTCTGCCATGTTGTTCTGATTCATGAAGCTGACAGTACCTCAAATTTGTAAACTGTGGTGTGTGGACTAAATGACATAGGGGCACTGTATCGGCATAGCAGCGTTTAGTCATAAACCTTTATGGGGTAATCAGGTTTGGGACATCTGCCTCAACATAAATAACGGTAATGTTCATGGTATTGGCCAGCTAGTCGATTGAGAACGAACAAATACTATGCTCGAATGACGGTAATTAATCTCTGTCCGTTTGACTGTATGGTCTTCGTGGTTAGGCGTTCTGCCATAGGAAGTGCCTGGGGTCGGCGATCAAAAATAACTAGCCAGCCATGGTCCTGATCTAATCGGGCTAGATAGCTGTCTAACTGTTCTAGACCTGCCTCCAGCGGATCTGCCCTTTTGTCTCGCCATACTTTTAGCTCAATGCCCAAGGTAACATTGCCATAGCGTAGGCAAAGATCCATGCGATCGCTACCAATGGCATACTCTCGTTCCAACGTGCCACCCCCGTTGACCACCCGGTGCAAAAATGCCATCAATACTAAATGGGGGGCGATTTCGTGATACGCCGCACTATTGAGCAATGGCTCACCATGCTGTCGCCAGAAGGCTAAAAATGCATCCAACAGCGCTTTAGTATCCAGCTCGCCCGTAGCCGTTAGCCATGTGGGAGCGATCATGGGCAAGCTGTCCTGGGAGCCTTGCACTAAAAAGCACACCAGTACTTCCCGATAAATTGGGTTTGTGACCACTAATCCACCGGCTTGAGAACGCTTGAGCAAACCCAGATCCACCAAATATTGACGATCATCATTGGACGTGACCGGTAGTGGTAAACCCGCTAGCATGGGTTCGATGATGGCCTTGATCCGTTTTTCTTGTAAGCGCTCGGCCAGGCTATCCAGGTGGGTGTCCTGACGCTTGATGAGAATCTCTTTGGCTTGCTGCACCAGGTCTGGCGTAATGGTAATGGCGGAGTCTGGTGCTAACACTTCTACTAGCTGACGGGCCAGGGCGTTGACTAACCAGGGTTGGCCATCGGTTAGCTCAAACACTAAATTTGTGGCAGCGGTTGAAAAGACCTGACCTGTTTCATCCGTATGCTGTTGATACAGCTCTGCTACTTCAGCCGCTGTAAAATTTCGCATCGTGATGGATTCGGCTTTGATGTTGAACGGGCTCGATGTGGTCAGTCGGTTGCTGCCGCCAGATGCTACTTTGTAGTCCCGCACATCCCGTAAACCAATCAGTGCCACAGACTGGGGAAACCCGTGGGGACGGCTACGAAACCCGTTACGCAACTGCCGTAAAACTGATATCAGTGCGGCATCTTGTAGGGTGTCTATTTCATCAATAAAGAGCACCAGTGGCCTTGGAATAGCTTGACTCCAGGCATTTAGGGCTGCTTCAATCCGTTGACCAGCCGTTGACTCTGGCCAGGGGGGTGGCTGGCAATCTGCAGGTAAGTACATGTTGGCATTGCCACGCCAGCTGTTTAGTAAGGCTAGCTCCATGGCCCCTGGATCATCTGAGAAGGGAGCCCCTAGCTCGGCGGAGACGACCAGTGCGGCATATTGCCCTGAGTCGGTCAGTTGTTTGGCCAGGGCAAGCATAGCTGTGGTTTTGCCGATTTGGCGCGGGGCGTGGAGGACAAAGTAGTTTTCCTGGTCTATTAGGCGCTTTAATCCAGGCATTGACCAGCGAGCTGTGGTCAGTGTGTAGTGCTTTGTTTGGACACAAGGGCCTGTTGTGTTAAACCAGCGAGCCATAAGGGAGTTAGCGAAAAGCTTTCAATAGTTTACTAACGGGGTAGGTATTTCACTAGCGATACTTCATCCACTACCCTTCATCCCCACTCCCTAACACTGCTCCAGGCATTGCATGCAATGCCCCTACTGTCACTCTCCATCTCTTCACTTTTCATTACCTATCCATCGAATAGGCACAGTCCAATTGGACTTATTCAAGATATCACAGTCCAATTGGACTGCATACGAAACGCTATAACCTTTGTAAGGATCAAAGGCATGGGCAGAGCGGGTAAAGTACTAAAAACGGTGATGGAGAACCACGGCATTAGCCAGGGACGATTGGCGGCCGTGATGGGTATCGGTGCATCCAATATTTATCGCTGGGCCAATGAGGTGCGTGATCCTAGCTCTGAAACGGTAATTAGTCTAATTAAAGCCCTAAAACAGATTCAGCCAGAAGCCGCTGATGAATTTAAAGCGCTTTATCTCAAAGACCTTAGAGGTCTTTGAGTTGTTTCAACTGGCAATTCCCCAGTACTCACGATGCCACTCTATGGCTGATAAACGGGGCTCATACTCAGTTTCAACAGGTAGAAGAATCTGTTCACCATGAAAATCCTTTATCTGTCTTGTGTACTCAGAGGGTTCCTCATATAAACGATCCCTGGCAACAATAATTCGATAATTATCATCAATGCCAAACCAGCCATGATCAAATGCCCAGTGATGATTTTTACAAAGGGAGATACCATTATCAAAACGATCATCCCGAAATTCTGCAAAGGGCAAAATATGGGAGCCATCGACAATATTGTGATTATTATCGCTAACAATTCTGAGGTGACAGAAAGCACACTGCTGATTATATAAGGATGTAACAATGCGCCTAAACGCGGCATTGCGGACAAAGATGCGTTGTTGATCTTTCAGATCTTCTACGGTATACGTCGCTCCACCACTGTCAAACAGTTTGAGCTGGGTTTGTTCAAATTCATCGTAGGACAATAATTCCTCAACTGTCTCTGCTTGATGGTTAAACCAACTGTTGATAAGTACATCAGTCAGCTCTCGCCTAGTTTTACTGGCTGTTAAAAGAGAGAACAAAGCGTCATCAACGTAGGCATATTTCACAACATTCCTCAGAGCATTTAACCCTCTGATTTTAGTCTTAGAGGCTACGGTAGCCTCAAAACCTGGATTTGCTCTCAAGTGCCAAAAGTCATCGCCCTGCAAGTGAAAGAACGGTAGAGCGATATCAGCGTTGTGATTGGCAGAGCCGAACTGTCCCCAATATTTTAGAAATGTAGCAATCAGCTCTGGAGATAGATAAAACTGATTACGCTGAACTTTTCCCTGTTTAATTTGTTCAATTGCTGAAAGCAATAATATTGGCTTATGGGGCGCTACACCACGCTGACGGTTATAATTGACTCGAAGTTTAGAAAACTTCTTAGCGTAGTAAAGAAGATCTGAAGACATCAGCTTAAAACCGTTTTCAGAATAGGCCCTACATCGTCCTGGGTATAGAAACGGGCATATTTTTCCAACAACTTAGATTCTGTATCATCTAGTTTGTCAATCGCTGCAATATCAAAAATATTGTCTATCTGTCCAGGAAACCATTTGCTGACTAATACCCGTAATAAATTTTCCCTGGGAATAGGCTGTTGAAGCAGTTCAAATAAATCTTCATCTAAGTAAGCATATTTAATCACTCGCTTTACTTCAGCAAAGGTTTTAAGTTTCACCTTAGAAGAGAGCACTGACTCAAATTGACGATTAGGCCATAGGTGCCAGAACTTACCGCTTTTCATAAAGAAGAATGGCTTTGAAATATCAGGGTTATGGGTGTTTGAACCTAGATATAACCAGTATTTGAGGAAAGTGTGAATCAGCTGAGGTTGTAGGAATATTTTGTTTTCCTGAATCTGGTGTTTTTGAATATGTTCAATAACAGACAATAATAGAATTGGCTTATGAGGCGCGACACCATGAGCACGGTCCACCCGGATTTTCTGAAACTTTTTGCCATAAAAGTCTAGTAATTCTAATGTTTCGAGGGTATTACCCATAACGCTTTCAAGGTTCTTCAGGTCACGCTATCCTCAAAACATCATATCCACATTGTGAATGCTCCACATCCTCCGCAGATAGTTGAGGCGACGCAATCAACCGCATTTTTCCCTCAGCTCGAATAAATGTCGCCAGTCCTCGCGCTACCGCCGCCATCGACGTACTCGAAAAAAAGCCCACCGCCCGGTCATACCGCACCGACTGACTCAAGCATGGGATATAAAAATCGCGGATCAAGTCGTTGCGATCGCTCCGATAATCCTCATGAATAGCTACATCTTGTAACGTCACACCTGTGCTCAACTCCTAATCCTTTTCTTCAACCCACATCAATTTCAACCGTTCCTCAAATCCACCACGTTCCAGCCTCTTCTGTTTTTGGGCCTCTCGCACCTCTTGCCAACTAATACCCAAAACAACAATCAATGTATCCATCACTTCCGCCACATCAGCAAGTTCTTCTGTCAACTCAGTTATAGACTCAGCTCCCTGAACTTCCCTAGTTTCTTCCACAAGTTTCTGTTTCAAAGCTCTTTTATACTTATCTTCAGAAAGTCGCAGTGTCAAAAACTTTTTACCTGCCGCCTCAATGAGGTCCGGCACCTTATCCCGTACAAGCTTGTTATAGTCTTTTCTCACTCAGACTACCTCTACCATCAAAATACTCATCAGCTAAAAATCTAAAAGCTGATTAGAAGCAAGGAATCAACTATGCTTCTAATCAGCTCTATTATCTATTGATGGAATGGCTAATGACTTTAGCCGTATTGTATTTTCGCAATCACCGACTGAGCCCTCCGACAGTTGTCAGACTTTAGATATCTAGATCCGCCATGTTCAGCTTTGGACCATAGGTCTCAATAAACTCACGGCGAGGTGCTACACGATCACCCATGAGCACCGTAAAGATCCGCTCGGCCTCCGCTGCATCTTCGATCTCCACCTTCTTCAGCGTGCGACTCTCCGGGTTCATGGTGGTATCCCACAGCTGAGTAGGCATCATTTCACCCAGACCCTTAAATCGCTGCACATTGTATTTTGCATTAGCAGGCAATGCGCTAATACCTCGCTGGAGTTCTTGCTCGCTATAACAGTAGGTATGACTGCGGCCCCGCTCTAACTTATATAAGGGTGGGCAAGCAATGTATACAAAGCCTTGATCGATCAACGCTCGCTGATAGCGATAGAAGAACGTCAGCAGCAGTGTGCGAATGTGAGCGCCATCCACATCTGCATCTGTCATTAGACAAATGCGATGGTAGCGTAGCTGGGATGCATCAAATTCTTCGCCCTTGATACCTAATCCCAAAGCCGTAATCAATGACTGGACTTCGTTGTTTTTATAAATCTTCGAGTCATCGGTTTTCTCAATGTTGAGAATCTTGCCTCGCAGCGGCAGAATGGCTTGAAAACGACGATCACGCCCCTGCTTGGCACTACCTCCCGCAGAATCACCCTCTACGATAAAGATTTCAGACTCAGCGGGGTCACGGGAGCTACAGTCCGCCAACTTACCCGGCAGTGTGGAGGATTCTAAAACTGACTTACGTCTGACCAGATCTCGCGCACGACGGGCCGCTTCCGCTGCGTTAAACGATTGAATGGCTTTTTCTAAGATAGAATCCACCACATTGGGATTGAAGTCTAGATACTCGCTCAGGGTTTCTCCAATCAGCGAATCGACAATACCGCGCACCTCGGTATTACCCAGCTTAGTTTTAGTCTGGCCTTCAAATTCGGGTTCTGGCACCTTTACGGAAATAACCGCCGTTAGGCCTTCGCGAATGTTCTCACCAGCGAGGTTGGACTCATTATCCTTACGCTTATTACGCTTGCGAGCAAAATTGTTCATGGTGCGTGTGAGCACCGCTTTGAGTCCCTCTAAATGTGTACCACCATCAACAGTGCGAATATTATTTGCAAAGCCCATCAAGTTATCAGAGTAGGCATCGACAGACCATTGCAGAGCGGCTTCTACTTGGACACCGTTTTTCTCGCCAGTCACGTAAATAATGTCTGGGTGAATAGGCTGCTTCTCTTTATTGATATATTCAACGTATTCACGGATACCGCCTTCATAGAAGTAGCGGTTTACTTTAGGTTCATCTGCCTTGAGCAGTTCTAAGCGATGATCCGTGAACGTAATATCCACACCCGCATTGAGGTACGCTAACTCTCGCAAACGACCGGCCAGGGTGCTGTAATCAAACTCAACGGTCTCCGTAAAAATCAGCTGGTCGGGCTTAAAGCTGACCGATGTACCCGTCTGACTACCAGCACCGCTTTTTACTGATAATTCTCCTTGGGCTTCACCACGCTCGTAGCGTTGAAGATGCTCTTTTTGATTACGCCAGACAGTAACTTCCACCCATTCTGACAAAGCGTTAACCACTGAAACACCCACACCATGGAGACCACCGGATACTTTATAGCCACCACCGCCAAACTTACCGCCAGCGTGGAGGACCGTCATGACGGTTTCCAGGGCAGACTTACCGGTACGGGCATGGACATCCGTGGGAATACCGCGTCCGTCGTCAGTAACGGTGACAGAACCGTCGGCATTAAGGTCGATGGTAATCGTTTTGCAATAACCCGCAAGCGCTTCGTCTACGGAGTTGTCAACAACCTCGTAAACTAGGTGATGCAAACCACGCGGCCCCGTACTACCAATGTACATACCCGGTCGCTTGCGCACAGGTTCCAGGCCTTCAAGCACCTGAATCTGATCAGCACCATAATCGGTTGTCATGCGTTCCTATCTCCTAAGACGGTCGTAAAGCCGCAATAGCATTAGAAATGAAATTGTGCCCCCGAATTCTAGCACAACGGTGTTAAAAGCGATTCTGAATGGATTTTAGAAAGCGTATTTATTAGGGATGGATCAAAAAAATTTACACGTAAAATATACGGACAATTTTCATTGACTAAAATCAGTTTAAAATTTAGTGCTTATGTACCATCCCTTATTATAGTCGTTGGCCCAACGGCATCGGGGAAATCTGGCCTAGCGTTGCAGATAGCTCAGCGGTTAAATGGGGTGATTTTGGGAGCAGATTCACGTCAGGTATACCGTGAGTTTGATATTGGTACGGCAAAGCCATCCTTAGCAGAACAGCAGCAGGTACCTCACTATCTAATTGATATATGTGAGCCGACTGAAACTTTAACAGTTGCTGATTATCAAGCCAAGGCCCAGGAATTAATTCAGCAGATACACGTACGGCAAGAGCAGGTGCCCTTGTTGGTAGGTGGGACAGGGTTGTATGTGAATGCGATCGCAAAAGGTTTAATTATTCCTCGTGTTGCACCTCAACCAAACCTGCGTCAGCAACTGACTGAGTTAGGTCAACCCCAGTGTTATGCCTTTTTACACCAAGTAGACCCGGCAGCGACTCAGCGGATTCACCCCAATGATGCCGTTCGCACCCTGCGTGCATTAGAGGTTTATTATGCGACTGGACATACTATTTCGGCCCAACAAGGCGAAAATCCGCCGGACTATCCCCTTATATATGTGGGCTTGGACTGTGGTGAGGACCTACGTCAGCGCATTGCCCAACGCACCCACCATATGATAGATGCTGGTTTGGTAGACGAGGTGCACACCTTGATCAATCGTTACGGTGCGGATTTGCCATTATTAAACACGCTAGGGTATGCGGAGATTAAACAGCATTTAGCTGGGGATGTAAGTTTAGCGGAAGCGGCTGCTTTGGTGATTCGTCATACGCAGCAGTTTGCTAAGCGGCAACGGACTTGGTTTAGGAAGGAAAAGGCGATTGAGTGGTTTGATGCTAATGCACCTGATTTGCTTGATAGGGTTTGGGATTATGTGTCTGATCGGCTTGTTGGGTTGGATGCAAAACCGGTTATGGGGGGACCTTCTTTCCTTAGCCCCTAAAAATGGACAATCTTGTAGGGGCATTCCCTTGTGGATGCCCTGCGATAACAGGCGCTATCAGTCAGGATTTCGTACAGCCTCGTAGTCTGAACGCATTGATTGAAGGGGTAGCTGTAAGGCTTCATTTATGTAGCTTCTCGGCTGGAACCAAAACCGGTTGCGTGGGGTCCCTCCGTGTTCACGTTCGGCTGAGCTCACGTCGAAGCCCACACCCCCCTGGGCAGGGCGGGACGCCGCCCTACAACCCTCGTACCAGAGAGTTTTGTCAAATAGCAGTCGTTATTCCAGGGCATGCATAAAACATGCCCCTACTGCCTCAACCCATGGCTCTTACCAATCACCCAATGCCGCCGAAAATACCTCGACAAACTCGACTCCTCCAACGTCAAACAAATCGGCCTCCCATGGGGGCAGGTCCTTGGATTCTTAGTCCGCTGCCAATCATCCAACAACGTTTGCATTGTCTCTAACGTCAACGGCGTCCCATTGCGAATTGCCGTACGACAAGCCGTCGCCACCATCGCCTCATCAACATCTCCACCTAAACTCAACTCCAGCAGAGCATCTGCGCAATCGTCTCGCTCCGCCAACGGTACCGGTACCGAACGCACAGCCCAAAGATTTTCACCAAATAGGTCTACCTCTAAACTCAACCGCCTCAATTGCTCAACCTGACGGGCACTAAGCTGACTCAAAATAATCGCTGGCTCGATCTCAACCGTTTGCCAACGCGATTTAATTTGTTCGTAAATAACCCGCTCATGGGCAATGTGCTGCTCCACTAAACACAGGCCACCACTGTGTTCAGCCACTATATAGGTCTCCTGAACCTGGGCAACAGCCTTAAGCTGACTCGGCAGATTATGATTACTAGGACCATAACTACCAGCGACCTCAGCCGCCTTAAACAGCTGTTTAGTACGCTGAGTTTGGGCACTGTCCGCCAAATTAGACAGTCGCAAAGTCTTTTCAACTGCAATGGCAATGCGATCGCACCACACGTCCGTATCTTGCAAATAAATCTCCGACTTGGCCGGATTACGATTCCAGTCAATTTGCTTAGCCGGTACCCGCAAATGCAAAAAACACACGGGATAGCGATCGCGGGGTAACGTACGGCGAAAGTTATAGATCAACGACTGTACTAAAACAGGAGCCGTCACCGTTCGTCCATTAATCGCCACCCGTACCCAGTCCGGACGTCCTCGATGACAGCGATCCGGCAATCCCACCAACAGGTTCAACTGCCCATGCGCACACCCCAAATCATCAGCCGTCAAACTTACGTTCGCTAAATCATGGACCGTCACATCCCGCAGAATCTGAGGCAGAATAGTTTTCGCCGTAGACCCCGGCCACAGGGTAAACCAGTCACGGTCAGTGTGGGCCACCTGCCAGGTGACTTGGGGATGACACAGGGCTAACTGCTGCACAGTTTGTTGCACCTGGCGTAGCTGTTGGGCCACAGACGGCAACACCTGACGACGATTAGGTAATCGTGTAAAAAGAGTATCAGCGGTGACAACGGTGCCAGGTGCGATCGCAACTTCCTCAATCTCTGTCACCGTTCCTTCTACACCATAATTCACACGCCAACCCACAGCCCCAGCCACCCGACTACGAATTTCTAAGTCCGATAGCTGCGCCAAACTATGCAGCGCCTCACCCCGAAACCCCAGACTCTGAATTTGACTCAGATCATCACAGGTGCGAATCTTGCTCGTGCTATGGGCCGTGGCCGCTTGTTCTAAGTCAGCACGGGAGATACCCATGCCGTTATCCGTCACCCGGACCCGCCACACCTCTGGCCACAAATGAATCACAATCCTGGTAGCCCCAGCATCCAGCGCATTTTCCGACAGCTCCCGCACAACAGCCGCCAGGGAATCAATCACTTCCCCAGCAGCAATCAGGCTGATCACATCCTGAGATAAACGTTGGATAGGTGAGACGGTGGTAATAGTAAAGACTCCCTGATGTTGATGTTCTTCTAACGCTATCGCGAAAACCGCCTATCCCCCACTCCCCACCCCCCTCCTCTGATGTACCATAACGGCACCTAATCGGTTCAACGCAATGATGTCAGAGACCTATAAGTCAACAGCAATTGCCAAAATTCAAGACCAGAAAGCCCAAATGCGTCGGTCTCTACTAAAGGCACGCCAGGCGATGCCACCCCAGGTGTGGCATCAAAAGTGCGATCGCATTTGCACCCATTTAGCCCAATGGCCAACCTTGCAAAACGCGCGCACAATATTGGCTTACTGTAGCTTTCGTAATGAGCCAGACCTGGGAAGCTTGCTGGCTCAACAGCGATCTTGGGGACTCCCACGCTGTCAGGGCAAAGAACTGATTTGGCATCGATGGTTTCCTACCTGTGGCTGGCCATTACGCTCTGGCACCTACGGCATCACCGAACCTGATCCAACATCACCTGTGGTAGATCCTCGCCGGGTAGATGTAATTTTGGTCCCAGCCGTCGCCTGCGATGTCAGAGGATACCGCTTAGGCTATGGCGGAGGATTTTATGACCGCATGCTCAGCCAAACCAGCTGGCAAGGCAAAACGACAATCGGCATTGTATTTGAGTTTGCTCGCCTGCCCGAGATTCCTAAAAACCGCTGGGACCGTCCTTTAGATGGCATCTGTACCGAGAGCGGCCTCTTTCTTGCCAGCTAAATACCAGCTGAGGGGGCAAATCCCAGGCAACCTAAGACTCAACACCTGACAGCACTAATTTCCCAACCATCTTTCCAGACTCCAAACGTCCATGGGCCTTAGCCAAATTAGCCACATTCATAGCTCCCAGATGTTCCGTCATCGTAGTTTTAACAATCCCCTGATCCACTAATTGCGCCACTCGATTTAGTAATCTATGCTGAGAGACCATATCGTCTGTCCCATGCAGCGCTTTGGTAAACATAAACTCCCAGGCAAAGGTGACACTCTTATTCTTCAACAGATTAAGATCAGGGGGTTCTTTAGTTGAAACAACAGCACAAATATTCCCCTGGGGCTTAATCACATCGGCCATTACCTGCCAGTAGTGATTAGTATCATTAAGGCAAAGGATATAATCAACAGCAGCAACACCAAGCCGTTCAAGCTCAACTCGCAAGTCTCCATGGTGATTGACACAGCGAGATGCACCCAACTGCATACACCACTGTCTTGACACATCCCTGGAAGCCGTTGCAATCACCCGTAAACCAGCATACTTGGCCAGCTGGATAGCCATAGAGCCCACCCCACCTGCACCACCAATAATTAAAAGAGTGGCATCACTACTGCGAGGTTCAGGAGAAATATTTAAACGTTCAAAAAGAGATTCCCAGGCAGTAATGGTCGTTAGCGGCAGCGCGGCAGCTTCCTCAAAGGACAAGCTCCTGGGCTTATGACCCACAATTCGCTCATCCACCAAATGATATTCGCTGTTACATCCCTGTCGTGCCATACTACCGGCGTAGTAAACGTCATCTCCAGGCTTGAACAGCGTCACCCGCTCACCTACAGCAGTCACCACACCCGCCACATCCCAACCTAAAATTTTCGGGGTGATCAACCGCCCCTGCACAGAGGCACGCATCTTACAATCAATGGGGTTCACAGATACGGCACGCACCTGCACCTGCAAATCTCGCTGACCAGGAGATAAATCACTGAGGAAACACTCAGCAAAACAATCAGGATGCCCTGTCGGCAAAAATTGACTAACACCAAATGCTTTGATCATTATGACAGCGATGTAAACACCTTACCGAGATCGCAACATATCCTCCCTCAACTTAGATAGTCACCGATCCAGGCTAAAAAAGGCCATAAGATACTACAAAACATCAATTCATGACAAATGAGGCGGCTATTGCCATAGAAAAAACCAAATACGGTTGCTTACATATTAACAAAAAGGGCAACGAAACAGTATACGAATACACATGTCAATCCATTGATTAATACAAAAAAGTCTTCTAGCTGACAGACTAACTACACAACAATGTGGTTATACTCAGAATTGAAAGCACCACATACACTTCGCCAACGGGTCTTTCATTTATTCTACAAGCAGATAAAATATTGTTTTTTCTGTTGTCATAACCTAAAAATCATCTTGTTTGATGTAGCCTAAGCTACTTACCCAAAGTTTGTCGGGGAAATTATTGTTTTGGGCAGTTCCACTAAGTTTTTTGTGGTTTTATCTGATACTGTAAAGTTTGTTATATTGCGGTTGCTATTTTCTCGAAACAACAATGGCAAATACCCCCCCAGCTGTTAAAGCGTTTATCTCGGCATACGACAGTGAGCCTTTGGCGTACCAAAATTTGGACGATGCCATTGAAGCTGTTTGCTGTGGCGAGGTTTTTAGAAGTTTAATTCTCGCATTGGTAAATAGTCCCGCCTTCTCCGAAGAACTGGGCAAAGAGTTTGAAGCAGCAGGTGCGATCGCAGGTTTATCAGCCTGTCGCAGTTTACGCAGTTGTCTAAACTTCTCCATTAGTCGATTTTTTGGACTGTTGGCAGAAGTAATTTCTGCCTTTGATCAAACAGCTGGGGAGGAGTGGAGTACATTCGCAGACCGAGTACACCAGTCAAATTTAGGGGGTAGCAAGCTATTAGAGCGTCTGCTGCGAAGCGCTGACAGAAATTTCTATCAAGACCTGGCCGCACATTTGGTTGACGAAAATCCCCACGCGGTTTATCCAACGTCTAGCTACCGTGAGAGTCAGGCCTCTGTGGTCAGCACCGATGACGATCAGATCATCGAAGCGGTCATGACATCACGGACATTCACGTCAATTCGTGTAGTCGAAAACTGTTTAGACCCCCAGGAAACAGTTTTAAGAGACATGTATATTGCCCATGGGCGATGCGTTTGCATGGTCGACCAAAATGTCGAAAATTACTACGGGGAGCAAATCGAGAAGTATTTCAAGCACCACGGCATTCACCTGGAGAAACTAGTTTACCGGGCCATGGAAGTGGATAAGGGTATTCATACCGTGGAACGTATGCTTGGCGATTTCAAAATGATTGGCGTCTGCCGTAACGAACCTGTACTGATCATTGGTGGTGGTGTTTTGACTGACACGGGTGGGTTGGCCTGTGCCCTTTACCACCGCAACACTCCCTATGTCATGCTTTCCACGTCCATTGTGGCAGGCATTGATGCAGGTCCTTCTCCTCGCACTTGCTGCGATGGATTTGGTTATAAGAATCTCTTTGGAGCCTACCATGCACCTGTACTCTCCCTAACCGATCGCTCGTTCTTTAAGACATTGCGGGAAGGGTGGTTGCGCCACGGTATTGCCGAGATCATCAAAATGGCAACCGTCAAGAATATTGAGCTGTTTGAGTATCTAGAACAGGCTGGCCCTGAATTGATTGAGACTCGCTTTGGGACTCTCAACTGTGAGCCTGGCGCTGATATTAGCACTCTTTCTCAAAAAATTCTGGGTGCCGCCCTCAGAAGCTACGTTGAAGCTGAGTACGACAACCTTTATGAGACTCACCAGTGTCGTCCCCACGCCTACGGCCACACTTGGTCACCCGGTTTCGAAATTGAGGCTGGCTTGTTGCACGGGCATGCTGTAGCCATTGGCATGGGCTTTGGCGCGTATCTCAGCTACCGCGACAGCTGGATCACAGCTGATGAGTTCCACCGGATTCTTCGCCTGATCAGTTCCTTTGGGTTAAGTCTTTGGAATGACGTACTACTTAATAACGACACTCTCTGGGCTTCTCAAGAAAAGATTGTTCAGAAACGGGGCGGCAACTTAGCCGCGCCCCTACCCAAGGGTGGGGTTGGTAAATGTGGTTATCTCAACTCCATGACTCAAGATGAGCTATACGAAGCGATCAGCGCCTATCGTGAGATCTGCCAAGACTATCCACGTCAGGGAGTTGGCATCGATCCACTTTGCAGCGATGTTGGCCTCGAAGATCCATCTACAGTGGGCCACAGCCTGATGGAAACTGTCAAAGCCCATTCTACAGAACCAACTGAACTGCTATCTCCTGTTTAAATGATTCTAGGAGATTAGTATAAAACAACGGTCGTGGCCTCTATTTAGGAGGTCGCGATCGCGTCCAGTTAATCCCAATGCTTTGAGAACCTATGGCACACCCACCTTTTGATATTGTCATCCCCCTCTTTCGTACTCGATGGAATACACGGGCGGTCATGGAAGGGCTCACCCATCATTATCAGCCTCGCTCAATACATATCATCACCCTACCTACAGAAGTAGCTAGTCTCCAGGAAAAGTCTCAAGGCTGGAAAACAGCCCCGATCCATATTCACAACGAAGAAATCTTTTTCCAGGCAAGTGGGCTGACCAAAACTGTCATCTGTGAAGAGCTTAATTTAGGCAAGTCTTTGTATAACCCTGGCTGGTTTTATCAGCAGCTTCTGAAACTAGGGGCCTTTGAAGGCATCTCTAATCTCAGCGAATGGTATCTAGTGTGGGACAGTGATCTACTCCCAGCCGCAACCTGGCCTGCATTTCGTGGTGAGGATACGACCTTAGAACATACCTTTGCACTGCTACAACACAACAAATATGGCAATCCTGCCATTGTTGGCAAATGGGATACCTGGATTCGCAACGTGTTAGGTGTAACACCACTGACAGACGAAACTGGCACGTTTATCCCCCATCACATGTGGTTTAAGCAAGAACACCTCAAAACATTTGCCCAGCGCATCAATCATCATTACACATCGACCGATCACTGGCTCTCCCTAATGATGCGTTCAGCCAATGATTTTGGCACATTTAGTGAGTATTGGGCCTATGTTTCTTGGGTTGCTACTCAAGCTCCCACAGACATCGCATTTTATACCTATGCTCAGTATGGTGAGACCACTGAGCGCTTCTTTGATGATGGAACTGGCATGTTTTCAACGTCTCTTAGAGAGTATCTCTCCATTAATTCCGTTGGACCAGATGATGGATTCTCCCCTTCCTATAAAGAGGTCAACACATTTATTCAAACAGAATATGGTGCAGATGCCTTACCCTCATCTCTAGCCTTTGAGAGCAGCCCTCGCCATTTAAAGAAAAATAGTGAAAATATGCACATTGAGGAACAACGTTCTCGTTGGAATCCTCGTATGGTAGAGGAAGCGGCTACAGTTTAATGAATGATGCAGTGAAGGGTAAAGAGTAGAAAGTCAAGAGTCACTCTTTATCCCTTTACTCTCCGCCGCTTTACTCTTTATCCAGCTTTGCTGCTGCTTGCTTCACCCCATCCAACAGCTCCAAGGAAAGATGCAATCCGTTGAGATCAATGGCACCAGCCTTGGGCTTGGGTTGAGGTCCATGGTAATCACTACCGCCAGTCATGAGTAAGTTGTACTGTGCACAAAGTTCTTCGAGAACCCGCTCTTCACTAATGCTGTGCTGTGGGTGATACACTTCCACACCCATCAGACCTGCCTTAACCAATTCTGGCAATACCTCTTCTACAATGCCACCTCTAAACAAATAGGGATGGGCCCACACAGGCACAGCACCACAGCTTCTTAGCAACTCTATCCCTTCTTGAGCAGTAAATTTTTCGTAGGGAACATAGGCCGGACCATGATCGCCGATAAACCGCTGGAAGGCTTCTTGTTGAGATGTCACATGGCCCGCTGCCAGCAGTGCATTAGCGATATGGGGGCGACCAGGGGCCATGGTGCCCGGCATCGGTGGTAGTGCAATGGGAAAGCCTAACTCAGCCAGCTTATCTACCATTTTCTGAGCCCGGCGATGACGGCCCTGAATACGCTCGCTTAAGGGTGTTGCTAGCTTTTGTGGATCTGGGTAAAACCCCAGAATATGCATAGAACGCTCGTTATATGTCGTACTGAGTTCAATACCAGGAACTATTTCCAAGTCGTAGGATTGAGCCGCTGAACGGGCTTCAGTCCATCCAGAAATTGTATCGTGATCGGTAATCGCCAACGCTTTAACACCTTTGGCCGCAGCCCGTTCCACCAGTTTTTGTGGTGTGAGGGTCCCGTCAGAAAAGGTGGTGTGGCAGTGGAGTTCAAGCATAGGGTATGGAAAGGCGGTGGGTAGTAGACTGAATGACGGCCTACCTTTCCTATTATGGGCAGATTTAGTGGCTACCGGCTCAGCCAAGAAAAATAAGGATTTGTTGATACAACTCGATATTCACTAAATAGCCTGTGTAGAAAATCGTAGCGGCTTGCCCATGGATATTGGAACTCTCCTCAACACACTGTGTGATTATGGTTTATTTAGTCGGCAACAATTTGCAAAAATACACTCCCCGTAGGTTGGGTTAAAACCTCAACAACATGTTCGCCATACATCAATCCCTCTCCTAACCCAACATCGCCAACACCCCACAGTTAAAATCATGGAGGTTCATCGACCAGATTAATGGCGGAGGGTATCGATTGTTGGGTTTCGTGCCTCAACCCAACCTACGTCTCCATGGCATTTCTGTTGTATAACCTAATCAATGGCTAAAATAAGCAAAACGACACTCTTCCAAACATATGGGGACTGCACAATCATTATCAAACACCTCAGAAAAGAACATACTTACCCATAAAGCAGTTGCAGCATCCATTCAAGAAAACTTGCAAAGCATTCAAAGTTTTGATGTCAAATCTCTAGAACTGTTTGGGTCAGTGGCACGCAACGAAGCCACAGAATCAAGTGACCTGGATTTTCTAGTTGATTTCAATAGTCCTGCGACCTTTGATCGCTATATGGATCTAAAGTTTTTCCTTGAAAATTTATTTAAATGTCCCATTGATCTTGTGACCAAACGTTCTCTGAAACCTGCACTACAAGCAACTGTCTTAAAGGAAGCCATCCGTGTCGCGTGATATATCTTTTTACCTGAACGACATTCTCAGAGGGTATCGATTGTTGGGTTTCGTGCCTCAACCCAACCTACGCAAACATCATCCAATCAAAGAGCCTGTGATCATTCCACCTAACAATACAAACCCTAAAATCACGTTTTGACGAAAGATTTGCCCATATACATGGGCAGGCTGGCGCTTATTCCGTAATTTTCGATAATGGGTAAACCAAATACCACAGGCAATGGCCCAAGTAACCATATAGGGTGCACCTAATGCCTTATAACTGCCTAACCACAACAACAATATTGCAGTCCCCATAAAGAGTAACCCAACAATTTCAGGGGTATTCGAACCGAAAAAGCGAGCACTAGAATTCACGCCGAGCTGAGCGTCATACTTACGATCGGGGATTGCATAAACTGTGTCAAAGCCAAGGGTCCAAAGCACGGTTGCGCCCCATAACAACCAGGCGGCAGTATCTAAACTGCCAGTGACAGCACTCCAGGGAATCAATACTGCGAACCCCCAAGCAATGGCTAATACTAGCTGCGGCACTGGAAACACACGCTTGGCTAATGGGTAAAGCAAAATAACTGGCGATGCCAAAAAACACAGCAAAATACTCAACGGAGTAAGATATAGCGCAAAGCCAATGGCACAGAGAAAGGTCACAACTGCGATCGCAATCCCCGTTTTCACCGTCAACGCCCGCGAAGCTAGAGGCCGATTACGCGTCCGCTCCACCTTTGGATCAATATTCCGGTCCCACAAATCATTAACGACACAGCCACCTGCACTCGTAGCCAGGCTGCCACAAATAATCACTGCCAACAGCACCCCATCAGGCCGACCCTCTGCCGCCAAAAACAAAGCCCACAAGGCTGGCACCATTAAAATCAAACGGCCTGTGGGTTTATCCCAACGCATCAGTCGGATGACTGTTTTCCACGTGGGTTCAACAATTGGCGAAGACGGAGCCATGGGGGACAGGGATGTAAGTTTAATATTCTTTTTTAAGAATATCTTTCTAATTGTTAACAAGGAAGGGGTCAGAGGAAGAAAGCAGGGACGCAGGCGGGAATCGAGGAGTTGCCCCCTAGCACTTATCTCCACAGCAAATCACAAAAAATGCAGACCTTGAACACCAGTAATCAGACACTTACTTATATTTAAGGACACCAAAAATCATCCCCCATCTGTCACCTATTTAATTATCCCTATTCGCTCTCTTTGTCCACAGACTCTGAAATCAACTGGAATCTGCTAACGAACAAACTTGAATATCCCATCAGGCCGCTCATAACCAATATTTATCGCCAGAAAGCTTAGCTATAAATTTATAAATCATCTGAAATCAGCAAGTATATTTTGGTTAAAATAACCATAACTACAGGATAAAATTCCGATGACCAATGATGCATCACTGTTAATGAAGTCTGATGAATACGGGCTCCTGACCGATTTGTATCAGCTAACCATGGCTGCCTGTTACGTAGGCGAAGGGCTAGATCAACGTCGGGCTAGTTTTGAACTGTTTGTGCGCCGTTTACCCAAGGGCTTTGGCTATCTGATTGCGGCAGGGCTAGCGGCAGCCCTCGATTATCTAGAAAACTTTCGATTTACGGCAGCCCAGCTAGCGGCTCTTAAAGAGACCGATATTTTCCCAGGGGCACCCCCCAAGTTTTGGGACCTTTTGGAAAGCAGCCAGTTTTCAGGAGATGTGTGGGCCGTGCCAGAAGGCACAGCCATATTTGCCAATGAGCCCATTTTGCGAGTCGAAGCCCCCCTATGGCAGGCCCAGATCGTGGAGACTTATTTATTAAATGCCATCAATTATCAAACTCTAATTGCCACCAGGGCAGCTCGACTGCGAGATGTCGCTGGTTCGGAGGCCATACTCTTAGAATTTGGCACCAGACGGGCGTTTAGCCCCCAAGCTTCCCTATGGGCGGCACGCGCTGCATTGGCCGGGGGATTGGATGCGACATCCAATGTGCTAGCAGCACTCAAGCTGGGTCGTAAGCCCGTGGGCACCATGGCCCATGCCTTGGTGATGGCGATTTCTGCCTTAGAGGGGAGTGAGGCAGATGCATTTGAAGCATTTCACCGCTATTTCCCTGGGGCAGCACTGCTGATTGACACCTACGACACTGTGGCAGCAGCAAGATTACTAGGGCAACAGACCGATCACTCTCTAGCAGGTGTGCGGATTGACTCTGGGGACTTGGTAACGCTATCTCAGCAGGTACGTCACGAATTACCCGATGTGCCGATTTTCGCCAGTGGCGATTTGGACGAACAAGAAATTCTCCGCTTAAAACAAGCGGGGGCCTGCATTGATGGATATGGGCTAGGGACTAAGCTAGTCACAGGGGTTCCAGTCAATGGGGTATACAAAATAGTGGACATTGATGGTGTTCCAGTCATGAAGGAGTCTAGTGGCAAACTCACATATCCAGGTCGCAAACAGATATTTCGGTCTGCGGCTGGCGACCGGCTAGGGCTGGCAGAAGAAGCCACGTCTGCGGATAGCGGCGGGCTATTAAACCCCATTATGCGAAACGGAGTCCGGCTAGTCCCTGACGATCCATTAGAGACAATTCGAGAACGAGCCAGCCAATCTGTGGCACAACTGCCATTGTCGGTACGTGATGTGTATCAGCCTGTCGTACCCCAGGCAGAAATTTCGACTGCGCTGCGGGATCTAACCAATTGCACTCGCCGTAGTCACCTCGCTACTGTTAATTGAAACTCCTGTGAGGTGAGTTTTGCCTATTTTGCATCTAGCACCCAATGCAAAACTTACAAAATTCGTATTCACTATGCAGCATCTACCTAAGGATATGTCGAATAATCTCATAGGAGACTTCTTTACCCTGCGACTGCCAGTGACTATTCCCCCTGCCAACCAACTCCGCGTGGCACTTTTTGGGACCAGTGCCGACCCGCCCCACAATGGCCATCGCAGTATTGTGGCAACGTTGGGGCATCAGTTTGATCATGTGGCAGTGTGGGCGTCGGATAATCCATGGAAAGAAAACCAATCTCCCATTGAAATGCGAATGGATATGCTGGAACTTGCGATCGCAGATCTCAATACCCCCGGCACCATCAAGCTACATCGGGAACTAAGCCACCCCTATACCGCCGTTACCCTAGAGCGGGCTCGACGCATCTGGCCCCACGCCGAATTTACCTTTGTGATTGGAGCCGACTTAGTTAAACAGCTACCCAGTTGGTATCGCTCAGAGGATGTGATGCGGTGGGCCAAGATATTGGTCTTTCCACGCCCCGGCTATGGGCTCAATAAAACTGAGTTAGACCATTTGCGATCGCTGGGGGCAAATGTGGCGATCGCCACGCCCCTAAGTCAACATCACATATCCTCCAGCACGCTCCGCCAGGGCTGCCTAGAAAAACCCGATGAAATCCCTGCTGTCGTGCAAGCCTACATCCACCAACACAACCTGTATCCATGCCCGGAAAACACACCAACCATCCCTTAGCCGACTTTAAAGTGGGCATTGATAACGTTATTTTCTCGGTCGATACCGAGCTCAATCGGCTGTTGGTGCTGTTGGTGATGCGCCACGAAGCCCCCTTCTTAGGACAGTGGTCGTTACCGGGTACCCTGGTAAGGCAAGGTGAATCGTTAGAAACAGCATCCTACCGAGTCCTCTCTGAAAAAATTCGGGTCAAAAATCTCTATGTAGAACAGCTTTATTCCTTTGGGGGGCCTAAACGAGACCCACGTGAAGCCGAAGATGCCTACAATGTGCGCTATCTCTCAGTCAGCTATTTTGCCCTTGTACGGTATGCAGAAGCCGAGCTCATCGCCGATGGTGTCAGCGGGATTGCCTGGTATCCCCTAGACCATCTACCGGACCTTGCCTTTGACCATCAAGAGATTCTCACCTATGGCACCATGCGCCTGCGTAACAAGGTGAAATACAGCCCCGTTGCCTTTGATGTACTCCCCGAGATGTTTACCCTCAGCGATTTATATCAGCTGTATATTACGATCTTAGGTGAAGATTTCTCTGATTATTCAAATTTTCGCACTCGTCTCTTAAAGCTTGGTTTCTTGGAAGATACAGGTATTAAAACCTCTCGCGGAGCGGGACGCCCTGCCAGCCTGTATCGGTTTGATGCAGAGGCGTTTGAACCACTCAAGGATAAACCAATGGTCTTTGTTTAAAACGCTCCATTACCACCCCCATGTACAGACGTTCCATGGAACGTCTCTCCATTACCATTTAACTCACCATGAAATTCGCTATTGCTCAACTCGATCCCACTGTCGGCGACCTTACTGGTAATGCCCAACAGATTTTAGCCGCTGCGCAAAATGCGGCAGAACAAGGGGCCCATCTTTTACTCACGCCAGAACTCTCCTTGTGTGGCTATCCACCAAGAGACTTATTATTGCGTCCTGGCTTTATCCAACAGATGCAGACTGTTTTAGAAAAACTGGCCAAAGACTTACCCCAAGGCTTAACCACTTTAATAGGCCTGGCCCAACCCAATACTGACGCAGGTAACAAAGGGCAAAAACCTCTTTACAACAGCATGGCGTTGTTAGAAAACGGCACCATTAAAACTGTGTTTCATAAACGTCTGCTGCCAACCTATGACGTTTTTGATGAAGATCGCTACTTTGAATCGGGTACCGACCCCAATCATTTTACCCTGGAAGCCGGTGGCAGCTCATTGCATATTGGCGTCACCATTTGTGAAGATCTTTGGAATGAAGATGACTTTTGGGGACAGCGGACCTATAAGGTCAACCCCACAGCCGAGGTGGTGGCAGCAGGCGTCGATCTGGTGGTTAATCTCTCGGCATCACCCTTTACGGTGGGTAAACAAGCATTACGAGAGAAAATGATTGCCCATGCGGCCCGTCAGCATAGCTGCCCGATTATCTATGTCAATCAGGTGGGGAGCAACGACGACTTGATTTTTGATGGCTGCAGTGTTGCCATGGATCGTCAGGGAACTGTGGTCAGCCGTAGCACCAGCTTTCAACCAGCGGTTCAGATAGTGGACTATGACCTGGAACAGCAAACTCTGGTCCCTGGAACTATTCACCCGCTGCTAGATACTCCAGAAGCAGAGATATGGTCGGCCTTAGTTCTAGGCGTTAAGGACTACAGCCGTAAGTGTGGATTTAGTAAAGCTGTCGTGGGTCTTAGTGGTGGCATTGACTCCGCATTGGTGGCTGCGATCGCAACCGCTGCCCTGGGTCCCGATAACGTTCTAGGCGTACTCATGCCCTCGCCCTATAGCTCTGACCACTCCATTAGCGATGCTGAAAAACTCGCCCATAATCTAGGCATCACCACACAAAAACTGCCCATTGGCGAACTCATGGCGGGCTACGACAACACGCTGCTTGATCTCTTTACCGGCACTGAACCCGGCGTTACCGAAGAGAATCTTCAGTCCCGTATTCGGGGCAATTTGCTCATGGCCATCACCAATAAATTTGGTCATTTGTTACTCTCCACCGGCAACAAATCAGAAATGGCAGTGGGTTACTGTACCCTGTACGGCGATATGAATGGCGGCTTAGCTGTCATTGCCGATGTGCCGAAAACCCAAGTTTACAGCCTATGCCATTGGCTGAATCACTGTATTCAAACAACAGACACTGCCCTAGGTCTAATCGAGTGCGATCGTAAAACAGAAATCATTCCCAACAACATTCTGACAAAACCCCCGAGTGCAGAACTACGTCCTGACCAAGTTGACCAAGACTCCCTACCCCCCTACGACATCCTTGACGATATTCTCGAACGCCTAATTCAACGCCATCAGTCCACAGACGATATTGTCACCGCAGGGCACGATCCCACTGTTGTCGGCAAAATTGTGCGCCTACTAACCCGTGCCGAGTTTAAACGCAGACAGGCCCCACCAGTACTAAAAGTAACCGATCGGGCCTTTGGCCTTGGCTGGCGCATGCCCATCGCCAGCCGCTGGAGCACCTAATCAAGTGCTGCTTATTTTGGATAGCAGCTACTGCCGGGGAGACGTTGTCCAGGGACGGTAGCCAGCTCGAATACATTGGTCGAGGGCGGCATCTACCGATAATTGAGCCTCATCACTAAGATCGACAACACATTGGCCAAATCGTTCTGGCAGTAAGCTGCGGCTACAGTGTTCTAAGGCATTGACTGACGGCTGTGTCAGCAACGCTCGGTGAATATCAACAGTGCAATCAGCAACGTCATCAGGGCGACGGGAACGCTCACAGCCCTCTAGAGCATCCAACGCGCCAATGCCAGCGTCCTGACTAACATCTACAACACATTCGCCAAGAGTACCTGGGAAGCGAGCACCAGCACAGCTAGCCGTTGCTTGCTCTGCACTCACCCCGCTGTCTTTAAGAGCGGCCACACATTGACCATAGCTATCATCTTCTTCTGCATAGCCAGGCAAAGCCACCAGCGAAGCCGTGGCCAAACCAAGGGTCACTGGCATAAGTAGTGAACGCACTAAACAACGATGCAAAACTGAAGTAGCAGTCATATTAATCATTATCAATAGGTCTAATAGAACAGAGATTGCTAATTAGCATTCGATGCGCCTAAATTGCTGCCAAAATCACCATGCCATGCATAGCAATGCAGTGAATGGCAAACAGATTACCTATGCATATTAATCGTTAAATAAGACAACGGTAATTTTGTAATCATTGTCCTTTGAAACCCTGATCTAATCTACAGTGAATGAGTGACAAAACATGAGCCGTTTCTGAGTTCGGAAATAATCCAGGTTATTCTTTCAGACTCATAAATGAGCGGCACTACAAAAACGCCACACATAATTACAGCAAACGATCTAGAGGGTCTTTAACATGCATCTGAGTGAAATCACCCATCCAAACCAGTTGCATGGCTTGTCTGTGAAACAGTTAGAAGCCATTGCCCAGCAAATTCGAGAAAAGCATCTTAAAACGGTATCCGCCAGCGGAGGGCATCTGGGACCGGGGCTGGGCGTGGTAGAGCTAACGTTGGGTTTATATCAAACCCTAGATTTAGATCGTGACAAAGTCGTCTGGGATGTAGGGCACCAGGCCTATCCTCACAAATTAATTACAGGCCGTTACAACGACTTTTCATCCCTACGACAGAAGGATGGTGTGGCTGGCTACCTCAAGCGCTGCGAAAGTAAGTTTGATCATTTTGGGGCTGGCCATGCATCCACCAGCATTTCTGCCGCATTAGGCATGGCGATTGCCCGCGATTTACAAGGGGATGACTATAAAGTCGCTGCCATTATCGGTGATGGGGCACTCACCGGAGGTATGGCCCTAGAAGCCATCAACCATGCCGGGCACCTACCCAACACCAACCTGGTGGTGGTGCTTAACGACAATGAAATGTCCATCTCTCCCAACGTCGGTGCAATTCCTCGTTACCTCAATAAAATTCGCCTGAGCCCACCGATACAGTTTCTCAGCGATAACCTTGAGGAGCAATTAAAACAAATACCCTTCGTCGGTGATTCTTTCTCACCGGAATTAGACCGAGTCAAGGAAGGGATGAAACGGTTGGCAATGTCTAAAGTAGGGGCTGTTTTTGAAGAACTCGGCTTTACCTACATGGGTCCGGTTGATGGTCACAACTTAAGTGAACTGATCAACACGTTTAAAGAAGCCCATGCCAAAGGGGGACCTGTATTAGTACATGTGTCTACGATCAAAGGCAAAGGGTATGAAATCGCTGAAAAAGATCAGGTGGGCTATCACGCTCAGTCCCCCTTCAACTTAACGACTGGCAAGGGGTATCCATCTACAAAGCCAACGCCACCAAAATATTCCAAGGTTTTTGCAGAAACTCTGGTCAAACTGGCAGAAGATAATCCGAAGGTTGTTGGCATTACAGCAGCCATGGCCACCGGTACTGGCCTCGAGAAGCTCCAAGCCACACTCCCTCAGCAATATATAGATGTTGGTATCGCCGAACAGCATGCCGTTACCCTGGCAGCGGGCCTAGCCTGTGAAGGAATGCGCCCAGTGGCCGCTATCTACTCCACCTTCCTGCAACGCGCCTACGACCAGATTGTCCATGATGTTTGCATCCAAAACCTGCCGGTATTTTTCTGCCTAGATCGCGCGGGCATTGTCGGTGCTGACGGTCCTACCCACCAGGGCATGTACGACATTTCCTATCTGCGCTCTATCCCCAACATGGTGGTTATGGCCCCTAAAGACGAGGCCGAGCTTCAGCAGATGATTGTTACGGGCATTGAGCACACTGATGGCCCCATTGCAGTACGTTACCCCCGAGGCAGTGGCTATGGCGCTCCGCTCATGGAAGAAGGTTGGGAAGCTCTACCCATTGGCAAAGGAGAAGTTCTACGCCAGGGTGATGACCTACTCTTGCTCGGCTACGGCTCCATGGTTTACTCAACCATGCAAACGGCAGAGATTTTAAGTGAGCATGGCATTGAAGCGACTGTGATCAACGCACGCTTTGTGAAACCTCTAGATGAGGAATTGATTGCGCCGTTGGCTCAGAAAATCCAACGGGTCGTCACCTTTGAAGAGGGCTGCCTCATGGGTGGGTTCGGTTCAGCCGTAGCAGAAGCCTTACTAGATAACGATGTCAACGTACCCATTTTGCGTCTGGGCATCCCTGACATCTTGGTGGATCATGCTACTCAAGCTCAAGCCAAAACAGCCCTAGGATTGACCCCTGCTCAGATGGCAGACAAAATCCTCAAGCGGTTCGCCTTAGCTCAGCGTGAACTGGCCAGCATGGGTTAACCACATACACTCACATCTAATATCATTACGCCCCTGCCAGACTGTCCTAGCAGGGGTTTCTTTTTGAAAATCTTGCTGATTCTGGTTTGCTGATTACCGTCGCTGTCTACGCTGGACGCGACGACGACGAGTACCCGTTGCCATCGAAGCAGGTAGCAGAGCTATCGGCGGGGCATGAAGCAGATCACCCTCCCTAGACCGCCTACCGACCGGGAAAGCAGGCAGATCGCTACATAGATCAACAAACCATAGCCCCAAGGCTATTAACAGAGTAATCACACTTAACAAAAAAATAGCCATTGCCCCAACTACCAGAGCATTAACAGCAATCATGGCACGCAGGGTCAGCACACCTAAACTGGTCAACATGCCCAGCAGCGTGGCGACTGTCAGCACAAAACTAAGGTAAGCCCACCGACACCGCCGTCTTATTCCTCGGGTCACCGTACTGCCTGAGCGCAACCAGCACCACCGCAGCCAAGCAGCTAGAGTCACCGTCATCACGATAATCACCATCAAGACGTTATTGACCAACAGTGAGATGAGTTGACCCGTTTGGACAGAAGACATCACAACCAAACTCCACTTGATTTAATGGATATTAGTTCAATTGTACTATTTTATTGTGCTCATGACTCCATCATGGGAGAAAAGCCAGTCGAATGGTATCGTTGTTGGCGTGTTTGTCACCTTCTAGGCAGAAAATGATTTTCCATAGGCATTTTTAGCCTGACACAAGGCGTTACTAATCCTCTGTTTCGGTTGTTCATGCAAGTGAAGTCACGTCCAAGACACATTGGGATTTATTTTTTACTCGGCATCCTTGCCTGTGTATTGGCTATCGTTTCCAAACTTGCCATTGTTTGGAGTGTTGACTCATACGTATATTCCTTGCCCATTGTGGGTGGTGTTCTCGCGTCTCTTGAAATTGCTGAACTTGCTAGCCCAATCCTGTTAGCGCTGTTAGGGGTCACCCTGGGTGCACTCACTTACTATTTACCCACAGGCAGCAACCTCAACCTGCGCTTGGTGCTACTTGGCATCACTCTACCGTTGGTTCTGATGCTTGGCCACCGAGTGCGTTATAACGCTTGGGTCAGACAGGTCGCCAACCAAGAAAGTTTATCGATCACTCACGCTCAACAGCTCACTGACGATTTTTTGCGACGGGAGACGGCAAAGTCTGGCAATGTGGGATTTTACTGGTATACGGCCACTCGAGCGACCCCACCGACTCGATTAGACAATCTGGAAAATCCCAATGATACTAGCCCACTGCAAACTCAGTTGACTGATTTAGGGCGACAGCAGACGGGGTTATTAAGGTTGGCTTTCGATATTTATAACTGGCTTTTTAATAATGCGGGCTGGGGCATCCGCGTTGCTTATGCAGTGCTGTCTGGGTTTATGGGGCTGTCATATTTTTATAGAGGGCAGCTGTGGGCTAATCGCCAGCGTCGCCAATGAACGGAGACTGTGACGTCAATCAATCAGTTCATGATGGGCATAGGACTGCTGCTTTAGTATTAGCCGGGGGGCGAAGCAGCCGCATGGGGCAAGATAAGGCCCTACTGACATTACCGATGGCAGGGCAAACAGGGGAGGCATTAACGTTACTGCAGCAGACTTGCTCCGTGGCCGAAAGGTGTGCAGCTCATACCTATGTATTAACTCCTTGGCCAGCAAAATACGCCAGTCGCTTGACGTCAACTGCCATTTTGCTAAAGGAAGAAGCTGCTGGGGCTGGCCCACTGGTTGCGTTAGCTCAAGGTTGGTCCATGATTTTGGCCCAAAGTCAGAGACGGGACCAGGAAATTCCTGACTGGCTGCTCCTGCTGGCCTGCGATATGCCCGCTCTTGATACAACCACAATCCAGCAATGGCAGGAGCAGCTGAAAACGATAGATGAGAATGCGATCGCAACCCTACCGAAAGCAGGCGATCGCTGGGAACCCCTCTGCGGGTTTTATCACCGTCGCTGCATTCCTAGTCTAAACAAGGCTTTGGCAGATAATATCCGATCATTCCAACGATGGTTAGCAACCGAAACAATTGTGCCGCTATCCAGTGCAGATTCTAATATGTTACGAAATTGCAATACTCCGGGCCAATGGCAGCAGTTTTTAGATTTTATAAACGCCAGAAACCCATAGGTAGCTTGACAAACGGTCCTTTTTTTCAATGTTAAGCTGTGTATTATTTTGCCCGACAATATCCGGTGCCGATCCCATAAACCCTTATAGTTATGATTAACGTTTGTTAAATTTCCTCATATTCTGGAGATTCTCAAGTGGCGATTCCTCTGCTGAACTATTCACCGGTTACTCAAAATTCTCGGGTTGAGGGCTATGAAATTCCTGGGGATGATCAGCCTAAGATCTATTCGACTCAGAATATTCTTTCTTCGACTGATATCGACGATCTGATTGAAGCGGCCTACCGTCAGATCTTTTTCCATGCATTTAAAGCTGACCGGGAAAAATTCCTAGAATCTCAGTTGCGTAGTAACCAAATCACTGTACGTGAATTTGTACGTGGTCTGCTGTTGGCTAACACTTATCGCAACAGCTTCTACAAAATGAATAACAACTATCGTTTTGTGGAGCAGACAGTTCAGCGAGTTCTGGGCCGTGACATCTTTAATAAGGAAGAAACTTTAGCCTGGTCGATTATAGTAGCGACCAAAGGTATTGAAGGGTTTGTTGATGCTCTCCTCGATAGTGATGAGTATTTAGACAACTTTGGCGATGACATTCTGCCCTATCAGCGTCGTCGTGTTCTACCTACTCGTAATCAAGGTGAACTGCCTTTCAACATCAAGTCACCTCGCTACGACGAGTACTACCGGTCTATCTTGGGTTTCCCCAAGCCTGTCTTCCAATCTTCTGTCCGTCGCTTTACACCGCAAGAGAAGCAGCCTAAGGCTGGTAGCCCAGCGTTGTTTATGGATATGGCTCGTGGGTTAAGCAACAGCCAGCCCCTGCCTTCCCAGCGAGTATCAGCTGTGAGCGTTAACTTTACGTCGGGTGTGCCCTACCGTCGAGTTAATTTCCCCATTAATGATCCTGTAGCAGCTGCCGCTGTTGAAAAAGCTAAGCAAGGTGCTTAGGATTTTTTATAACTCTTAAAAATTAAAAAGGGGGTAGATTTTCTGGATCCACTCCCTTTTTTATTAGCACGTAGATATTTCTAGTATTTCTAGCGTTGTCGTAATCTTTGAAGCAGGGTTTCAAACTGTGGGGGGAGAGGTGCGATCGCAACCACATCTTTTCCCGTTATCGGATGAGTCAGCGTTAGCTGGCGAGCATGCAACGCCTGACCTGGTAACTTTACCCCTATGGAGCGTCCTGAGCCGTAGGTCATATCCCCCACAATGGGGTTCCCCAGTAGCGCACTATGCACTCGAATTTGGTGGGTGCGCCCCGTTTCCAATCGATAATGCACTAATGTGTAGTTGCCCAAACGCTCCTGAATACGCCAGTGGGTAACGGCTCGCCGCCCTCCTTTCTCAATGGGCACCACCGCCATTTTTTTTCGATCCCTCGGATGACGTCCGATGGGAGCATCCACAATCCCAACATCCTGATTTTCTGGGAGCTTCGGCACTCCAAAAACGACGCCAAGGTATTCTCGCTGGGCTGTTTTCGCCTGAATTTGTCCCTGTAGATGATGTAATACCGGCTCCGTCTTAGCCACCACCATCGCCCCAGTTGTATCTTTATCCAAACGGTGCACAATCCCAGGGCGTTGCACACCGCCCACCCCCGTCAGCTGATCGCCACAATGGGCCAACACGGCATTGACTAACGTGCCTTTGGGATGACCTGGAGCTGGATGTACCACCATGCCTGGAGGCTTATTTACCACCAGCAGGTATTGATCTTCGTACAAAATATCGAGGGGAATCGCCTCTGGCGTTAATTCAAATGCCTCAACCTCAGGAATTTTTAGCTGTAGCCAATCCCCTGAACTAACGATTACCTTTTTATTGATACAGGGCTGATCATTAATCCTCAGGGCCCCTTGCTCAATCAACTTTTGAATACGATTGCGGGATAAATCACAATTCTGGGAGAGCCACCGATCAATTCTTTCATTAGCAGCATCCGTAACCGACAGCTCAATTACGCTCCCATATTGCTCCCCATTGTCCATTTTGAATTACCTATCCCCATTCATTGCAATCAGGACAGACCCAATATTCTCCCGATCGGTTATCTTGCCTGAACCGTTTGCCAATGGGGAGAATGCATCGGCGATGCAGAGGCCAATGTTTCATACAGATCGACAACACGACCAATGATTGCGATCGCAGGTGCTTGAAACTGCTGTTCCTCAACTTGCTGAACAATTGTAGCCAATGTTCCAATCAACTCTTCCTGGTCAGGTCGCGTTCCCCATCTCACCAAAGCCACTGACGTTTCCTCAGCCATGCCAGCTGCCGTAAGTTCCGACACAATATTCACTAAATTGTGCACACCCATGTAAATAACAATGGTTTCCGAGCCATGGGCCAATGCCGACCAATTGACCTGCGGACGATACTTACCCGCAGCCTCATGACCAGTTACGAACGTCACCGACGAACTATAATTGCGGTGCGTTACTGGGATACCCGCATAGGCAGGAGCCGCAATGCCAGCCGTAATCCCTGGCACCACCTCCACATCAATCCCAGCTTCCAGCAACCCCATCATCTCTTCGCCACCTCGGCCAAACACAAACGGGTCCCCCCCTTTCAGCCTGACCACCACAGCATTAATTTTCGCCTGCTCAATCAAAAGCTGGGTAATGTCTTGTTGCACCATAGAATGACGCCCGCGACGTTTACCCGCATCAATCACCTGAGTATGCTCACTAATCATGGCCAAAATTGGCGGACTCACTAGAGCGTCATGAATCACCACATCCGCATGCTCTAACAGGCCCTTAGCTTTCAAAGTTAGAAGGCCTGGATCACCAGGACCAGCCCCCACCAAATAGACTTTGCCAAACGTATCTTGAGTCAGGGAATGAGACATGTCAGTTGCAATGGGATGGATATGATTGATCAATTCTGGCAAACCTAACCCAGCATTGATTGCCAAAATCGATACAGCAGCAATGATGTACCTGCTTAATTTTACTTAAGATATCCTTAACCTTAAGTCATATTTGTCCCATTGTTGTCCCATGGATAGTCTGAATCAAGGGCTAAAAATCGTACTCTTCAGCACAACCATTATGAGGATGTGCTGTGGCCCAAGGTCTGCACAACTATATTAGCCACGTCAAACGTGGCCCCTAATGGTGGCAATAACCGGAAATTGGTGCGCGGGAAGCGCTCAGCTAACTCCTCAGTCAAATGAGCCACTGCATCTGTAATTCCACCAGCAAACAGAAAATAGGGAAAAATAGTCAGCGTCGAACAGCCCTGCTGCATTAAATGAATCGTTTGGTTCTGAATATCAGACTCAGTTGTCCAGTAAGCAACCGCTGTCCCCAAAGACTTCGCCAAATTATCCACAGCTCGATTTCCCCTCACTCGTCGACTACCGTGGGCAACGATTAAACGCCCTGACTTCGGGGAATGGAAAAATCGATTTTGAATCAGTTCATGCATGCCTGGGGCACCGCCAATATGATGACCCAGTTCCAACTCAATGACATCACCCAGCTCGTGGCGAGCTAGATCCACTTCATCGGGTAAATCTTGCATAACATGCTTACCCTTCAACAAAAACAGCGGCACCAAGTGTAAGCGATCGATACCAGCAGAACTCAGCCGTCGACCAAATTCACAAATCTGCTGATGTAGCGGCAAAAGTCCACAGTCTAAAACAGCAGTTCCAACAATAAAGCGGTCCTGAGGCAATCGAGTGGTAGTGGCAGTCACAGTCGACCTAAACGCTGGCGCAACCGCTAATACCGTCGCCTGTTGACGATTAGCACCTAAAACCGTTTTAGGAGTAAACCGATTGTCTGGCACCATCACTGGGCCACAAGACTGACTGCTCCATGGGCTCACTAGAGACGGGTTAAGTCGCTCTCTGATTAGCTGAGCCAATCGATTTATAGCGATTTGATGCCGTGGATCACGACTGCCATGGGAAATCAAAAGATAGGCTGTAGATGTCACGAGAAGTTTTAAATGAGATTGTTAGGGTGAGACGAAATCAATAAATCCCCGGGACACTGTCCCGATGTCTGTCTTTAGGAACCAAAGCTAATGACGCTGGAATAACTAGTGAGCGCACTAATCTAGCAGCAAACCGATGCTGTAGCTGTAGATTCACTAACTTTCCAGCGGGTATAGCGACCTACCAATATGCCTCTAGAACAGACTTGGAAACTATTCAACACACGTTATGTAGTCCACACATTCTTGATAACGTTGCCGGAATAACGCTGCTGGGCATAATCAAGGTTTTCACTCTCAACTTGACCCCAAACAATTTGATAATCGGCTTACACACCAATTGTTATAAACACTACTCACTTTAGTAGTATCCACGGAATCATGCCAGATTTCTGTTGTGGTTGATGCTATTTCCATCCTTATTTAATCAACTCAATCTATCATCAAGGGTGCATTTAGTAAGCCCAACCCAGTCATCGGTTAAACTTTTAATCGCAAAATATTCAGGAAAACCATGTAATCGCTGAACAGGGGTGATATTATAGAAACTCAAACACGGCGAGCGTAGCCAAGTGGTTAAGGCAGTGGATTGTGGTTCCACCATTCGGGGGTTCGAGTCCCCTCGTTCGCCCTCCTTACAGCGATTGCTGAAAATAGTTAGCTCAACCACTAGCCTCAATCTATCGGCTAGTGGTTATTGCTGATAAAGGGGTCAAACCCCTCAACCAGCTATCAGACTCCGTGCAAAGCAAGTCTCAACCTACTTGCAAGAACAGTTGCAGACATTAAAAGGTAGTCATAACTTTTCTCAATACAACTGTCAGCATCAGCAAGCGTTATTGGATGTATAGACAGAACCCAGGGATTTGTGATGTCTTAACTGACTACTCTTGCAGAACATCTTGCTAATCAAATCCTACAAGCTAATTTGCTAAATCCTATAAAAAAACTTTTTCGTATTTTTCTCTTGCAGAATTTTATCATTTAATTTCCTGCATAAAAATATTTAGATGTTCGTATTTCTCTAATAGCGGTAGATATTTTGAGCTTATGGATAGCAGGTCAAGAATTTTTCTAATAAATACCCCCCAAGGTAAGCTTATCCCTAAAAAGAACAGGAAATGAACTCACATCCATCGGGCTGCTTACAGAATAGACAATCAGTCTCTCAAAATGGTCTGCTCTTAGCAGTTGGGCTGATGAGTGCAATCAGCGTTCTGCATTTTCTTAGCCCACATCATATAGAACACGCACAAGCACAGACAACTCCTGTAGAGCTGCCCAGCCCCCAAGACACGTTACCGCCACCCCTTACTCCTCAACCTGAGCTGCTGCCTGCTCAAGATTTACCGTCTGCGGATGAACTCTTAGATCAACCTCAAGATCAACCCAATCAGTCTTCTGTCCCAAGAGATAGTGGCACGTTTTTGATTAAACGTTTCGAATTTGTCAATAACACAGCTTTTGATGATGAAACCTTACAAGGGGTGACCCATGAATTTACGGGAGAATCACAAACATTTGCAGATGTGACTGCCGCCCGTGCAGCCGTAACTCAGCTATACATAGATGAAGGATATGCTACCTCCGGTGCCATCGTTCCACCACAACAAATTGTGGATGGGATCGTTCTGATGGAGATTATTGAGGGTAGCCTGTCCGAGATTTTGGTCACAGGCAATCGGCGGCTGCACCCAGGGTATATAAGTAGTCGCATTGCGCTCGGAGCTACAGCGCCCTTAAACGTAAACACATTAGTCAAAAGATTACAGCTCCTACAGCTTGATCCGCTAATAACCACAATCTCTGCGGACTTACAAGCCAGTCCGCAAGCAGGCCACAATCGTCTTGTGGTGTCTGTGGTTGAAGCAGATAGCTTTGGGATCACCTACACCCTGGATAATAATCGCTCTCCCAGTGTTGGCACCGTGCGTAATCAACTGCAAGCGACCGAAGCGAATTTACTCGGTTTAGGCGATCGCCTAAGTATTGGGTACACGACAACTAGTGGTAGTAATGGAATTAATGTTGATTACACATTACCCGTTAGTCCCCACGGCAGCACGCTGAGATTAGCGGTTGATACTTCTGATAATGATGTCATTGAGGAGCCTTTTGATGTTTTAGATATTGACTCAGATTCTAATTTTTTTGAGCTTACCCTCAAATATCCCCTAAAGTTCACTCCAGCTCAAGAGTTTGCCATTGGACTCACAGCCTCTCATCAACGCGCTCAAACATCTTTAGGCATTGATGATATTGGCCCCATACCACTGTCATTGGGAGCTGACAATGAAGGACGTACCAGAGTCTCTGCCTTGCGTTTTTTTCAAGCGTGGACCCAGCGTAGTACAACAGAGGTTTTAGCATTGCGATCGCAGTTTAATCTCGGCCTCGACATGCTAGATGCCACCGTCAATGACGGAGATATACCAGATAGTCGTTTCTTTTCGTGGCAAGGTCAAGCCCAGTGGCTGCGGATTCTTGCACCCGACACGTTATTGCTACTGAAGGGCAGTGCTCAGTTGACGACTGATCCGCTATTAAGTTTGGAGCAGTTGAGTCTTGGGGGACAGTCTACTGTGCGAGGCTATCGTCAAAATCTTTTGTCTACAGATAATGGGTTGTTGGCATCTGCGGAGGTACGATTGCCAATCTGGCGCGATCGCACCAATGATAGGCTACTGCAAGTTACACCATTTTTGGAGGCGGGCTATGGCTGGAATCGTGAAGGTAATAATCCTGATCCATTAGCCAGTGTAGGCATTGGCCTGCTATTCCGTCAGCAAGATCTGATAGGCCGCCTGGACTGGGGCATTCCCCTCATTTCTGAAGAAGATGATCGCGATTCTCTGCAAGAAAATGGCCTATATTTTACGCTTCAGTATTCGTTCTTTTAGCAATGAATTAGAAGAGAACAGCAATCTATAAAAAAGATTGAGCCAGCATCTAAAAGCTCACATAGTTGATAGTATCAGCACAATTTAACGTCATTACCCTATGACTTATCGCCCATCCCCCCATTTTCTCCTATTTAGTTCCATACTTGCCATTAGTCAGCTAGCAACGGTTGTTTATGCAGCCTCATCTGGTAATTCCCAGAACCATCTAGCCGCTGGATATTCTGAGGATAAAGCAACAGAGTCTCTCAGAGGAAACATGCTAGTCGCTCAGATTATTCCTGATAACACATTGGGGCTTGAGTCCTCATCTATAATTAAGGAGAATAGTACTGAGCGCATTAACGGTGGAGCTATCCGGGGAGAAAGTTTATTTCATAGCTTTGAAGAATTCAATATCAATCCAGGGCAGCAGGTTTATTTTATAAATCCGGATGGCATTGAGATGATTCTCAGTCGGGTTACTGGCAGTAATCCCTCTGAGATTGATGGGCTATTAGGCATTGACGGCCCTGCCAATTTATATTTTTTAAACCCCAATGGCATTACCTTTGGACCCAATGCTCAATTAGATATTCGCGGTGCGTTCACAGCCAGCACAGCAGGGAGCATCGAATTTACAGATGGTAGTGTATTCAGTGCTGCCAGTCCACAAGGTACTTCACTATTAACGATGAGTGTGCCACTAGGCGTCCAATTTAGTGGCTTACCTCAAGGAGATATTAACAACACTGGGAACCTGGAAACCGGAGGCGATCTTACACTGTTAGGGAATCAGCTGTATTTGGAAGGACAGTTAAGCGCAGGCAACAATCTGACTCTACAGGCACAAGATGCAGTGACCATTAGGGATACAGAAACTGACGCTTTTATTGCCCGCTCAGGCAATGACCTCATTATCCAGGGAAATGAAAGCATTGATATTTGGACACTTCAGCATTTGGAGCAGACACCTTTTTTGAGTGGCGGAGATTTACGCCTGATTAGTGATGGAGAGATTTCAGCTGATGCTCACTTTGAGAGTGGTGGTGGCTTACAGTTTTTAACCCTGACCGGTACACCTGGTAATTTTATTAGCTTATATGATCCGATTATCTTTGCCAATGGAGATGTGGTTTTCGGCAATTATGAAGGAGCCGCCCTCAAAGTTGAAGCCACAGGAAGCATTCAAGCAGGCAATATTCGCATCACGGGTCCCGATACTACGTTGACGCCAGATGGCTCCGGTTCTGATGAAGACTTATTAGCCAGCAGTTCAGCTGCAATCTTACGGGCCGGAGTCGAAACAGTTGGACGGCCTAATATACCACAGGAATCTGGAGGCACCTCTTTTAACGCAGGACCTGTAGCTAATCAACCTCCCGGCAGTATTGCAGTCAACATTATAGATACAACATCTGTCATAGATGGGGGAGATGGAGGACCCATCATCCTAGAAGCAGATGGTGATATCACAACTGGTGAAAATTTGCGTTCGTTTTCGCGTTCAGATACAGGCAATGCTGGCAATGGTGGACCTATTTTGATCTCCTCATTATCTGGAAATATCTTAATTGATGGCAGGATAGCCTCATTCTCGCAGGCACGGCGTGGAGATGGGAATGCTAGCAATGGCGGCAATATCTCGATCTCTTCCATCACAGGTAACATCACAACCAACGACAGAATCAATGCTTTCTCCCTTAGCCAAAGGAACACAATTGGCAATGCTGGAAATGCTGGAAATATTTCTATTTCTTCCATATCTGGCGACCTGACAATCAATGAACGATTGAATGCATTTTCGGAAGCATCAGCTGGCAGACCCAGTAGGGGCGGTGATATCTCTATCTCTTCCATCACAGGTAATATCACAACTCGTGGACGCATAGATACAAATTCAACCGCACGCAATGATGGCGGCAGATCAGACAATGGCGGCAATATCTCGATCTCGTCGAGGTTTGGAGACATCGCCACATTCAACAATTTAGTAACATTCTCGGAGTCGTTTTCAAGCGACTCTGGCAATGGGGGAGACATATCTATCTCCTCAGAGACAGGAGATATTATCAACAATAATCCATTAGCAGCATTTTCGATATCACGTGCTGGCAATGCTGGCAATGGCGGGAATATTAACCTTTCTTCAGTTCGTGGAAATATATCAACAGAAACATTTATTAGGTCGTTCTCATTTGTGCGACAAGCTGGAGGCAAATCGGGCAATGGTGGAGATATTTCTTTCATCTCAAGATTTGGCAATATCTCAGCAAATGGTCGTTTGAGTTCTTTCTCATCTTCTGCGTCTTCTTTAGAAAATGGTGGTTCAGGTAATGGTGGAGATATTTTTCTATCTTCCAATTTCGGTGATATTTCCACTAACCGCATAGATTCATCATCGACCTTCTATGCACCTTCATCTAACCCAGTTTTTTCAGAACAGACTGGTACCGTGGGGAACGGTGGTAATATCTCGATTTTCTCAGAAGTTGGTGATATCACTAACAATAACACTTTGTTCTCAGGCTCAGTTTCACGTAATGGGGATGTTGGCAGAGGCGGTGATATTTCTGTTCGCACTGTAGAAGGCACTATTTTTAATAACGATAATCGAATAAGTACAGTGGCCGCTTCAGAGATCAACGAAGATACTGGAGCAGGCGGGAATGTTACCCTACAAGCATCTAGGATCTTAGATGTACAGGTGTCAACTGTCTCCAGTGGTGATGCATCAGGCAACGTCACAATCCAAGGAGGGAACAATGACCTGACTATAAGTAATCTCAACCTAGTCACTAGTGGTCAGCTTGAAGTTATCAATCCTGTTGTAAATGATGGTCAACGTATTTCCTTAGAGCTCAGTGATTTTGATCAGTCTGGCGAGGTTTTCATAATAAGTAATGGGGATCTCAATCTCAATAATGTTCAATTGTTAAGTGATGCGAACCGGTCTGCAGATGCTGGGAATGTCAGCATCATCTCTAGGACAGGCAATATTCAACTTGATAATAGTCAGATTTTGAGTAATACCAATACTGGTAGTAGTGGTAGCGGCGGTAACGTCTTGCTTGAAAGTGCAAGCAGCATCACCCTAGAGACCAATAGTAGAATCAATACGAATACGGATGGTAGAGGAACTGCAGGGGGTATTCGCATTCGCACACCTCTATTGAACCTTCAGAACGGAGCACAAATCACGGCTGCAACTAATAGCCCAGAGAGAAATGGTATTGGCGGAAGTATTAGAGTCAATGCCGAAACAATTACCCTTGCCGATGCTGATACTGAAATCACTGTAAGTACAAATGGTCCAGCCAATGCTGGCAGCATTAGCTTAGAACCATTCAATAGTGGTGGTAGTATTAGTGTCTCTAGCATCAATAATGAGCCACAAATTTCAGCCTCTACAACACTCAACAGCAGCGGTAATGGAGGCAGCATCATTATTCGAGGTGATGAGAGTGTAACTTTAGATAATGCCCTTATAAATACCAATACTGACGGTATTGGGCGTGCAGGAAGTATCCGCATTCGCACACCTCTATTGAACCTTCAGAACGGAGCACAATTAACCGCTGCGACTAATAGTCTAGAAGAGAATGGAGATGGTGGTGATTTTGATATTGCAGCCGATGTCATTAATCTTTCTGGTAACGAGACAGAAATATCTGTCAGTACCAATGGTTTGGCCAAGGCTGGCAACATTACGCTTAGACCACTGAACAGTGGTGACATTATCATTGCAACCATTACAGATGGCCCACAATTTTCCGCTTCTACAACACGTAACAGCAATGGTCAAGGCGGCAACATCATCCTTCGGGATGCAGATCTTGCAATCTTGAGAAATACCAGCCTTGTAACCGGCAGTGATGGCTCTGGAGATGCAGGCAGTATCATCGTTGAGAATGTAGATGTTCTCCTTTTACGCCAGGGTAGCTTGATTCAGGCTGGGGCCAGTGCAAACGGCAACGGTGGAGATATTGACATCGATGCTAACTTGGTGCTCACGGTTCCTGATGAAGATAATGATATTTTGGCCGACACCAATACTGGCACAGGTGGCAACATTGACATTACCACTGAGCGTATCCTTGGCTTTCGAGAAGTTCAGACCTTTAGTAATGACCTTCGCGGCAATGGTCTCAATGATATCAGCGCCCAGTCTGAAAGGGGCGGTGACGGTGAGGTCAGTATTAATAATTTAGCGGTTGATCCGAACCAAGGCTTATCAGAACTGCCCATTGATGTGGTAGACCCCAGCAATCAAATTGCCCAAGGCTGCAATCTTGCCAACAACAACATTGCAGATAGTCAAGTAGGCGACTTTATTATCACGGGGCGGGGTGGTCAACCCTTGAGTCCGATAGATATTGCTAGCGAGGACCTCATACAAGACGATCTAGGACCAGAAACTGGTCAACCACAGGCATCGGCTCCAATAATTACCAGCTTTCCCCACCAGGAACCTGTATCACTAGCAGATGCACAAGAAGCCGTTGTAACAGAATCAGGCGATGTCTTTTTAGTGGCTGAGGGTAGCTGGCTACCCTCTATTTCCTGCTCATCTTTACGATAGGCCTGATGAGTTGAATTAACTAACAGCAAGGGGTAACAGCCATGAAAGTAAACGTCTTCAAACGAGGGTTACTGAGGTCCCGCTTTTTAAGATTAATAATGGTTACTGCTGGGTTGACAGCCCTTCTAGGACTACAAACACCAGTCAGCCTATTGAGCTCTGCCATAGCAATCACTACATCAGATGATATCTCCCTGAGTCAGCATGGGCAATCACCGTTCTATTTAACCAGTGCTCAACAACTTTTACAGCAAGGTAGAGAACATTATAGAGCCGAACAATTTACCCAGGCTGCCAATCTGTGGTTAGAAGCAGAGAAGCGCTTTTCCATCCAGCGTGATGGACTGAATCAGGTATTGGCTCTCAACAATTTAGCCCTCGCCTATCGTCAACTAGGTCAATGGTCAGAGGCTGAAAGTGCTATAGGCAAAAGTCTTGAAATACTTCAGAATATAAACCCTCTAACGACTGAAGGATTAAGACTCTATGGTCAAGCCTTAAATACTCAAGGTAGCCTGTACTTAACTCAGGGACATACACAAAAAGCATTGGAAATCTGGGAACAGACAGCTGATATTTATACGCAAGCTAACTATTCCGAAGGTGTAGTCAAAAGTTTACTTAACCAAACCCATGCCTTACGCAGGCTAGGCTTTCTACTAGAGTCCCGTAGTCGTTTGTCACAAGTAGAGGCACTTATAGAGGCACAAGACAATATCTCACTAAAAGTAGCTCTTACTCGAACTGTAGGAGATCATCAGCGTTTGCTGGGAGAATTTAAAGCATCTCAGGCTTCACTAGATAAGAGCCTACAGCTAGCTGAGGAATTTGCTGTAGATAAAGAATTAGCAGCCACTCAATTGAGTGTTGGCAATACTCTACATGTCAGGGCGCAACAACAGGAAACCTTTGCTCGCCGTACTCGAAATAAAACAGATCAGGCAAAGGCTGACATCTTATATCAACAGGCATTGGATTCCTATGCAGCGATTTCTGTCCAAGCTCCTTTACTGGTTCAAACTCAAGCCCTGTTAAATCAGTTTGATATTTCTTTGCATCGTAAGGGGTGGTCAAGGGCAAACTCTATACAAACATCGTTACTATCAAAACTTGACGCTCTACCCTCAGGTCGCACATCTGCTTTTATTCATATGAGGCTGGCACGCTTACTAATGGATAAATGCACAAACGCCTGCCTTGCAGAGATAACTATTCCTCAACAACAGATCTATTCTTTGCTTTGGAAAGCAAAGCAACAGGCTGAAGCCATCAGAGATCCAGTGGCCGTATCTTATGCGCTGGGATATCTAGGCCATCTTTATGAAATAGAAGAACAGTATGTAGATGCGCAAAAACTAACTGAGGCTGCCCTGAAGCAAGGACACCATCAGCCCAGTCTTATTTATCAATGGGAATGGCAGTTAGGACGCATTGAGAACAAGCTAGAGTTTACGCGAGAACGAGTACTCTCTCACTATGATGTAGCTTTTCAAAAGGTGCAGGCAGTGCGTAACGATTTATTGTATGTAGGGCCAGACATACAATTTTATTTTCGAGATCGCATCGAACCTCTATACCGAGAATATATCAGCCTCCTTCTACCCAAAGAAGAGATCGCGATTTCAGACAATACAGCTCAACTGCTCCGAGCACAAACCGTCATTGATGATTTGCGCGTAGCCGAGTTAGAAAGCTTCCTGGCCTGCGGACTCATTGCACCTGATGACAATATTCAACGCACGACTATTCAGGATGTGGCAAATACAGATAAAACCACAGCAATTATTTACCCAATTATTTTGCCAGATGAACCTGGAGGAGACCGCATTGAAGTTCTCCTTCAATTACCAGACAAGGCTCCAGACCAGACCATCCAAAGATATTCTCCGAAAGTCAGCCAGACCGGTTTATCGCATACACAAAATACTGACAGTCCTGAGCAGCGGTCTTCTAAGGTAAAAGCAAAACTAGAAAAGTTTCGCCATGAGCTTGAGAGAACATACAATTATGTGCTTTCTCAACCTGGGCAACGGCTGGCTAACGAAATTTATGATTGGTTAATTCGCCCGGCTGAAGAACAAGGCTGGCTAGAATCCATAGACACCCTAGTCTTTGTTCTAGATGGAGCATTTCGTAATGTGCCCATGGCAGCGTTGTATGATCAACAAACAAAACAATTTTTGATTGAGAAATATGCGATCGCAGTCACCTTTGGTGATTTAGCCATTCCCCAAGCCCCTCCCGCACAATCTTTCAGTATTTTCACAGGGGGCCTATCTTCTGCAAGTTCATTACCCATAGCCCCAGAGCAAAGCATCACCTCAAACTCCAATGCGCCCGAGTCTACAATGTATTTCCACGCACTGGCCTTTGTAGAAGATGAACTAGAAGCCATTCAAAACATCATGGGCGAGACAGAAAACCTGCTCAACTTAGAATTCAAGAAGAGCAGTGTACAAACCAAAATGCGCTCATCTACTCACAATATTATTCATTTTGCCACCCATGGCGTATTTGGCTTTACCCGAGACGACACTTATTTATTGGTGGCAGCATCAGAGCAACCCACAGAAAACAGGGCAGAGCAGAAAGGTCAGGCTATTGAAGTAGAAAAAATGGACCTTAATGACTTTGACCGTTTGCTTAGAACTCGCAACCAAACACCACTTGAGTTACTGGTTCTTAGTGCATGCGAAACAGCTACAGGTGATAGTCGGGAGGTATTGGGTATTGCAGGCCTTGCAGTACAATCAGGCGCTCGCAGCACTGTGGCCTCTCTATGGAGTATTAATGATTTCTCTACAGCTGAGTTAATTAAGGATTTTTACGAACAGTTAGTTAACCCAGATATTTCTAAGGCAAAAGCTCTACAACAGGCACAGGTAAACCTAATTAGACAGAATATAAGACCCTCTTATTGGGCTCCCTATCTATTAGTAGGAGACTGGCGTTAGAGAGCATTTCAAGGCGAATACCCACTCTAACGCCACAAGCAAGGACTACAAAGAAGACTTACGCCGATTTAATCGATTACGTCTTGGAGCAAACATAAACAGTAGCAAGACATAAACTAATACACTCACACCAAAATAGGGGGCAAGACTATCCTGCTCAATCTCGTTCGTAATTACAGGCGCTTCCACCTGAGCTATGCTAACGTATGTTTCCATGGCTAATACAAGCCTCCACCATTGTCTAAGGGAGCATCAAGGCATTAACTCACTGGCAAAGGGGGGAGATCTGAACCACTTCAAGACCCACTCACTTAAATCACACACCCCTCTCAATCTTGCATCAGAAATCCCTGAAATCTAACAAGATCTTACTTTTATATACCGCTATCTATTCACACCATAAATCACCCATGCAAGTGTTTTTATATTTGCCATATTGCTTAATGTTTCGAAGACATACTTCAAGAGATTAGCAGAGGATGTTAATTATTGCTCTCTGTACTAAACTTCGGACAAATCTCACGGCTCAATCGTTTCACCCCCAATATTCAGATCTAAGAACAACATCTGTCAACGGTAAAAACACGCTATTTCCTTTTCTTTCGATCAAAATTAGTAGGCTATTCGTTTTTATTTTTGTGCTAGCTATTTCCTCTAGGTTTACTAATAGCCAACTCACGAAAAGAACTCTCTTGCAAAATTTTCCATACAGATGCTTGTTGAGCTTTTGCTAACTCCTGAAACTGATACCAGTGACTATCTTGATAGTCGTCTTTTCAAAAATACTTATCCAAAATACTTATCCCACCAGGGATTAACTCGCGCCAAGCATGCTATGTCATCCGAAATTCCACACCCTTGATGCTCAATCACCTGCTGAGGCCAAAGTTGCGCGTCAAAGATAGGTACGTACACATCCTCCATTTCATTCCCCAAGATTGAGAAATTGATGTATCCTTGCGGGGACAATTGGCAATATGCCTGGATAGAACGCTTTACAGGGTCACATGGCACAAATTTTTATCTCAGCAGGCCACGGTGGATTTGAAAATGGAGTCCGCGATTCTGGAGCAAAAGTCGAGGGTATTACGGAAGCCCAGGAAATGATCCGCATTCGGGATCTAATTGTCCCGGAGTTGCGAGCACGTGGACTCGCAGTCCTTTCCGTCCCCGACGACCTCAGCCTACAAGAAAGCATCCGCTGGATAAATGCCCGCAACCGTCCCGGTGATGTTGCGTTAGAAATACATGTGGGAGCCTTTCAAAATAAGAACGTCCGGGGAGCAACTGCTTATTACATTGCAGGCAACAAAGCTCGGGCGGAAAATGCCCGGGTTGTGTTGGTAGCCATGCTGCGCCGGGTACCGACGTTAACTGGCCCAGGAGGTCCAGGCGTTAGACCAGACACCGAGGCTGGTATGGGTCGCTTGGCCTTTTGTCGACAGGTAGAACCGCCATCCCTTTTACTAGAACTGGGCTACATAACCAATGATCGCGATCGCGGCATTATCCTCAGTCGCCGCCGCGAAATTGCCATTGGCTTAGCGGATGGTCTGGCAGCCTGGAGTCGTGAGATTAGTGGCACCCAGCCGACAGCACCCACACCTGCGCCCCAGTTTCCCATCATCAATATCACCATTAATGGCGGTCAGTATGACGAGAAAGGCGTCTTAGTCAGCGGTAACTCCTATGTGCCGATTGATGTCGCAGACCGACTTGGGCTTAATCTGGCCAGTAATGATGACATCCGCAAAGTACGGTATGGCAATGTGGTGTACGTCAAAGCCGTTGATTTAAGAGACTTTAGCATCTCCATCGGCTGGGATGCTGCTAGCCGTACCGTGCAACTCAAGTCTCAGTCGGCCCTTACCATCTGCCCAGGCCTCATTGATCAAATCATGGGCCACGGCAACGCCTCTGAAATCAGCCTGATGATGTTCTTGAAGAACAATAACGAACAAGCACTTCGAGACTTCCCGGATTTGCATAAAATTTATCGTCAAGAAGGAATAATTGAGGGTGTGAATTATGACATCGCTTTCTGTCAGATGTGTGTAGAAACCTCTTTTCTACGATTTGGCGGGAATGTGAAAGCCTCGCAAAATAATTTTGCAGGAATTGGCGGCCTGGGAGGGGATGCAGCAGGGGCATCCTTCCCCAGTGCACGTATTGGCGTGAGGGCTCACATTCAACACCTCAAAGCCTATGGCAGTAAAGAACCCCTGGTGCAGGAACAGGTAGATCCCCGTTTCAAATTTGTCAGTCGGGGCAGTGCCGTACTCGTGGGTCAGCTCAGCGGTCGTTGGGCTGCTGATCCAAACTATGGTGAGAAAATTCTCAACATGGTGAGACGACTTTATGAGTCTGCAAAGCTACTATAACTTCGCAAAAGTAGCCCCAGATAGATGTTCCTCAAACTGGTATTATTCATGGCTAATGCCCATCGGCAAACTGTCATATGCCAACTGGCACACATCCCTGTAGAGATTATTCTGAGAACACCGAACTGCCGCCAAAATAGCGCTGTTTACAGCCTTTAAGCGGTCATTGTGTAGGTTTTTCTTAGACATTGGGGTTGGCAGACTACCTTTTATGGTTATGATTTGTCACCCAGCATCTGCTTAGGTTTTAAATACTGCGTATTACCGGGCACCCTTAGAACTGGTCTACTGATATCTGCCTCAATTCCTGACTATCTGCCATGCTTAATACCTCTTCTTGGCCTCTTAAACTTTTTTTAGCCCTTGGCCGTCATAGCTGGTGGGGTGCCCTCCTGTGGTTCCTCTGGGTTATTCCTGCCCATGCTACCGAGCTGAGAATTGCTATCCGCAACAGTGCTAATCAAGTCCAGATTGGCGCGTCTACAACAGGTGTTATTCGCGACAACCGAGGACAGGCAATTCTTCAGCTACCTGAGTTACAGTCCATCAGCGTCGATACAAACGGTGGACGATTGGAACTTACTGATGGCTATAGCGACTTTGGTCAAGCCAACACCTTTTGGTTAGAGCCCTCCAACGATGGAGTGGTCTGGATTGGCGACCGTTGGTATAGAGGTAGAGTTAAGCTAATACCCAGTAATGGTGGGGTAACGGCGATTAATTATGTCGATATCGACGATTATCTCTACAGCGTTGTTGGTAGTGAAATGCCTGCGAGCTGGCCCCAGGAAGCATTGCGATCGCAAGCCGTGGCGGCTCGCTCCTATGCCATGTATCACAAGAGCAAAGCTAACGGTCAATCCTATGATCTAAAAAGCACTCAAGCGTCCCAAGTGTATAAAGGATTAGACGGTGAAGCAGCCTCTACCCAGTCTGCCGTAGATGCCACCCATGGCAAGGTACTTACCCATGGCGGCAAAGTGATTGAAGCCGTGTTTCATTCGTCATCCGGCGGCCACACCGAAAATTCAGAACATGTATGGTCTCAAGCTGTGCCTTATCTGAAGGGGGTGCCTGACTTTGATCAAAATGCGCCTGTTTACAGCTGGCGAGCACAGTTTTCGTTGGAAGAAGTTGGCGCACGCATCGGCTACCCTGGCATCATCCAGGCTGTGGAAGTCCTGAGTCGCAGCCCCCAAGGTCGGGCCAATCGCATGAGCATCATTGGTGATGCTGGCGCATTAACCATTACGGGCAATACATTCCGTCAAAAGTTGGGTCTACGTAGCACTAAGTTTGATCTGGCCGTCAGTCCCACCAGCATTTCAGTGGCGGGCAATGGGTTTGGTCACGGCATTGGCATGAGCCAGTGGGGAGCCCGAGGCATGGCTGAACGGGGTCAGCAATACCGTGATATTCTCACGCATTTTTATAATGGAACTCGCCTAGGGTCGCTATAGGGAACCAAAAGTATCCATAGAGCAACCCCAATCACGACGCATTCACCTTCCAGATGAGCAGATCGTGACTTAGGCGAGCAATCTATTACAGCTTAGTGCCACACTCAGAACAGAATCGATGACTCACTTTGTTGTCACTGCCACAACTATGACAATGAACAAATTCTACTGGGCGCTTAGTTGCAGGCTCGGCTAAACCAATCATCTGAGAGTTGTTCTTGCCAGGTGGAACCATAGGATAACAGTTCTCATCACGACGGACCCACACGTCCAAGAGTACTGGACCGTCATGGGCAAGCATATCAACGATGGCCTGATCAAGTTGATCAGGCGATTGCACAACAATCCCTTTTACACCAAAGGCGGCGGCCAACTTCTCAAAGTCAGGCATACCCACTTCCATATTGGAAGAGGCATAGCGCTCACCATAGAAGCCCTGTTGCCACTGACGTACCATCCCTTGCCAGCCGTTGTTAATAATGACGGTTTTAACCTTGATATTGTATTGAGCCAGGGTCGCTAGCTCTTGCAAATTCATCTGGAAGCTGGCATCACCACTAATGCAAATGACCTGCTCATCACCCACACCGATTTGCACACCCAATGCTGCTGGCATACCGTAACCCATGGTGCCCAGACCCGCACTAGAGATCCATTTACGCGGACCATTCTGAAGAAACTGAGCTGCCCACATCTGATGCTGACCGACATCAGTGGTGTAGTAGGCATCAGGGGCATAACGACCCACTTGAGCAATCACGTGCTGTGGAGCAAGCTGATCGCTATACGTAGGAACTTTGAGGGGATAATCCGTTTTCCATTCATCAATGCGGGCACGCCAAGCACCTGTTTGGTCTGGGTTGGCGGGTTTGTCCAGACGAGCCAACAACTCAGTCAAAACATTTCTGACATCGCCCACAATCGGCACATCAGGCACACGACACTTACCGACCTCAGCGGGGTCAATATCGACATGAACGACTTTAGCGTGCTGTGCAAACTGCTCCAGGTTGCTCGCTACTCGGTCATCAAAGCGGGCACCAATGGCCAGCAAAAGGTCGCACTCACTCACGGCAAAGTTGGCATAGGCTGTACCATGCATCCCTAGCATGCCAACAGATAGAGGATGTCGCTCATCAAAAGCCCCCTTACCCATCAGCGTGGTGGTAACAGGAATCTGAAAATGTTCGGCTAGCTGAGCAATTTCTGCATGGGCCCCGGAAATAACAGCCCCACCACCGACGTAGAGCAAAGGCTTTTGAGCGCTGCGCAGCAGTGCGATCGCATTAACAATCTGCCGGGGATTCCCTCGTGTCGTGGGCTTATACCCTGGAATTGCAATGGAGCGTGGTGCCACTGGAGCATAGTCAAATTCTTCTAAGCCAACATCCTTAGGCACATCGATCAGCACTGGACCAGGACGACCAGACTGAGCAATGTAAAACGCCTCAGCCACGATATTTGCCATCTGTCGCGGATCGCGGACCACATAGGAGTGCTTAACGATGGGCAGCGTGATACCAAAAATATCGGTTTCCTGAAACGCATCACTACCGATTGCTTTGCGAGTTACCTGCCCAGTGATAGCAACCATTGGCACCGAATCCATCTGGGCCGTTGCAATTCCTGTGACCAGGTTGGTCGCCCCAGGTCCCGAAGTGGCAATACACACACCCACCTGTCCTGTCGCCCGAGCATACCCATCCGCCGCATGGGATGCAGCCTGTTCATGACGCACCAGAATATGCTGAATATCACCTCTCTCTTCTGCTTTATAAAGTTCGTCATAAACCGGCAGAATTGCCCCACCGGGATAGCCAAACACGTGACGCACGCCATGGCGCACCAGGCTATCGATTAGAGCAAAGGCACCGGTCGCTCGCTGAATGACGGGTTTTGCTTTAATGGAAGGCTTAACAGACGTTGAAGTCATAATTTTCGAAGGGCAGTCAGAAGTGCGTCAGCTACGGGAATGCTATCTAGGCATAATTGCTGATGGTTGTCTATTTTACAATCCCAATTCCAAGGAGTTAGACAAATTTCATAGAAAAACGATTTTCTAGCCTCAGGTCAGAAGACTCAAGCAAACAAACAATCGGGCTCTGAGCAGGTTCTGAGATAGTAAATAGAGGAGCACGGCATCACCATCTGCCGCCCTAAATAGCATGGATTCAAGGTTCCCCAATCATTCGTAAGTTAATTCATCTCAGGACAAAATTACGTCAACACCTGATAACAAAATCAAGTTCACCTTAATCCAAGGACAAAACAGAACAGATGAACTCAAGCGCGGTCATCGGCTGACTCCGTGCATTTATAGCCCCCATTCCCGTAGTGGAATCAGGTGACTGCCAGAGTGTTAGGTGCTCAACCGCCGGATCTGAATAGAAGTAGCCCTGACTCTCAATCGCTGCAGGAAAGTATGTAGTGCGATGGGTCCAATGGTCATGACTCATACGATAAATTTCCAGGTCCCCCAGGAGCGGCATGCCCCATCCATCGATTGCAATTAATCGACTGCTTCCCCCCATCTTTGTCCAGGTCATTAACATTGGGTAAGCGGCAACCACCCCAGCACTAAATGCAATCACCTGTAACAAGCGATCGCGGCGTGGCGCTTGTGGTGAATTGAGCAGCCAGGGCAACGTTCCGGGGGCCGCCCAAATTGGCATCACCCATAACCGCTCTGGCGTAATTACCCTCAACAAAGATTGCAGGAAGTCATAGGTTAAATCGGCGGAATGATAACCAGAACAAATCAACAACTGCATCGTCACAACATGATTCGCCCGAATTGAAACAAAATGATCGCAAGGTAAAAAAACATTGCAACAGCTGTTAACTATAGTTTATTTCTCAGTGTCTTCAAGTTTATTTTCCAGACAAATATTTAGTCTTTATTAAAGATGACGCACCCTTGATTCATGGTGGGAAAAAATAACATTAGCTAAAGGCGGGGATCAAAGATTTAACAGCGATCCCCGCCTTTGAATTGAAGTCAGAGACAAGTCTCATATCATCTTATTCAAGCCACTTTTGGGTATGGTTTCTCAACAGACTTACATAGTGGAAATCACGGTTGAAATGACAGAGTTTTGACTATTACATAAACTCCATAGCCATGCCCTTGGCAACCTACCCACAATCCAGAATCGGAGATCCTCACGATGGCCAACACTCTCATTAACATCGCGCTACCCGTCGTCAACGAAATTATCGATGATGTTTTAGCAACTGGCCCTTCAGCATCCTATCGAGATACCTTTACGAGTTCTGATGCTCGCGACCGGCTAGCCACGTTTGTGCTGAGTCGTTTGCCCGCTCGTTATATGACTATTGCTGAAGAATGTTCCTTAGAACTACCGCGTAACTGCTACTCTGCGGAGCAACATCGCCAAATTCGTCAGCTGGTGTACCAGGGCATCCAAAAGTTACTCACGCGTCCCATTTCATCCACACCGGACACCTTAATACCCTCAACCTGGTTCGGCTAATAATAACCAGTAGTTTGAGCATCAGCTTAACAAATAGTATTATTCCAAACCCCCTATGGACGTTCGGTTCTACCCCATAGTCATAGGGGGAATCTTGCCAGTAGTCTCTAAATAGACATGTTGTCAGACGTGTTGTCCATATCAGCTATCGTCTGCTGATGTATGGTACGACAACTATATGCATCTAGAGGCCCATGGTGGAGAAGTTTTTACCCACAATTAGTAGTCTGGTGGCCTTGGGAGAATTAGGGGCTGAGCCAATGGCTTGGGAAGGTCTCAACTCAGACAGTGCCAGGGAGACTGACCACCAGAATCAAGCAGAGCGGGCTGAAATGGAGTGGCAGGGAGCAATTACATCCCTCGGACATCTTTTAAAAGAGACGCTACCCCACGGTGCTGAAAAAAGCACTAAATCTAAAAAATCGGCAAAACCACGCCAAAGTAATCGACAAACACCAGCAGGCATCCTCTTAAGTGGGCCATTCCCGGTTCTAGATGCACCAAAGCTTACGGTGCAGTTGTCCAATTGGGTGTTTATTCCCCCACCGTTAGATCAGCTATCCCAAGCATTTTCTCAATTAATGCCAGCTGATGATACACCGCCCGTTAATACAGCCGCTGCTCGTATTTTGCCGTTAATTGACGGAGACCCTCTAGCCGGCGAGCGGTTTTGTTTGTTGCTGACCGAGCGTTTTAGCGTCGTACTGGTGCTGGGCCGTGATGCTGATAATGACCTACGGTTTCAGTTTTCATTTACTCCTGAGGTTATTAATCAGGTCTGGCGATTATTGCGATCGCGCATCTACTTGACCACACCAAAACAGCTAGCCTTCCTGAATCCACTGGTTGAAAAATTTGTCCCCACAGAGCCAGATTACCGAATTGTCAGCCAGTTTAGCCGCTGGATGCTGTCTTCCCTACCAGTCCCCAAACCTAACCCAGTGATCGAACGCATTGTTGCGGTGCCAGGTGAACCTGGCAACAGCCATGAATCCCACGGATTGGATACCGAATTGCTCCAGGCCATGGCCCATGAAATTCGGACACCATTGACGACAATTCGCACCTTGACCCGTTCCCTAATCCGCCGCAAAGATCTAGTCGAAAAAGCGAAGCAGCGACTACAGCAAATCGACAATGCCTGCACCCAGCAAATTGACCGCTTTAATCTCATCTTCAAAGCTGTCGAGTTAGAAGCAGCAACCCACAAAAGCCACCGTTCATCTTTAACAGCCACTGCGCTCAGTGAAATTATCCAATCCGCCATTCCTCAATGGGAACAAGCCGCCACTCGCCGTAACCTGTCCCTTGAAGTCAAACTCCCCAAAGACTTACCCATGGTAGCCAGTGATCCCATCTTGCTGCAGCAAGTGCTCACGGGCTTGGTAGAACTTTTTACCCATACAGTGGCTCCCAAAGGCCAAATTCAGCTGCACGTTATGGCTGCCGGTGATCAGCTCAAACTTGAATTTCAGGCTGAGGTTAGCTCGATCTGCGATAAAAACCGTCCCACCCTGAAGTCGCTTGGAAAACTACTGATGTTTCAACCTGATACAGGGGGACTCAGTCTCAATTTACAAACCACCAAGGCCCTCTTCACAGCCTTAGGCGCTAAGCTCACAGTACGAGAACGAACCAACCAGGGTGTCACTTGGATGGTTTTCCTACCCATCGAAACGGCACACTACCCCATTGTGTAGCGCTGCTAAGAACTGGTATTAGAAAGGCAGCTTTTTTTTGCTTTCCCGGCTGCTTTCAAAGTCCATCTCCTTGAGCTTTTTAAGAATGCGGTTAAAGTATTCACCCATGTACTCTTCCACAGTGGTCGTTTCCGACTTATCCAGGCCAAACGTGCTATAAACTTCATCCATCTCAGCATCCAAGGGCTCACTGCCGGCACTGACCTCAGCAAATGCTAAACGATCAGCAAACTGCCATCCCCATTGGAAAAAGTTTGCAAAGCTGCGGACACCACGCAATAGGCCCAACGACATGGTTGAGACCTTCGCGTCTTCACCAGAAAGACGTTCACAGAGTCTTACTAGCTCATAGGCTCCCCAAGCTCGAGTGCCAGCCAGGGGAAAGGAACGCTTACCAGTCTCAGGTAGCTGCAATGACCGTACAGCAAACCGAGCAATATCTTGGGTATTCATATAAGCGATGGGAGCTGCTTCGCCCATGACCCAAATAGCCTGCTTTTCTAAAAGCGGAATCGCATATTGCCCTACGAGGCCCTGCAAGAAACCACAGGGTCTCAGAATTGTGTAATTTATCCCCGATTCTTCTAAGAACTTTTCCGTACAGTGCTTAATGTCCATTAAAGGGACATGGGGGTATTTCTCACAATTAAGAATCGAAATGAATACATACCGCTCTACCTTGGCATCCACAGCGGCCTTGATTAAGTTAACTTTGCCGTCCCAGTCCACATCGTAGGCAGAATCCTGAGGGCGGGACGTTGCTGCATCAATCACAGCAGTCACGTCGTCAAAACATGGTGGCAATGACTTAGGGCCACAGAGATTCGCTTGGACCAACTGGGCTCCCCATTCTCGAAGAAATGCGGCTTTCTGGAAGTTACGCACCAGGCACTTAACGTCAAACCCTTCATCTAAGGCATTGCGAACAATCTGACGACCCAGCGTGCCCGTTGCACCAACCACCAATATGCTCATGGAGGACTCTACACAAAACTTAACGCTTTACTCAGCTTAACAGACGCCGCTTCGTTCGAAAACCTAGGTTTGAGTTAAAAAAGCAGCGGAGCTTCACCAAATGGCTAGTTTCGCTGCTTTTTTAATAAACTAGGCAATTTGAATGAGCCTTAATCTGAATCCATCAAAGATTAAAATCAGCACTCACAAAAAGCACCAATCAAGCTGTGAAAATCCAAACGATTACTCTTCAGCACCTTGAAGCTTCAGCATTAGAAACCCAACACCAAGCCCCACCATGACAATGACAGACATTGTGACCGCAACCGAAAAAATTTCTCCGCCCATAGTGCCTAATTATCCTCCTGCGTATGTCTCTAATAATTAGAGACGGCATAGCTTAAATTCTTTGGTTACATTCTAAAGCAGTTTGGGCATCTAACTCTAGCAAGGTCTATACCGTTCTGCTTAAAGAGCAGGACTAAACCCACCCCATTCCCCATGGTTAGGTTCAAGGGGCTCACTCGATTTCTCAAAGCCTGAGATAATTGCTAAACGCCTCAGGGGTTGAGCTCCTAAATAGAATTCTCCGTTGATTTGCCAAGTGGGATACGCGTTGATACCCACTGCATTGCAGAGGTCTACTTGCGGATTAACCCCGCGCAGATCGCATTCAACATATGGAATTGACAGGGCAGCGTCGCCAAAGATTTGCTTTTGCCTGGCACAGTGCGGGCACCAGTAAGCTCCATACATTTTTGCCCCCGTGTTTGACAGGTAATCAGCTAACTGAAATTCATAGCTGGGGGCAATGAGCTGGCCGATGGAGAAATCCTGGCAGCTTGCGATCGCAACCACTATCGTTACCCCCCACAAAACCATCCAAAAACCCCTACCGAACATGACGTTTATCCCCCCGTAACGACCATTACCTTACATGAGCACAACCCTTGGCACTAGAAGAAATGGCTAAAATTTTCCAAAATCGCAGGTGATGATTTCCAGGGCGGGTTACCGCACACGATTCTTAAGGAAACTGGCACAATAGAACCAACTTTTAGCCATTAAACTAGCTCCCCAACAAAGTCTAGTACAGGCCTTACGAGAGTCCTTTAGGGCCGTTGTTGTCTCAGAGCATGACCTTATGACGCCTTTTGATCTACCCAAGCCCTTCAGCCATCGAATAATTCGATGGCTGATTACTTGCTGTTCAGCAATACTGCTTTTTCTGGCAGGCATCCAACCAGCAGCAGCTCTGACTCAACCAGCAGCTGAAACAACTTCACTATCGAGCGAAAGCTTTGTTGCCGCAGCTGTGCGACGCGTTGGTGAAGCAGTTGTGCGCATCGACACCGAACGCACAATCACCCGCAACGTACCCGATTTACTCTACGACGATCCCCTTTTTAGGGGATTCTTTGGCCCTGATACATTCCAGCGAATTCCCCAGCAGGAACGTCTCAGTGGTCAGGGTTCTGGCTTCATCGTAGATAGCAAGGGCTATATTCTCACCAATGCTCACGTTGTCAACCAAGCAGACCGCGTTACGGTCACCCTCAAAGATGGCCGACATTTTGATGGCACGGTCGAAGGATCAGACGAACTAACTGACTTAGCCGTCATCAAAATCAATACAGACAGTAAAACCTTACCAGTAGCCTCCTTAGGGGACTCTGACACAATCGATGTCGGGGATTGGGCCATTGCCGTAGGCAATCCACTGGGATTAGACAATACCGTCACCCTGGGGATTGTCAGCACGCTGAAACGATCAAGTGCCACTGTTGGTATTCCCGACAAACGACTTGATTTTATTCAGACAGATGCCGCCATTAACCCAGGTAACTCTGGTGGCCCCCTCCTCAATAGCCAGGGCGAAGTCATCGGTATCAACACCGCAATTCGAGCAGATGCCATGGGTATTGGTTTTGCTATTCCTATCAACAAAGCAAAATCTATTCAAGACCAGCTAGCCCATGGTGAGCGCATTGCTCATCCTTATCTGGGCATTCAAATTGCTGATCTAACTCCAGAAATGGCAAAACGCAACAATGATGATCCCAATGCCAGCATGATCATTCCAGAAATTAGCGGAGTCTTAGTTATCCGTGTTCTTCCTGAAACACCAGCTGCTGAAGCTGGGTTACGCCGTGGAGACGTGATAACGCAAATTGATGAGCAGCATTTTCAAACAGCTAATCAGCTACAGTCCTATGTTGACCAAGCCCAAATTGGGCAGCAATTAAACCTAAGCCTACATCGTGGAGAACAGACGCAGACAATCACAATCAAAGCCGCAGCACTAGATCTAGACGCATAATACAAATCCGAATTCATTCAACCCGATTGAAAGGGCAATCCTGTAGGGACACTCCATTAGGGATTAGTTCTCTTCCATACTGGGCGCTATCAGTCAGCATTCCGCATAAGGTCAAATCCCAAAGTAGTAATCTGAGCCAATAAGAATAAAGGGGCTAAGGAATTTCCTTAGCCCCTTTTACTTAGATGTTTATTTTTCTAGAGGATTAGCTAGACTTGCAATCCTAAATAATCTAAGGAGCGGCCGTTTGATCATCAATCAAAGCATTATCATCCAAAAACGGAGATGGAGGCGTTGGAGTTGTCTCAGCAGGTCCGGGTCCCGATGCATTTGCTCCAGGAGTATTACCACTTGGAGTACCGCCCAACATATCGTCGGTAAACATGTTAAGGCCACCTTCACGATCATAGGCACGAGCGGTGCGATCGTCTAAGACCATATCTTGTAAAGCCATATCATCCGATAGAAAAGCCTTATCGAAAGAAGGATCTATCTCAGGAGTTGAACGCTCTTCATAGGCATTAAATCCTGTACCAGCAGGGATTAGGCGACCAATAATCACGTTCTCCTTCAGACCACGTAGCCAATCAGACTTGCCTTCAATAGCCGCTTCAGTCAACACACGAGTTGTTTCTTGGAAACTTGCTGCTGAAATAAAGCTATCGGTATTTAGCGAAGCCTTAGTAATGCCCAACAATACAGGAGTGTATTCCGCCGGAGCCCCCCCTGTAATCGACATCGCTTCATTCACCTGTTCTAGCTGACGAATCTCAACGAGCTCGCCAGGTAGCATTGTGGTATCACCACCGTCTTCCACACGGGCCTTAGAAGTCATCTGGCGTACGATCACCTCAATGTGCTTATCAGCAATATCAATCCCCTGGGATTGATACACCGACTGTACTTCATTCACCAAGAAAGTCTGTACTTTTTGCAGGCTGATCATGGCAGCCTCATGTACGCCTTTAGTCTCACGATGATATTTGAAGAAGAACTCCAAAATCTGGTGAGGATTCAGAGGTCCATCTGTCAGTGGTTCAGCCAAAGCGACCTCTTGACCATCGGAGACAATCATAGGCTGCCCCGGAGTAATTGGATACTCAGTCACCACACCATCATCTTCAATGATCTTCACCTCTACCGTTTCATCATCGCCATAAACAACCTGAGCACTACCCGGTCGCTCCGCTAAGACACAAGCTTCTTTAGGCTTACGAGCCTCAAGCAGCTCTTCAATCCGAGGTAAACCTTGAATGATATCCCCAGTCTTGGCACGTTCAAAGATCAACAACACCAAATTATCGCCCCGCTGAACGAGATCACCATCCTCAATGTGCAGTACCGCACCTGTTGATACACGATAAGGACGCGCAATCCGTAGAACAACACTGTCGCCATTAATCGCTACAACCTGACCAGAGTCTTCAGAGATAACCCCCTCAGCTAATGGAAAACCATCAACCAACAAATCTCCTTCCTTCACAGTTGGCGATTTGCCATCCATAGCAATTGTTACCAGGTCACTATCACGCACGACTAGGATACGGCGAACAGATTCCACATCTTGACGAATACCACGAACCTCTCCAGCTTCCTTAGACTGGATTTCGGTACGTGCCACAACAGCACCAGGTTCTATCTCCTGGCCTTCCTCAACAAGCAAGCGCGTCTGAGTACTACCCTGGGTTTGGTCAGCAGCAATATCACGACGGATGACTAGAGTCTCTAGAATCACTAGCTGAAGGCGCTGAATCTCTGGATCATGCTGATCGGGCACCAGCTCAATATCAGCTGTCAGTTGTGACGACTCATTGTCCACATTCAGAACTAGCTGAGTCCGCAGTAACTCAACACCATCAACCGACTTCACACGCTCGCCATCCTTAAAGAAGAGACGTTGAATCGCAGTGATGCCAATAGAATTATCTTCACTATCACTCACAGCATGTTGCGTCGGCACATCAGGCACATCAGGCACATCAAATTCCTGCACCGGGCGCAATAACAGCGCAGCTCCTTCAGGGGTTTCTACATACTCAACAAATCGAAGAGCTTCTGCCGTTACTCCAGGAATCACTTCCTCACCAGCACTAACCAGCACCCCATCCTTACCACTAGCAGCATCTGGGCTATCCACCATGTGAATATCCCCTGGCTTAATCACAATCTCCCGTAGAATGTCATTCTTTTGGGTGACTTCAACCACACCGCTAATTTGACAGAAGATATCCTTAACAACTTCAGTACCAGCTTCAATGAACTGGCCATCCTCAACCATTAGTAGGGAGATATCTTTATTGACCTCATGGGCTTCTTCTGGGATCCAAAGGAGAGTTCCACCTTTGGTAACTTCGTACCCTTGCTTGCCCTTACTCTTCTTAGCAATTTCTACACCTGAGAACTTGATGATGCCACCGCTCTGAGTGTGGTAAGTATCATCAACGAGTTCTGCAATCACCTGACCACCAGTGACTTTGGCACCCGGTGTAGCAATTAAGGAGTAACGTACTCCCTGATCGGTTTGTAGAAAATAATGCTCACGTCCTTGACCGCTCTCAACCGTGACTTCCGTGGTGTCCAGCATCACCGAAGCAGTAATAATCTCAACCTCACGGCTACCTTTACTATCAGAACGATCAGGCAAGCGAACCACCCCACCCCGCTCAGTGACAATTTTGGTTTCAGCCAAAATGCCGTTGGAATCAATCATGTCACCATTTTTAACCGTAGGCTCCGCACCAGGAGGTAAGTTATAAACTTCACCCGAGAGCACCCACAACAACCCACCACGTTGGGCCAACTTAGTGATGTTGCCTTGACGGTCTTTTTTCTCTTCCTGCACTAAACCAGCAAATAGCACTTCACCCGACATATCGGAGGTTACGTCTTTACTCGCTTTCTCAGTTACTTTACGGACTCGCCCAGTGGTAGGTAATTCTGCAATCAAGTCACCCTTTGCAAGAACAGTCCCATCAACAACAAATACAATGGAACCCTGTGGTAAAGCAACCGCGCGTGTCTTACCGTTCTCCATAACGATTTTGGCGTCGGTATTCGCCTCCATCACAAGAGCGTCTTCACCATGACGAGTTCGATAGGGACGGCTACGAAGGCTCGAAGGCATTTGGAACTGACCAGCTACCTTTGCTCGAACTTGGGGTGCTAGTTCTCCGGTAAATGTACCACCGGTATGGAAGGTACGCATAGTCAGCTGAGTACCCGGCTCACCAATAGATTGAGCCGCAATAATACCGACAGCTTCGCCTAAATCCACCATATGCGAATGGGCCAAGCTCCAACCATAACAATGCTGGCAAACAGAACGGGCTGCCTCACAGGTCAGAGCAGAACGAACTCTAACTTGTTTAATCCCAGAATCGTCTACAGCCTTAGCCATGATTGCGTCCATAGGCTGATTGCGAGGAACGATGACTTCACCAGTTTTAGGGTGAACGGCATCGTCAGCCAGAATTCTTCCTAACAGCTTGTCCTCAAGAGAAATTAACACCCGCTCACCGTCTGTCATGGCACTTAGGGGAATGCCCCGATCCGTACCACAATCAATTTCACGAATAATGACATCCTGTGAAACGTCTACCAGACGACGGGTCAAATAACCTGAGTCAGCTGTACGTAGTGCAGTGTCCACAAGGCCTTTCCGGGCACCATAGGAAGAAATAATGTACTCAGTAACCGTCAGTCCTTCGCGGAAGTTAGTCTTAATCGGCAAGTCAATAATTTCACCCTGGGGATTTGCCATCAAACCGCGCATTCCCACCAGCTGACGTACCTGGGAGATATTACCGCGAGCCCCAGAGAACGCCATCATGTAAACCGAGTTGAGCGGATTATTCTCCTTAAAGTTACGGACTACTTCATCCTTTAACTCTTCACTAGTTTCGTTCCAGGTATCAATTACCTTCTGAAAACGTTCTACCTCAGTAATTTCGCCCCGAGTATAGCGCTCTTCAGTGTCGCGAATTTCCTGCTCCGCTGCATCCAGCAATTTTCGCTTACTCGGGGGAACCTGCAAGTCGTCAACACTGATAGAAACCCCCGCACGGGTAGCGTACTTAAAACCAAGGGACTTGATTTCATCAGCCATTGCAGCTGTACGAGCCGTGCCGTAGTTATCAAATGACCAGGAAATCAGGTTTTTAAGCTGCTTCTTGTCAATAATACGGTTGCGAAAAATGATGGAGTTGGCTTGTTCGTTACCTTGATCTGCCATGGGGTCTCTCTGCCTCAACGTGGTACTGGCTAACTGGATAAAAAACTAAAAAATTTAACTGGCAAGGGCCGCATGGACAGCATGGTTGTAAATAATGCGCCCAGGGGTCGTATAGATATGTTGAGATAGGAGATTGCCGTCCCCATCTTCGCGAACACGACGATGGGCATAACGCTTAGTCACAAAGCCATCTCCGTTATCAATCACCTCAACCGGGTCGCCGTCGTGTTCCACAGGACCATCAAATCGCAGCCACACCCAAGCGTGGAGATCTACCATGCCTTGTTCGTAGGCAACAATGGCGTCTTCCATACTGGCGAAATGTGAGTCAGCTCCCTTTTGCTCATAGGGATTTTCCGCAGTGAGATAGTAGCAACCCAGCACCATATCCTGACTAGGCGTAATAATGGGTCGCCCTGTGGCTGGGGAAAGAACGTTATTAGATGCCAACATCAGCAGCCGCGCCTCAGACTGCGCTTCCAGTGATAGTGGCACGTGCACCGCCATCTGGTCACCATCGAAGTCAGCATTAAATGCCGGACACACAAGCGGGTGCAGTTGTAAAGCTCGTCCCTCTACCAACATTGGTTCAAATGCCTGAATACCAAGACGGTGTAGAGTTGGCGCTCGGTTAAGCATAACCGGATGATTTTCAATGACTTCCTCCAACACACCCCAAATACTCGGGTCATTGCGCTGAATCAGTTTTTTAGCGGCTTTAATGTTATTCACCAAACCTTGACGAATCAAACGATGAATCACAAAAGGCTGGAAAAGCTCAATAGCCATCTCACGCGGCAGGCCACATTGGTGAATTTTTAGATTGGGGCCAACCACAATTACGGAACGACCAGAGTAGTCAACTCGCTTACCTAACAGGTTCTGACGGAAACGTCCTTGTTTACCCTCAATAATGTCTGAGAGAGACTTAAGAGGTCGATTATTAGCGCCAACTACTGTTCGGCCACGACGACCATTATCAATCAGAGCATCTACGGCTTCCTGAAGCATCCGCTTTTCATTACGGACAATAATCTCAGGTGCCAAAATCTCTTGCAGTCGTGCCAAGCGATTATTCCGATTGATCACACGACGATAGAGGTCGTTGAGGTCCGATGTTGCAAATCGACCACCATCTAGCTGTACCATCGGACGGAGGTCAGGGGGGATGACGGGAATAACATCCAACACCATCCAATCTGGACGAGATCCGGTTGCAATAAAGTTGTCAATCACACGTAGACGTTTGATCAACTTCGCCCGCTTTTGACCTTTAGAGTTATCAATATTTTCCCGCAACTGCTCAGCAACAGCTTCAAGCTCCAAATCTTGTAGCAGACGCTGAAGAGCTTCAGCTCCAATGCCAACCTCAATACCAGACAGATCAGACTCTTCATCGTAAAGCTGATCTTCAATTTCAATCCACTGATCTTCAGTCAGGAGCTGTTTGTAGCTTAAGCTGTCAGCATTACCTGGATCTAAAACAACGTAGGCGTTGAAATACACAATTTGCTCAACATCTCTAAGAGGCATGTCGAGCAAAATTGCAATATAGCTAGGAATACCTTTGAGATACCAAACATGCGCTACGGGAGCAGCCAGTTTGATATAGCCCATACGATGACGACGCACACGTGACTCCGTCACTTCTACACCGCAACGCTCGCAAACGATTCCGCGATGACGGACGCGCTTATATTTACCACAATGGCATTCCCAATCCTTAGCAGGCCCAAAAATGCGTTCACAGAACAGCCCGTCCATTTCAGGCTTTAAAGTTCTGTAGTTAATGGTTTCTGGCTTGGTTACTTCCCCTACAACCGTGCCATTGGGAAGCGTACGTTCACCCCATTGACGAATACGGTCAGGCGAAGCCAGGCCGATTTTGACATAGTCAAAGCGCTGTTCTAGTTTTGGCATTCTCTTGATTCCTTGTACGCGGCCTACACATCAGGACATAGTTTCTGTTGACGAATCGAGGGACAGTTGTTTACAAAAGGTTGCTTCGCCTCGATTCTAAAGTGATGACATAAGCGTTCAGGTCTTTTCTAGCTACTTTGCATAGAGCTAAAAACAGACGGCTAAACGCTTATGCTCATTCACAGAGTTAAAGGGGCGGCTCCTCAATGGCAGGGGTAGGAGTCGCAGCTGGTGCAGCCGCAGGGGGAGCCTCAGGAGATGCTTCATCTCGAGAAATAGACTCATAGGTGGGCCGCGATGGTGAACGTCGATTAAGAGAATCTGACATTAAGTCAACCTCTACATCACGACTGGTGCCATCTTCTTGGGTTTCTAGTTTATGCACCGCGATGTCTAAGCAGAGGGACTGTAGCTCACGCATCAATACCTTGAAGGATTCAGGCGTACCGGGTCGAGGAATTGCCTTGCCTTTAACAATGGCATTAAGGGCTTCATTACGTCCCTGCATATCATCGGATTTGACAGTTAGCAGTTCCTGCAAAGTATAGGCAGCACCGAAGGCTTCGAGTGCCCATACCTCCATCTCTCCAAAGCGCTGACCACCTTGCTGAGCTTTACCACCCAAGGGCTGCTGAGTAACCAGCGAGTAAGGACCTGTAGAACGAGCGTGAATCTTATCGTCTACTAGGTGAACCAGCTTCAGCATGTAGGGTTTACCAACTGTCACCGGACGGTCAAAGGCTTCCCCAGTACGGCCATCGTAAAGCTGGATTTTACCTGGATCTTCAGGATTAAACACCCAGCTATTACCCGTGTTATCACGAGCATCCTGGAGCTTGCCATGGGTAGTTTCCATGGACGCTTCACTGCCATACATCTCATCAAAAGGCGTAATCTTGAAGCGTGCATTGAGATTCTCTCCGGCCCAGCCCAGCAAACATTCAAAGACCTGGCCTACATTCATACGAGACGGTACACCCAGAGGATTGAGTACGATATCAATCGGAGTACCATCCGGGAGATAGGGCATATCTTCAATGGGCAAAATCCGAGAAATAATACCTTTGTTACCGTGGCGACCAGCCATCTTATCGCCTACCTGGATTTTGCGCTTTTGGGCCACATAAACCCGCACCACCATATTGGCACCCGGAGGAAGCTCATCACCTTGCTCACGGGTGAAGACACGCACATCGACCACACGACCTTTTTCACCATTGGGTACACGTAGAGAATTATCCCTAACGTCCCGAGCTTTTTCACCAAAGATTGCCCGCAGCAGTTTTTCTTCTGGGGGCTGATCAGATTCACCCTTGGGTGTAACTTTACCCACCAAGATGTCGCCTGAGGTAACCCAGGCTCCAATGCGGATAATGCCGGTCTCATCTAGTTGACGCAGAGCATCTTCTCCAACATTAGGAATTTCGCGAGTGATTTCTTCAGGCCCTAGCTTGGTTTGACGCGCCTCAATCTCAAACTTCTCAATGTGAATAGAGGTGTAGAGGTCGTCGTATACTAAACGCTCGCTCAGCAGAATTGCGTCTTCGTAGTTGTAGCCCTCCCAAGGCATATAGGAAACTAAGACATTCTGGCCCAGGGCAATTTCACCCCCTTCAGTGGCTGAACCATCTGCTAGCACCTGGCCTGCAACCACCTTGTCTCCAGAGAAAACTAAGGGGCGTTGATTCAAACAAGTGTCTTGGTTAGAGCGCTGATACTTCTGGAGTTCTTGGGCATATTGCTTACCATCAGCATCAGTAACCACTACTTTCTTGGCATCAAGGAAAGTAACTTCACCATCAACCGGGCTGACGACTACCATCCCTGAGTCACGAGCGGCTTGAGCTTCCAGACCTGTACCTACTAAAGGACGTTCGGGACGCAGCAGGGGAACAGCCTGGCGTTGCATATTTGATCCCATGAGAGCACGGTTCGCATCATCGTGCTCAAGGAAAGGAATTAGTGAAGTAGCCACCGAGATAATTTGAACCGGTGAGACGGCTACGTAATCTACTTCAGAGGCTGACGTACTGATGAAGTCTTGACGGTAACGAACAGGGACAGATTCACCCAAGATGTTGCCATCGATATCGATGGGGATATCCCCTGGCGCTACACGGAAATCATCTTCCTCATCAGCTGTCATATAAACTGACGGCTGATCTTTACGAATACGACCATCTTCTACCGGGAAAAATGGCGTTTCGATAAAGCCAAAATCATTGACGCGCGCATGGGTTGCCAGGGAACCAATCAATCCAGCATTAGGACCTTCAGGCGTCTCAATTGGGCAAATACGACCGTGGTGCGAGGGGTGAATGTCGCGAACAGCAAAACCAGCACGCTCACGGGTTAAACCACCAGGCCCAAGGGCACTAATGCGGCGCTTGTGAGTTAACTCAGCCAAAGGATTAGTTTGATCCATAAACTGAGACAGCTGACTGGAACCAAAGAATTCCTTGATGGCAGCGACTAAAGGCTTAGGATTAACCAGAGACGCAGGCGTTAGGGAATCAGCATCTGAGACAGTCATCCGCTCACGGATAATGCGCTCCAAACGGTTTAGACCGACACGCACCTGGTTTTGTAAAAGCTCACCCACGGAACGAACACGACGGTTACCCAAGTGGTCGATATCGTCAATAATGCCGATGTCAAACTCTAAGTTAATGAGGTAATCAATAGCCGCTAAGACATCTTGAGGTGTCAATACGCGAACGGCATCTGGCACATTCAGGCGCAGCTTACGGTTAAGCTTATGACGCCCAACTTTACCCAAGTCATAACGCTTGGGATCGAAGAAGCGCGAATGTAGTAACTGCTGACCACCAGATACTGTGGGAGGCTCGCCAGGACGAAGCTTACGATATAGCTCTAATAGTGCCTCTTCTTCACTAAATTGACCTTCCTTCTCAATGGTCTTTTGGAAGTATTCAGGATGACGTAAGGAGTCAAAAATCTCGCCATCACTTAGGCCTAGAGCCTTAAAGAGGACTTGAGCAGAGAGCTTACGGGTTTTATCAATGCGGACCCAAACTAGATCGTTCTTATCAGTTTCAAACTTAAGCCAAGCACCTCGGTTGGGAATCAGGTTCGCATTGTAAGTACGGCGACCGTGCTTATCAGTTTCGGCTTTGTAGTAAACACCAGGACTACGGACAATCTGATTTACGATCACACGCTCAGCACCATTGATAATGAAGGTGCCGCGATCGGTCATCAGTGGCAGGTCACCAATGAATACCTCTTGCTCCTTAATTTCCCCAGTTTCCTTATTAATGAGGCGCGTTGGGACGTACATTTGTACTGAATAAGTACTATCCCGACGCTTAGCCTCATCAACCATATATTTAGGGCTTTTGAGCTTATAATCCTTACCAAGGAAATGCAGCTCCAACTTCCCCGTATAGTCAGTAATCGGCGAAAAACTCTCAAGTTCTTCAATTAGACCTTCTTGCAAAAACCAGCGAAAACTAGAGCGCTGAATCTCAACTAGGTCAGGTAATACAAAGGAGGATTGGGAAATGGTTAGGTCAGTCATTCGTCTCCTCAAGCAGGTCGGGCCTAAATAAATGGGGTATAAAAGTGAGAGAGTGAGATATAAGAGGGTTTAGTTAAATCGAAACCAGTAATGCTAAGCGACAAACAAAAGAATGACTACACTCCCTTGTAGGGCAATGCAGTCGGGCTAATATTTTTCGGGGTTTTGCTAGCATCCGATAGCTGAAATAGGTGCAATGGGCATTTTTGAAGCAACCGTTGGGCACCAGCGTTATGAATAGGATAAGTGTAAAAAGCTGAGCCAGTCGGCTATAGTAAGGCTAACGTACAGCCGAGGTAGTATATCACAAATCAGCAGTGAAATTTAATATTCTTGTCGCTTTGTATTTTTATTTAGCGATGAATCACCACAGAGACAGTGTTTTACTAAACTTCGCTCACAAATTAAGCACCTGTTTTTTACATACCTACATCATTTATTAAGGTTTGTCACTAAAGATCGAACGAAGACTCAGGAAGTTTGAACAGGGATCTTGCATTAGCAGTGGTCTGCGCTGCCAGCACTTCTAAAGGCACCTCTCGCAGCTTAGCGACACACTCAGCCACATGGAGTACATTAGCTGGTTGATTTCGTTTTTCTTTTCGCTTTGGCACTGGAGATAGAAACGGACAGTCAGTTTCTACGAGAATGCGATCGCATCCCACCATTTGAGCCGAGGCCTGAACCTGCTTAGCACTCTTAAAGGTCACAATACCGCTAAAGCTAATATAAAAACCTAAATCAAGGAACCACTGAGTTTCTTCAGGGGTACCCGTCCAGCAATGCATTACACCCTGCACAGGACCATGATTCTGGATAAACGCCTGTAGCACATCGCGCACTGCTGCCGCTGCATCTCGACAATGAATGATTACGGGCAAATCTAACCCATGGGCAACGGACAATTGGGCCCGAAAAGCTTCAATTTGAATTGCCTGATCATCGCCCTTGTAGAAATCCAGCCCGGTCTCTCCAATCGCCACTACCCGACGATCGGAAAGTGCCAGATGATGAATTTTCTCCGCCAAGTCTGGCGTCCACTTATCCATATCTTCTGGATGTAGACCCACCGCAAAGGACACTTCACTAAATTGATCAGCAATAGCCTGCATGGCAGCAAACTCTGAAGGCTGAACACAAGAATGAACAAGGTGAACCACACCAGCCTGTCGCCAAGCTGCTGCCACCTCATCTAAGTCTGCCTGAAAACTTAAGTTATCAAAGCTGTGGTGAATGTGAACGTGGGAATCAACCAGCTGCATGGATGACTATGCTGATGCTTCTTGCTTCTTACGAGCATGGGCAAGCTTGGACTTGCGACGAGCCGCTGCATTCTTATGGATGCTGCCGCGCTTGACTGCCTTGTCGATTTTACTAAATGCAGCTGACATGGAAGAATCAACCGCTTGCTTCTTCTCCTCATCAGAAGGATCTGCAGCATACGCGTCTAGAGCAGCGTAGTAGGTCTTGGTTAGGGTTTTAACCGCCGACTTGTAGGACTTATTACGTAGACGATTGCGCTCCGCAACTTGGATGCGCTTCATCGCAGATTTAATGTTTGCCACTATTTGCCAGTGTATTTTTGTCAGGATTCCGAATTATAACATCAAAGAGCATGCACAAGGGCTTGAACTGTCATAATCTGATTGGGCTATCCGGCTGACCCTCACTAATCCGCGCTAAGCTATAACAGTCATACTCCTCCCACTCTCGCCACCCGCCTCAATGTTGCGAACTTTGTACAAGATCAGCGAAGCGCAGGCTGAACTCCAGCGTATTTGCGATCGCATCCATACCGATCAGGTGGTTGAGCAAGAAGCCACCGTTCGAGAAATCTTAAACGCCATCCGACAGTCAGGGGATGAGGCACTCTTGCACTATACTGCCAAGTTTGATGAACAAACCCTGACCCCCCAAACCCTTCGCATTAGCGGCGCGGAAATTGACACCGCCTACCAGCAAGTTTCCGGTGACTTGCTCCAGGCCATTCGCCTTGCCTGCAAGAATGTCAAGGCTTTCCATCAACAACGCTTGCCTAAAAATTGGGTCACCTTTGAAGAAAACGGCGTTGTCCTGGGTAAACGTTATACCCCTGTTGCCAACGCCGGAATCTATGTACCAGGCGGCCGAGCCTCTTACCCGAGCACAGTGATCATGAACGCCATTCCTGCCCAGGTAGCAGGGGTGGAACGTTTAGTCATGGTTACCCCCACCCCCAAAGGTCACACGAACCCAGCAGTGTTAGTCGCAGCCCAAGAAGCAGGGGTGCAAGAAATCTATCGAGTGGGTGGCGCTCAGGCTATCGGGGCATTGGCCTACGGCACAGAGACCATCCCCAAGGTGGACGTCATTAGCGGCCCTGGGAATGTCTATGTCACCCTGGCTAAAAAGCAGGTTTATGGAACCGTTGGCATTGATTCCTTAGCGGGTCCATCCGAGGTACTGATTATTGCTGACCACACGGCTAATCCTGTCCACGTTGCGGCAGATCTGTTAGCCCAAGCCGAGCACGATCCTATGGCTGCGGCTATCTTACTGACAACAGATAGCAAACTAGCCGATAAAGTTGTGGTTGAAGTCGACCGCCAGTTAGCAGGCCACCCCCGCCAAATCCTCACCGAAAAAGCAATCGCCCATTACGGCATCGCCATCGTCGTAGAATCCTTAGAAGAAGCTGCCCAACTGTCCAACCAGTTTGCCCCCGAGCATTTAGAACTTGAAGTTGAAGATCCTTGGGCACTGTTAGAAAAAATCACCCAAGCAGGCGCAATTTTTCTGGGTCATGACACACCAGAAGCTGTGGGTGACTACCTGGCAGGCCCCAATCACACGTTGCCTACGTCTGGAGCCGCTCGCTACGCGTCCCCCCTGAGTACTGAAACCTTTATGAAACACTCCAGTTTGATTCAGTATTCAAAATCTGCCCTGCTCAATGTTGCAGGGGCCATTGATGCCCTTACCAATGCTGAAGGTCTACCTTCCCATGGGGATTCGGTGAGATTGCGCGTAGAAGAGTAAATTTACTGCTCAAAACCTATGGGGTCTCTTTTGATTGGCGGTTTTGCATTGCCATAAATAATTGTAATCTCAGCAAACTGGTTGCCTGAGCGATGTTAAGGGGCAATGTGGACACACCTTCTAAGCGAGACTGTACCCAGCCATCACCCCAGTACCACTCGTGAAAACCATCCACACCTCGATGGAGCAAAAATCGGATGGCATTATCCGAGCATTCATCAACTGTGTGATCAATCTGAATGGGGCCAACGTAACTAGAAAAGGTTTGCCCTACCCCTAACGGTGCCTTAAAGCTTTCAGAAAACTGCTGTGGCCAGAGCCACTGACGAAGCTGGTCGGGCTGGGTCAACCCGTGCCGCAACTGAGCCATGGTCGCATCTATTTCAATCCTGAGGGTGCTTTGTTGATAAATCCCAAACATATCTTGAGTACTACTTTCTAGCGATATAGCAGGTGATAAAACTCTAAATAACCGACAACCTGACGCGACGGCTCTACCTACTACAATATTAAGTATTCAAAAGCGTTGCTGATCCTCAAACGAACTTAATCTGAGAAGTTTGGACAAGTCACGTTCAGTTCAAATAGATTTATTTCGCCCATCGGCAGCGGAGCAAAACTGTAGAAACAAAGTAAAACCATGGCGGATCAGCTCATTCGAGCAGTAGCAGCAGATGGCGGCATCCGAGTTGTTGGAGCCATCACCACCCGTTTAGTCGAAGAGGCCAGGACTCGCCACAAGCTTTCTTACGTTGCCACGGCTGCCCTAGGCAGAGCACTAACAGCTGGCACACTTCTAGTTTCTAATATGAAACGAGAAGATTCGCGCATTAATATTCAGATTCAAGGGGATGGACCCATTGGCGGTATTCTTGTTGATGCCCGGCTAGACGGTAGCGTCCGGGGTTATGTCTCTAACCCGTATGTAGAGTTACCCCCCAATGCCCAAGGCAAACTTGATGTGGGTGCAGCAGTGGGGCGCAATGGCTATCTCTACGTCGTGCGTGACTCGGGCCTGGGTTATCCGTATTCCAGCACAGTGGAATTGGTATCAGGGGAGATTGGCGAAGATCTCACCCAGTACCTGGCCACATCAGAACAAACACCGTCAGCCTTAGTTTTAGGTGTATTCGTCGACAAACACGGCGTAGAAGCAGCAGGTGGCTTGCTCCTTCAGGTTTTACCTCAGGTATCCCATGATGAGCGCCTGATCTCCACCTTAGAATCTCGACTGGCATCCTTACCTGGATTCACCCCCATGCTACGGGCACAAAAAACGCTACCTCAAATCATTGAGGACCTGGTGGGAGATATGGGGTTAGCCATTTTTCCGGAGAGCCAACTCCTACGTTTCCACTGCCCCTGTAATGGTCAGCGCATGCTATCTGCCCTCAAACTACTGGGCGAAGATGAGCTCCAGGATATGATCGACAAAAGTGAGCCTGCTGAAGCCATCTGCCATTTTTGTGGAGATACCTATGAGGCTCAGTGCGATCGCTTAACCGAGTTGCTAGCTGAACTCAGATTGGAAAATGCGAATCGAGCATAATCATTTCGCCATACGCTGGTAGGCGGCAGCAACAGCATCGTCGCCGCCAACGTTACCGGGAAATAGGACAACGGGCAAATTTGGAAACTGTGGGTGCTCAGGCCCCGCTGTAATCACCGAAACCCCTGGAATAACCTGACCTAAAAGCCTGGCAGATGTTAGAGCTAGGCCTTTGCTAAGGGTATCGTTAGAGGTAATGCCACCCTTACTGATCAAAAAACCCAGATCCGTAGGCAGGCCACGCACAATATCCATGAGTAGGTGAGAAACAGCTTCACCAAACGCCAAACGAGTGGCCACATCGGCGAAGGTAAGTTCTTTGCGGCTGGTATAAACCACCGCTGTTGTCCCCTGAGCGTAGAGGGTGTTCACCTGGGCCAAGATTTCAACTACCATATCCTGCGCTTGGTCAGGATTCTCATTTAACCGAGAGACATCAACTTCTACACCAGTTACCCCTGGCTGCTTGAGAAGATACTCCAGTTGCTGAGTTGTTTTTTTAACGTGAGAGCCCACTAAAATCACACCCGGTTTATGGTTACAGGTGTAGCGTGACATCTCACTCGGGCCAGCCGGTTGTACGGGTAAAGCAGCGAGAGATGTGAGCAAGCTAGCAGCACTGCGAAAGAGAAACTTTTTACCTTGGGCGGCGGCGGCCAATAGGTCTTGGGAAAACTGATCGAGATCAGCCTGGTTTTGGGCATCAACAGCTACGCAAACATTGTTACTCAGCTGCATTAAGCGCTCCATTGTATTCTGGCGAATCACATCCAGGGTAAACCGTTTCACCTGATCGGCAACAATCTTGCCAGATGTCTTTTCGGCGACATAATCAGGCAAGTAGCTATAGCTATAACCAAATACTGAATCCTTAGCGAACTCAGTCTCATGAACAGGGATGCGTACGCCATCGGTTTCAATATAGTGGGTGCTATCGAGAGTAATACGTCCTGCTTCAAAAAATGCTGGCACCATAAAATGGGCGTCAAAGGGACCCAATTCTGACGCGATCACATCGGTTTCGAGGGGATAGTGGCCGCGCAGGGTCGAATCTGAACGACTGACCACCAAATACTCTTGTGTGTTGGTTTCAACCAGTGCCTGTTTTAGGTTATGACAGACTTCACGGGTGGTACGCTCTGCTTCAGCAGGGGTGAGCGAACGGGTATTGGCCAGAATAAAGAAAATGGGAGATGCGTCTAAGAGGCCTTGTTTTAGGGTGGTCACATCCCATTTCAGTAACAGTAAACAGCTATGAACTGTTTGAGAACCGGTGGGGTCGTCGTCGATAACAATAATTTTGGGGCGGCGGGAATCAGGCATGGGGCAACAGCATACTGGTAGATTAACTCGAACAGGGTGGTGGGCAGTGCCCACCTTAATATTACTCAGCCGATTGAGCCGGTTGAGCAGCTTTGAGGTTGTCTAGCAATTCTCCAAAGCTCTCGGGGGGAACACCAGGGGGAATGAGCAAACCACCGATTAAAAAACTCGGGGTACCGCGTAGTTTCAGTTGTCCAGCTAGAGCCAGGTCGGCATCGATGGCGGCTTGGGCAGCATCGCTGTTGCGATCGCGCTCAAATTGTTCCATATCCAACCCTATTTGCTCAGCTAACTCCACGTATAGCTCATCTCCTAATCGTTCTTGATTGGCAAAGAGGCCTGTGTGATAAAGCCAGAACTGATCTTGCTGAGCAGCAGCCCATGACGCCTTAGATGATGGCACTGCTTCTGGATGAATACTGGTGAGGGGGAGATGCTTGTACACGTAGAGCACCTCTTCACCGCGTTCTTCCACAAAGTCTTTCATATGGCCCGCTGCAACAGCACAAAACAGACATTCAAAATCGGAGAACTTGACCACCACCACTTCAGCATCAGGATTACCTTTAGTGGGGGAGCCGCCAATAAAGGTAGCCCGATCCATGGATGATAGAACCTGATTGACCTCATCCTGACGTTTGCGCCATTCCGCTTCGGCGGACTCAAGCTCATCTTCAGTTGGGGGGGCTTCCGCCTGTTGCTGGGTTGCGGGCTGTTCCGCCGCAGAGGGCTGTGCTGAATCAGTCGCAGAGGTACAGCCAATCGGAGCGAGCAAAGTAGCGATCGCAACTGTGCGCATCAAGACGTTTTTGAATGCCATGGGAAAGGACTGACAGTAGCAACTCACTAACGCTAACACTTTGGGGCAGTCACCGGCCCTTTTACATCAAGACATTGAGAGTGATAACGATTACAGTAGCCGTTAGACGGACGTAGATCTCACAGAAATGAGTCAGTTCTTTATGGACTAATACCTTTGAACTGGACGTAATTGGGACGCGCCCCCTACTAACTCAAAAGCGCACAAAAATCCCTGAAAATCTTCCCTGAAAAGATTTTTTTGACTTGAATTAACGACAACGATTTATGACGCGGCTAAACGTAAGCTCCCAACCTTCGAATATAGATGCTCATGTATAGAAGCATGAAGCGGATGAATATGCATCAAGCTCATGTTTAGTTTTAAAGGTCAATACACTTAACGCGTACGTAATTTAAGGCCACTGTTGGCAGACGTCTCGGACAGCTTGTAAGGTTTCAGAAAATGCTTGCTCATGGCCGAAGCTGACAATCATCGACCGACTCTTAGGTAACGTGTTGATTAACTGAGAGCGATTCTGATAGGCCAACGTATCAAGGACATCAGTCCACTGAGTGAACGATATCGAGAGCTGCTCTAAGTAGGGTAGAAATCTTTGTAGTGCATTGGCGCAGTAATAGTTATCCTTGATATCCCGTGTAATATCGAGCGCTTCGGGCCACAGCGACTCGGGCAGGTGCTCGGCCAGCGCACTCAGCGCACTCGACCGAGAATCTTCATCTTGGATTTGGCGCGTCACCGCCAGCGCTTCGGGCCACAGCGACTCGGGCAGGTGCTCGGCCAGCGCACTCAGCGCACGCGACCGAGAAGATTCATCTTGGATTTGGCGCGTCACTTCCAGTGCTTCCGGCCATAATTCGACAGTTTGTTGAGCCAATTTAATCAAAGCACTGGATCGATCCGCCGCATCCTGAATTTGGCGAGTAATCTCAATGGCCTCTGGCAGATATTGCCGTGGCAACAAGGGTGCGATGTGTTCGAGGGCAAAGGCTCGATATGAAAAGCCTTGTGTGATCTGCCGGTGGTCTCCGTAACGATCCTGAATGTGTTGAATACTTGCAAGTACGTTAGGCCAGACCTCAGTAAAGGTCTCAGCTAGTTTGCTAAGAACATAGGAGCGATAAACGGCATCGTTAATCTGATCGATGGTTTTTATTACTTCAGGTAGCAAGGCTTTGGGCATATGGGGCACAATCGCAGCAATGCATTCGGCTCGATGCCATGGATTCTGGGCTTGCTGGGCATAGGCTAATCCTTGGGCTGCTTGCCAAACGCCTTTCTCAACCAATGCACTCACTAATTCAGCCGGTACATTACTGGCCAAACTATTGAGGGAAGTGCGTATCAAAGCATAGCGAAACACTAACGCAACAGATTCACTGGGCACTTGGTCATAGTGTTTGATTGCTAACTGCCACGCCCGACCTAAATCATTCACAAAACCTGCCGGTTTACCAATGGCATCACAGGCCTCATACCAACCATTACACCCCTGCTCATTACTCGCTTGCAACAACCGATGAATCGCTTGCGGCTGTTTCGCCTGCTCCATGTGCCAGGTGAGATGGGCATAGATATAGCCATCATCCTCAAGGGTGTACCATTGTCCATGTGATGTTTTGGCACGGTAGCGATTTAGCAATTCACTATGGGCCTCAGCTTTGGTCAGTCCTAGACCGGGTAACTCCCCTTCGCGAATCGGCTGAGGCGAACTCATCAGTAAGCGTCCGGCTAGATCGTGCATCAGGTCATGCATCCGATAGCTGGGCTGACCATTAGCCTGCTTAACGCCTTGTAGTACAAGCGCCTTGGCTCGAAAGATGCGTAAGATTGAGCCTGACTGTCGCGAGGTTAACTGCCACAGGGTTTCTGCCATTTCTTGAGTCAGATTCACATCTTCAGGAATCACCCCTAACCAGGCAAACTGTCGCAGTTGTTCTCCTGAAAGTTGTTTTAGACTCAAATTAAAACAAGCTAGCAAGCTATATTTACGTCGCTTGGCATCATCAGGAATTTCATCCTGACCATAGATATCTAAGGTTTCTAACCGCACAACTTCAGTCTGGAAATCTTCAAACAACTGTTGCCAGGTTACGCCTTCCTCAATCTGAGACGCTGCGAGTTCTAGCGCTAGGGGTAAAAAGCCAACACGGGTTGCAAACTCTAGTGCTCGTTCACGATCTGAGACACTGAGAGTATCAGAGAGTTTTTGAGTCATCAGTTCTAGCGCCTGGTCTGCCGTCATCACATCCAGGTCATATCGGTCAGCGCCTGAAATTCTTGCTTCGCGTGTTGTTACTAAAACGCAACAGCCATCTTCACCGACTCTAAATGGGTCTAAGTGCTCAGGGTGCCAAACATCATCAACCACCAGCAGTACCTGCTTACTGTACAGAAGTGTCCGTAAATGATTGGATGCGGCCTCAATCGCTGTTGGTTTGTAATCATGATCGCCGAGTGCTTGAATCCACCCGCTGAGCAACGGCAAGATATCTGGATTCTGGCCCAGTGTGGCCCACAAGATACCATCACAAAAGTGTGCTTGTACCTCATCATCATGGGCTAGTTTTGACGCCAATACCGACTTACCAATGCCGCCTAAACCGTAGATAGCACTGACCACTAGAGTCCCAAGCTTGGTTTTCTCGCACAGGAGCTTGTCTTTAACCGCTTTCTGATGCTCAGGTCGTTCGACAAAATGATCCGGTAATGGCGGTCTTTGCATAGGCACGATAGACACGCGCCTTTGTTTAGCTGGCTTGCCGTCCTCCGAGGCTATCGATTCTGGCAATAGCTCCTTGGGAAATTGAACTATCTGAATCAATCTTCCCTTACCACACCACACCAGTTCTTGACGACTTCCCTTGAGCGCTCGACTGAGACTATCGGTTAAACTAGCGCCTGTGATCACACCATCAGTAGGATCTGCCTTTTCTGGCACGAGTGCATCGAGAATGGCACCGGTAAAGAGACTGTGGTCATCACTCTTTTTAGCAAAGGCTGACTCAAAATCTCGACAGGCTGTAATTAGCAGACGATTCTGCTTTGAACTGAAGGCTGAAAAACTTTCCTCAACCGTCGTTTGTTCAATAAAGTTTCCACTGTGACAGGCATCAATGAGCATGACTAAACTGCTCAGATTGGCGCATTGAATCAAACTATTGAGATTGGCGAAGGAAATGGCATGTTGTTGACCAGTGGGTTGGCGATCGCTCCCCACACTTACATCACAATCCGATGTCGCCAGATATCCCTGAGACGCTCCAAATAGTTCCTTAATGCTGATGCCATGACCGGTGAAATAAATAATTGCTTCACTATTAACCGCTTGCTCGGTCAGAAACGTTTGCAGCGCCTCAGCCAGTTGCTTAGTGGTAACCTCTCCTTTGAGTACCTTGGGCTCTGTATTACATTGTCCGTATTTTTGGAGTAGGTTGGCAATGGCCTCAGCATCTTGAACTGGTTTACTTAAATTAGCCAGATGTTTGCTTTTATACTCAGAAATGCCAATGACGAGGGCGTAACGGGCCATAGACTTAAAACTTTCAAGGGAAAACTTACTGACAATGCGTATTTCCTCCTAACATAGCCGATGTCTAAACTAAAGCCCAGGTATCCCTATGTCTGACGTAGAACGGCTCACCTTTGAAGATGATGATGGCAATGCCTACACCATGTTTTTTGAGGCGTCTGAACCAATAGACGTCCCTGAAACACCCGCTACCAGCACTGATGATGATGAATACGAGTCCATGGGCATCACCGATGATGTGAAAGCCAAGCTCAAAGATATTCACGGCACCCTGAGAGCTTATACCTATTACGCCATGGGTGCTTTTAGCAAGGTAGCGTTTGCAGAGGTTGAAGAAATCACTTTAAAGTTTGGCATCAAAATCGCAGGGTCTACCGGCATGCCCATTTTGACCCAGGGGTCTGCAGAAGGATGTTTTCAAGTGGAAGTGACGTGTAAACCCAAGAGCTAACATTATTACTGGCTTAAAAGTGGGCTAAATTAGCCCACTGTCACATAGGCAGAATGCTTATTTTTCCGTTGAGGCCATCGGCTACGATGGCTATTATTCTGTTGACTAGTTGCGGGCGTTGCAGATAATCAGAGAGTTTTAACCCACAGTGGCGCTTGATCCAAATGACCAGCAAAGCTTTTTATGTAAATCGCTTTAACAGATTGCACCTTATTTGTCAATCCACCTTTAGAGAATATTTCTCTAGACCCCACTAGGTAACTCGACTCTATCAGGTTTCTAGCATAGCTTAAGACCTTTTTACATTCGGCTTCAGACTGACCATTAACAACAACTTTACTATTGTCGTTTAAGACTAAACTTCCTCTAACAGCGCCTTTTGTGTACGTTGGAAAGTTAAAATCATAGGTGTGTGAAATCATTTTTTTGGGATGAGGGATATGCATAGACCAGCGACTATGACCTCCCTCTGATGGTTTCCAAAGGATAATTAGTTGCGGGTGTTCTCCTGTTTTTGTTTCCCAAGATATAGGAACAGCTGCATTTGTTTCAGGTGGGCATTTGATTTTGTCCCACACTCGCTCAGTTGCTTCAGAAAGTCTCTCTAGGGCCGCATAAATCCCATGCAATCCAGATCCTGACCATGGCAAGAGATAGGGCAAGGTGCTTTCACACTCAGTCATATTAATACTTCCGAACCCAGACGCCTCAAATTTTTTCTTTATCTCCTGTATCTCATTTAGTAACTGTTCGAGATTATTCGCGCTAGCTTCACAACACTTATTGTTTATGTTTTCTCTGATGACTCGTAACGTTGTTTGACAGTCAGACTCAGGATTCTTTTTCGTGGTCGGTGGAGTCGTCTTCTTTTTGCTAGTGACGTTAGGTGGAGGGCTTGTTCTAGTAACACGTCTAGACTTTTTGCGCTGTACCCTACCCAGAATAAACGGAACAGGCGGAAGATTAGGGCTATCGTCATTAGACGACTTTTTCTCTTTAGCTTCCCTTGGATTGACTGGGTTTACATGTGGCAAAACATCTAAACCCTTAAGGACATCTGAATTGCTCGGTGTTTGTTCGGGTTGTTCAGCGGAGCCTAAAGGGTCTGTTGGTGCTGTATCCGGTATGTCGCTAGGCGGTTGGGTGTCTCCAGAAAAATCAGGTAACTCGCTGATATCAGGCCAGCTTTTCGAGGGATTGATCACCTGAGGTTCTATAGGATTACCCGAAGGATTATTATTGTCATCTAAAGGAACAACGTCTAAGATTTCTAAAGAGCTTACAAAAACATCACGGTTATTAGTTCCGGTTCCTGTAATAAATCCCATATCTAGCAAATCACCACCACCACCATAAAATTGATGGTCACGATGGGCATTGCCTCCGGTAATTCCTTTAAAGTAGTGTTTCCCTTCTGGTTGAGAATTCGGATTCCTATAAACAGCGGTTCCGATAGGTCCTGTTTTACCCGTTAACGTTTTTGATTCTCTCCATGGTCTTTCTTGGGGACCTTCAGAATGATCTGGCCCATAATCAGATTTTGTTCTATACGTTACGGTATACTTCTTGCCTGCTTCCCCATAGGTTTCAGGATCGTGAGTGAGCCCTTCAGCGATAGGTTTAGAGTCGTGTGTACTGGGTTCTAACTGTTGATCATTCTTTCCAAGTGCCGCCTTTAAGTGTTCTCCTAAACTTGGACCAAAAGGCGAGCCCATTCCCTCATAAATTTTATTGCCAGCATATAAACCAATGCCAAAGGCAGCCGTGCCTAACGTTGCCACAACACCCGCTGGATTACTGGCAACAGGCGTAAATAATATTGAACCGCCACCCGCAGCACCAGCACTTAACGTTGTCCCTTTAGCCGCTGTGCTATGGATAGGGTTTGTGCCCTGTGGCGCATTCAAACTAGCACGTTTTGCCGCATTCCAGTTTTGTATGGCTTGTGCCGTTCTAGCACTGCCGGTTGTTGCCGTCCCTGAATTACTCGCAACGTTCCTGGTTTGAGATCCAAACTTAGTGATATTTTGGGCGGATTGTGTGGTTCCTCTAGGACCACTGGTTGAGGTTCTGTTGCCATGTTGAGAAAAATTCTGTTGATGCCGTTGCAAACTCCGATTTAATGCATTTGACAGGCCATGCCCCTGTTGAGGAGTCGGCGCAGGCTTCAAGTTTAATGGTTTCCTGAGATTGAGTTGCCGCTGTAAGTTGAGTCCAGGCTCTTTATACGGCAATGAGCCTGGACTCGGCGCAGTGGCTGGAGACCGTTGTAACCTTAAGCCCCCTGACGATGGGCTAGCGCTTAGATTCCCCGACGTAATACCGCTCCCTCCGGCACCTGTTGTATAAGGGCCTAGGATAGAAGCCGTATTCCCTGGTGACACATACGTAGGCATTATCAGCTACTTTGCAAGAACTCACTGGGTATGGTTCCCGAATAATAGGGTTTCGTGGCTTCCCATAACGTCCCATACGCCCCTGTATTATAGTCTGGGTGCAACCTTAAGTTAGACCGATAACTGATGTAAATCTCTTTGTCATAGTTTCTAAAGAGAGATTGTTGCACGCGGTCTACTCGGATGCCTTCCGCTTCGTTATAGGTCTCCCCATTGTTCATGTACTCAAGCACAGCATTCGCCCATGCCGCTAAACTCTCAAGGCCATTGATGAATGCGCTATCGGGTATTTGTGCTCTGGTGAGTGGGATTGTCATGATGGATGATTCGGGTGTAGCTTCGCTCCATAGTATAGGTGGATATTTTTTACAACAAACGTAGAACTATCACAGGATTAAATCAAATCCCTAAAGGTTTTGAGCTCATCAGTGTTTCTGACTATTCAGAAAGATTTTTTATTCACGAAAGAACCGTAAGAAGACGATGTAAATGTAAGCAATTACGTGCTTACAAGATTGCCGGTAAGTGGCTCATTCTAACAAAGCGTGGTTAACCCCTTTGGGTTTAATGCCGAAGGGACAAAAGTGTTTCTAACATGATGGATTTGCAAGCGTTTTAGCCAACCTTCTGGGTGGAGAAACTCCGCTGTCTATTAACGAGGATTTTTTGGTATGGCTGCTGCAATGACGACATCAGCAACGAGTATTGAAGGACAAGCGCTTGAAGTTGCTCGCGAGCTTCAAGTATTAGAAGCAGCACAATCTACGGCTGATGTGCCGTTGAATAACGTCCAGATTGATACGGATATTGAAAGTGGTTTGGTGTCGATCACCATGACTCTACCAACGGCTTTGAGCGGTACGGGTGGAGCCTTCACGTTGTCCGCGTCTGAATACCTAAGCTAATCAGCTAGGGAATACGTAAACCCTAGGAGGATTAGATCATGGGAACAGAACGAATCAACGTCAATTTCACGGTTGGAAAAAACACGTATCAGATCAGTGGTGCAAGATGGTTTTATGCGGATAAGACCGTCAAGAAAATCATTGGCGGTACTCCGGCGACAGAAGCCACCTCAGGGGCGACCAGTAGCGGTATTGTTGTCTCTGGTGTTGAGGCCAAGCGCGTACTCGTCAAGTTAGTGCTGGTCTACAGTACCGCTGTCGGGACTGCCGTAAAAAACGCGGCTCAGATAGACAAACCTAAGCGGTTTCATTTTTACTGTGACCCTGACAAAGCTGAAGATGCCATGCTATCTCTAGCGAAAAAGAAAATCTTTGGCCGGGCTGTCATCCGTGTCTATCGACCGCTAAAGCGCTGCTACTACTAAGCTGTGGGCTCAAAAGGCTGGCCATTTACAAAGCCTGTAGGGGTAGCGATTGGACTATCCCTAGCGCGGCTAACGGATCAGTATCGACGATTAGAGAGTAAATCTCTTCTTTCTCACAAAGGATATCGATTTTCGTTTAGGCTCAATCAATCGGCTGATGTGCTGGTCAAGATCACGAGCGTTATTGCCAATCAAAAAGGCTGGCATCGGGCTGGGTATCTTGCCAATTTGCTAACGGGTGGACCGATTCGTGAGTCGGTCCAAGCGGTTGAACGACTGTATTTTGGTCAACAACATGTCTCTATTGCCTACACAGGTTTAGAGCACTATCTTGAGTTTTGGCCTCATGTATGGATTACCGATTATCGGATCGAGCTATGGGCTAAAGCTGTGTTAACAGCAGTTGTGATTCCTGAGACTGGAAACGAAGGTGGTTTGTTGTTGTTCAATACGGGTGAGGGGCTGACTGAAGAATTCACGTTTTTTGGAGACTTGATCGTTTTTCCATGAGTGGGACAGATTTTAATGACTTGCCACTATTACCCATGCCGTTTCAGGCAAGCGATCTGTTGTATGTCTCTAGAGACAGTCAATCGTTTAAGGCAAACCCTCACCCATCCATCAATGGGGCTAATTCGTTAGCGGCGGTGAGTTGGGCAATGTTTCAAATCCGAAAACCGTCTAGTCAGAGTGGTGGAAGCTTCCATCCTCCGAATACGTGGATAGAGAGAGCATTTAACTATGCTGATCCGCTCAATGAATTTGGTTCCATTACTCCATTTCCCGGCGCTGGCCGGATTGAATTGCCATCAGGCCGTTATTTCGTGACTGGCTGGTTAACGGGAATGGAAAATTCGGGCATGCGGTGCCGTCTGAGACCCCTGGGCGGCTCGCTAACCCCGGTTTATAGTGCCAGCACTTATTCCAATCATTACAGCTGGCATATCCCCTTGAACGGGCTGCTAGAAGCCACTGAGCTAACTCAGTTTGTGACTGAAATGTGGTGTGACCGCAATCGGTCTAAGTCTTGGGGGTTTGGGTATCGGACGACTGTAGAGCCTGAGATTTATGGCTCATTGATGTTTATAAGGAAAGACTGATGGTAACTGCAAGTAACTCTAACGTCGGTTCTCAAGGGTTCTCTGAGTATACGGGAACCGATGGAACCTGCATTAATCCTGCTCATTTAGCTCAATTTTTTGAGGACATGGGACAGGCTCTTAATGCCGCTGTTTGTTCTGGCAGGTTAGAGGATCGGGTCTTTGTATTAACCAAGTTTCAAGAGTTTTCAAACGTTATTGATACTCTGGTTGATCAAGATGGGTTTGCTGACCAGGTTGCACAGTTGCAAAACCTGATCAATACCCTACAGGATCAGGATGGGGATGGTGTTAACGACCTACAACAGGTTAAGGATCGTCTGGATGCCCTAGAGTCTAGCTATAACCAACAACAGCAACAATTAAGCCAGCACGGGCAGTCTATTGCCAACTTACAGACGACTCAGGCAACACAAGGGCAACAGCTAGCAACGTTGCAAAGCTCGATTGATAATCTCGACTGGGAAACCCTAGGGCTTGATCCGAATCAGATCCGATGTGAAGCGGTCACAGATATCTATAACGCGGTTCAAGCGGGTTTCAATGCGTTCTCTCAACAGTTGTCCATTGATTGTGTTCTTCCCACGTCCCTGGATGACGTGAATGATAGTGAACTCCCAGCTGGTGAAGAGACCCCAGCTGGTGAGGATGTCCCTGACACACTTTAAGTCAGCTATGAAATTAACAAATGGGATGATATCGATTCCTAAAGATAGATATCTGTTAACCCTTGATTTTGGGCCATGGCTTGAGAAGCTAACGCATCATCAACAGTATGTTTTGGTGCATAGCCAGGATCGGCCTGTGGGTGTTCAAAAGTGGGGGGTGTTAGTGGTTGATGGTGATCAGGTTGATTATCATCAAGCGGTTAAGGTTGAAAGTGTTCAACCTCATGATTGTTGGACGCTTTCAAATCCTAATCAGTTTACACCTGTCCTAGCTGTTGTTTACCCGGCTTGTTGTATCGGGCAAAATAACAACACGATAAGCATAGAGTCTATAGGCTTTATGGAAAAACGGTAGACACGTAGATACGTGAGCAGTAAGGGTCAGTGTGACACACTGGCCTTTTTCTTCAGAGTTGCCATGAGTTTTTTATTGAACAATTTAGGGGTTGCATTGGGTCTGGCATCTGCGCTTGCCGGTGTAGTCGGTTGGGGGATTGGTCGCGTACGTCGAAACTATGGGTTTGAGCGTGACATAAATCATCTGAAGAGAGATTGCAAAAGCCTTTCTGATAATATGAATATCATCACTCAGGAGCTTGAGCGGCGTATGGATCTGGTAGAAAAAGAGTCAGCGATTGTTAGAGAGATCAATCAGTTATTGATTGCTCAGACAAGACATAACACGTCTGATAAAAGAGGGTAATTCTGAGGTGATAAATTTCATCTCATTTATTTTTGTATTTTTCTACGGATGATTCTTATTGATCAAAAAAACACTCGTAGATCTCTACGAGTGTTTAGACTATTGGCTACGCTAGTGGCTTTAGTATGCCCTACGCTGCTAATCGTGCCTGTCTGCGTTATCTGAATTTATGCAGCATCAGAAGATTTTTCTTTTCTAGTAACTTTAAAAATCTCGCTGTGCTTGGCAACAGCTTTATCTAAATGCTGATTCATCCGAAGCACTCTATAGGTGAATTCTGGTTGTTTTTCCAAGGGCAGCTGACTAATCAAGCTTGTACATGCTTCATCTAAGTGTTTAGCGGCAAGAGCTGTGTCACTGTAGATTGGATCTTCTAAACACTTAGATGTGTAATCAACAAAAAATCCAAATGTTTCAGTTCCTTCACGCATTGAAGTTCGACAACTGTAGTCTTTAAATTCTTGTAACCAGTCTAGGGTGTCTTTGATGATCATCTCTGAATCAAGTAACCAGGATGGATAGCCTACTAATGACATTGATTTTTCCTCTTTAGAGGTCTGAGAGTCGTTAATTTGCATCGTATGAGATAACGCCTTTAAGCATCTTGGCTTGAGTGAATCCTTCACGAGCCGTTCCAGCCGGATCGCTCAGGTCTTCCATTAGTTCAGTTGTTCTATTGTAACCTGTGGCCCATAGTTCAAGTTCAAATTGATCACTTAAATCTACATCTGACCTACTTTTGAGCATGGTTGCTTTGATCGCTCCATTAACCATGAAATACACAATCTTCGGTGCTTTTAGTGCGGCTAAGCGCTTCATCAATGAATTGTAGTTATTGTCAAAGTCGTCTAAGGCTGTCTGTAAAGTGTCTAGTTGCTTCTGATTGAGCTTGCTAGCGATGTGAGGGGGGATTGTGCGTTTTTTCTGAGTCATTTTATTCTGTTCCTGAGTCTCCTAAGCTATAGCCGGTGGCGTTTCCACCGGAGTAGTAGATCGTTGCTGTATGACCGTTGGGTAAGGTGTAGTAGTCCGCGTACGTAGCGCGGGTGTGTGGATGCCCTAGGACGCTTTCGATGGCCTGGTGGGATTGGGGCCAACTGAGATGTAATAGTGTGGTCGTTTGGGCGGTACTGAGCTGGCCAGCGCTGCCCACCATATGAAAGGCGTCGGAGCCTGGTCCTTTGCCGTGGGCAACTAGTCCGGTTTGTTGGCCTACGGCTATGGCTTCACTAGTGAAAGCGTTGGTGATGTCGTTGATGACATCCGTCATAACGTCGGTGCAGCTGGTGAGGGCCAGGAGTAAGGCCAGATTGATAGGGATGATGTTGTTTTTTGGGCTTCTTTTCTTGTGCATATGGCTTGAGAAAGCAGGAATCAATTGTTATTTCTCTAGTCTCTTTTGTTGCAATCTGTTGTAAACTTCTGCCTCTGCCTTAGCCTCGATCTTGAACCGAGCAACGCCACGTTGAGCACCGTTAAGGCGAAATCGGGCCACCTCAGCGTCAGAGAAGTTAGACTCTGCCTGATTGAGGCTATTAATAAACTCGTCTAAGTCGTCTAAATCTTGTTGTAGTGCGATCTCACTTGATGTATTTTGGCTTGAGAGTATGGCTAAAACTCCGCCGACCTCTTCAGGCATTAACTCACCTTCGATCACTCCGGCTGATTCCCATTCTTGGGAATAGCGGTGTTTTGCATCGACTACCCAGGCGTCTCTCTCTTTTGGGTCTACGGTTTTGAACTCAGAAAAGAGTGTTCTGGCTAGTTCGGTGTAGCCTTGGCCGGTTTTGAGTAGTTGCTCGGGGGCTACTTTTTTAAGCCAGGGAAACCAGCGAGTTCTTAGGGTAGAGCTGACGGTCTCTAGTTCTTCGGCTAGTTGTTTTGCGCTGTAGTGTGCTCCGGTGCGCTCCACTGCACTCTGAGTGTGCGGCGTGTTGTGCTCTGGGATGTGCGTTTGTTGTGCTGTCATTGTGCTATTCCTTTATTTTCAATGGTTTGTGTTGCGCGGTTGGTTGCACTTGCGGTGCGCTGCTGTTGCGCTCTGATGTGCGCTACTCGATCTCTAAAACTCTCTTTATTACTCCGAGAGGAGAGCGAATAATGGTGACGTGTGTATGTTCAGGGACAAGACTGTCAAACGTTGCTTTGTAGAGTGAAGTACCAAAATCTGTCTTTGATTTCAAAGATGGCTACTACAAAGCCTTGGCGATCTGATGCTGACTGATCGTCTATCATTGGTATGTCTGGTTTTGAGGTTTACTTGGAACTGGATTTAGGTGTAGCTGAGGCGGGGTTGGAATACTGGCTCAGCTACGCTGTTGAACATGTCGATCACCTCCCATGAGTGAAATGTATTGCTAAATAAACCATTTAAAGCGGGACTACCTCCCGCTTTTTTGTTGTGATTTTGCTACTGCATCACGAAGCTCATCTATCGAAACGCCATAGAGTTCAGCCAATTTGCACCAGTCTTCAAGGGGAAGACGTGGAACAGATTTACCGTTCTCCCAGGAGCTTAGCGTAGCTGGCCTCACGTTAATAGCAACAGCTGCAACCACTTGGCTTATAGGAACTGCCTCTCTTAGAGACTTCAATGTACGGGCCTCTTCATTCCGATGTTCGTTCATAGTATACTCCATGAGTACACGGAAAACAGTTACGTTTAACGTGTACTTTTATCGATTGCATTAAGGGTGTGCGGTTGGCGACTACTCACCCCGAATGCATTTTGCCACCGTTCAGAACGTGAACGGTGGCACTAAAAAGCGGTTCCCTCCCTGCATGGAAGAAACCGCCTGTCAAAGTAATTAAGTTTTGAACGATGAATGTACCCTATCAGTATTATTACATATTTCTCAGTGCTCGTCCACTTCGAAACCCTCTTTTAGCAATGGTTTGAGCGATTTTGATGCGTACAAAAAAAACTGAGAAATAGCCATGCATAAAGACATAATTGACTCGATCCGCTCTGAGCGAGATCGACAGCTTTTCGATGACACGCTAGGCGTAGTCGTCGGTGCGAAGTTTAAAGACGCTGCCCTGGCTCAGATAGCGTTTGCTCACGCTTTGCCGTTGGATATTGTGCGTGCAATTGCAAACGATATATTGCAATCTGCCAATGGCGCAAACCTTGATGATGACGAGTTTAACGCAGCCATCCAGCAGGTGAAATGGATTGAAGAAAATATCGTTGACGAGGGCCTGCGTCTATGGAAACTGCAAGCGATCGCCAAGCGTTATCATCGCTCCTATTCCCAGCTTCAGGAAGCCTACATTAAGGCACTGGTTAACCAGAAACCAGTCCAGCCCTTATCGATCAAAGAGTTCAGAAAAAAGAACAAAGGCCGGATGAAATGGCTTATCCCTGGCTGGATTCCTGCTTCGACCACACTGTTGATCCATGGGGATGGTGGAGCAGGCAAGACGCTATTTACGTATCAAATTTTTGAAGCCATTGTTTCAACCGGCTCATGGAACGGCTACCCGATAGAGAAAGGTCCGGCGCTGCTGGTTCAGACAGATGAACCGGGCCTGGTCACCTCTGAACGTATGGATATTAGAAACATTGCTGATGAGGCACCTTTGGAGATCCTCAGTGAGTGGTCATCCGCTGCATTGCCACAGTTGGCCACCTACATCGAGCAACAACGCCCCAAGCTGGTGGTTATCGATAGCTTGAGCACCATCAATAAAGAAAGTCTGTGCAGTGAAAAAGACACTGAATACGCTAGGCCATTGCTCCACTTGAGGGACATTGCAGAGCGGTTTGACACCTGCGTCATCGTCATCCACCACAGCAACGCCCAGGGTGGGGTTAGGGGCACGACTGCCATTAAAAACAGCGTTTCGGAAGTATGGGCGCTGCGGATGGATGGCCCCTACCGTCGAGTCCTGGCAGTGGAGAAAACGCGACTCGGTAAACCGCCGGGTAAGTATGCGTTTGCCTTTGATGATAGCGACTTCAGTTATCAGCTACTGGGCGATCAAGATGCTGATGGTGAAGTGGAAGACACGACCAACCAGGAAGAACGGATCCGGCTGTGGCTTAACGAAGATGATCGGGTAGGTATCCCGTGGTCAGCGGTTGAAATAGCTGAGTTCTTGGCCATAGCCCCCAACACGAGTAGGCGATTACTTAGGGAGCTATGGGCAACGGGCCGAATTCATAGAGAACGATTCAAGAATAACCGTCACTTTTCTTACTACGTGGGTGATTTACGAGATTTTGTTCAGTCTCAATTAGCTGATTGTGACACTTAACATAAATCAACTGACCAAGTGATCTGTGTGATCCAACGGACACTTTTTACAGATCACTTGATGTATCCCTTACCCAACAGAGGATAGAGCTTATGTGATCTAAGTGATCTGTAAAAATCGCATTTTTTTTGAAGTGAGAATTGCTAAAAACACAGATCACTTAGATCACTTGCATATACAACAGTTAGAAAAACGCAATTTTCGCCTTTAGCAATAGGGTTGTTACAAAAAGTTGTACTGATCTCCCAAGTGATCTGGCAGTGATTTTGCAAGTGATCTGGCGATCCTTATTGAAAATGCTTAACAAATCGCAGCAAAACAAGTGTAGTTTTCCACAGGTGTACTATAGGACAGTTGGCTAAGCGAAATAAAAAAGGCTCAGTAGCTGTACATAATCGCAATGGTATGCTTAGGCTTCGTTGGCGCTATGCGGGGAAAGAATTCTCGCTGGCCGTGGGTCTGGCCGATACTCCAATCAATCGCGCAGGTGCAGAAAAGTTGGCGGCAAAAATCCAGATAGATATCGCTCTGGGGGAGTTTGATCACAGTCTGGTGAGCTATCGCCCGCAGTTGCCATCAATGGCAACAAATACCCTGGAATTGTTTGACGAGTTCATTTCATATAAAGAGTCTCAGGGAGTTCAAAAGCAAAATATTACTTGTCACTACAAGTCACTGAGACCATATATAAAATCTTTTAGCCCAATCAAAAGCCAACAACAAGCAGAGAAACTGTTAAACAAACTTAGTGAGAGACGCAATACCAAGGGTTATAACCATGCTCTATCGAGGCTAAAAGCCTTTGGCCGATGGGCCGTTAGCAATCACCATTGGAGTCACGATCCATTTGAAGGATTTAAGGCCAAAAGAGTCACCAAAAACAGCATTAATTTTAATCGACAACCCTTTACCAAAAAAGAAGTTACGCTATTGCTGCAAACCATCGCCAATGATGCAAGACTGCGACATTACTATCCCTTCACGCTGTGTCTGTTCGCCCTTGGACTAAGGCCGAGTGAAGCCATCGGATTAAGGTGGCGATATGTCGACCTAGAACGAAAACAAGTCACCATTGCTGAAGCGATCGTGAGGATTGATGGTGAGCAGCCACTAAGGAAAGGGACCAAAAACGGTGTGATCCGGCAGCTGGATTTAGTTGATTCAGTGGCTCAGCTGCTCGCAAAACATAGGTCACAAGATGCTCAACCCGAGGACCTAGTCTTTACCACACCGAATGGACGACTAATCAATTTATCCAACTACCGGCATCACTGTTGGAAGCAAGCTATTGAACAATCAAACATTCCCTACAGACCGCCCTATGCTGCTCGACATACTTTTATTAGCTGGGGCTTGGAGCAGGAAGGATGGAGTCTGCCTCAAGCGGCGGCGCTGGCCGGAAATTCTGTAGGGGTCATGGCCGATACTTACGCCCATATGGTAGACCGGCCAGCTATGCCTAAGATTGACATGTTGTGAACGTAAACTGTACGTATTTTGCCTAAAACAAGGTCTGAAAACCCCATGAAACCGTTGAAATTGCGAAATAACGCTAGTACTTTGGTTTATTGTTGGGGAAATTGAGGGGAGTCATCAGGAGGTGTGAGCTATGGGTAATGCTAGACAAATCAAGTTATTGGTAACCTTAGGCGACATGGCCGGGATTGGGCCAGAGGTCGTGCTTAAAGCATTACCTGTGGTGCAACAGACAGCACAGCTCACATTGGTAGGAAATGAGCAACAGTTGATGGCCTGTAGCAAACGGCTAGGGCTACCATTGGCAGACCATCCAATTATCGATGTCCCCTTGGCAGCCGATCAAACGATCCGTATCGGTCAGGGTGATGCTGTCAGCGGCGATCTTAGTTTTCGCAGCTTGCAAACAGCCATTGGTTATTGCTTAAAAGATGGCTATAGTGGTGTGATCACAGCTCCCATTGCCAAATCAGCTTGGTTGGCAGCAGGTCACCATTACCCAGGTCAAACAGAACTACTGGCAGAAATGGCGGAGGTCACGCGGTTTGGCATGTTATTTGTGGCACGGTCACCCATGACTGATTGGACCATGCGCACCCTGTTGGCAACCACCCATATCCCTCTGCGTCAGGTGCCTGAGGTGCTGACACCTGAGGTGCTGACCTTGAAACTGGAACTACTATTAAAATGTTTAGAACGGGATTTTGGGGTAGAGAACCCAAAGGTTGCGATCGCAGGTCTCAACCCCCACAGCGGTGAACAAGGGCAAATCGGTCGAGAAGAAATAGACTGGCTAATTCCTTGGCTCAACAGTCAACGACAGCGATTTCCCCATGTAACTTTAGAAGGTCCAGTACCACCAGATACACTGTGGGTAAGCCCAGCAAAAGCCTGGCATCATTTGGAACAACAGGCCCACCATGGCTACTTGGCTTTGTATCATGACCAGGGATTGATTCCAGTCAAAATGTTGGCGTTTGACCAAGCCGTAAATACCACCATTGGTCTGCCTTTTATTCGCACTTCCCCCGATCATGGCACCGCCTTTGACATCGCTGGTCAAGGTATAGCTCGACCCGATAGCATGGTAGCGGCTATCGACCTTGCCATTGAATTAGCAGTACAACGCCAAGTCAATGGCCACAATTAATCAATGGCTTTTGGTGTTAAAAAAAGCACATAGGGTAACGAGAGAAATCCGTCATTTCCCTGGAGCTTTTTGGGACGTTCTATATAGGGACACGTATTTTTTTAGGCAATTTTACATGTAAATAAAAAACCCAAAAATCAAGCAAATTCAGTGGTTCAAAGTGGGATTTGATCTGTACAATAGCGAGTGACATACAAGTTTTGTTTCAAGGAACCTTAGGGGACTATCTAGTCCCCTTTTTCTTAGTCATTTTAGAAACCACTAAGAAATTGCCAGACCGAAGTAGGTTCTAGAACTGTATTGGAAAAGATGTATACAACCTTAAATTACGCTGACTGTCCTTTCAAGCTGTAACATGACACGTCAACCTAGACTTTGAACAGGTTGGGCATGTATGCCAAACTGCTGAATGCATATCTCCACAGGAGAGGCTACGTCAACAGCAGTTTGCTGCGCACATAGCTGTTATTATTTATAGCCTTCAGCAATAACTGTTATTGGGGTTGAGATAATTCTTCTAAATGAGCTGACACACCTGATGTAGTATTAGCCAAGCTTAAAAACTCACTACAAGAGAAGGAGATTAATCCTGCTGAGCTTTAGGAGAAAGATATAGTAAGTTTTCACACGTCGTCTGTATACTCATCGACTTTCACGTTTATCGTCCCAAATATCGATAAGATCTTTGAAAATACTGAGAGACTCGCAAAGTTCTAAATCATTGATTTCGTGAGAGTCTCTTGGGCTCTGCCTCTTCAAAACAATCCTAACTGCTGAGGTGGCGATTGAATCAACGACCAAGGCAACGGCGGCACATCCACACCTGCTTTTTCTAGCTGCTCCTGAAAATAGCGAGCAATGGCTGGTGACTTTGCTTCGTGGGGACAATGTACAAAAAAATAAACCGAGATACCTTGAGCTAACCAATCTCCTACCTGCTGCACCCAGCCTTTTAAAAAATCACGATTGCGATCCAGATCAGGGTGACTGATGTAGCGCACCAGCACCAATGGGGCAGTCGCTGCTGGCAGCAAAGGAACCCGAGGCTTTTTGCGTTCAGAGCGTAGTTGCGGGTCCTCTGCTGGATTACTCCAGGTATAAATCGGACGAGTGTCCAACAAGACTCGACCTACACTCCATCGAGTTAATAGTTCGTCTAGCCGCTCTAAGTGAGGAGATTTAAACCAATCCAAATGACGGACTTCTAACGATAAAGGACATTGCTGATGAGGCCAGCTCGCCACAAACTTAGACAAGTCTGCAAACAATCTGGGGCTATATCTCGGCGGCAGCTGTGCAAATATTGGCCCCAGCTTTGGCCCCAGCCCCTGCATCAAGGTGAGGAAATCCACAGCAGCAGACCGTTGCGGCATTAACTCACCACTGTGGGTTACTGTACGAGGCAGTTTTGGACAAAACCGAAATGCATCAGGCGTATTTTCAGCCCAGCGCTGCACCGTCTCTGATGTCGGAATTGAATAGAAAGTGGTATTGCCTTCAACGCAGGTCATGCGATCGCCATAGAGACGCAAAAAATCGCTAGCACGACTGCCCTTCGGATAAAAATCTCCGAGCCATTCCCTATAAGCCCATACGGCACAGCCGATGCGAAAATCTGCCAATTGTTCTGTTCCTAAAAGCGTTGAATCCCAATTCTCACCCTATGCCACTTGGGTTAAGAGGGGATCGAGCTGGCCTTTGCTATCAAGAGCATACAGGTCATCACAGCCACCAACGTGATGATCATTGATAAAAATCTGAGGCACACTGCGGCGCTGATTAGACCGTTCCGCCATCTTGACACGGGCTGCCTCATCACCATCAATTTTATATTCCGTAAAATTCACCCCTTTCCACCACAGCAGTAGCTTGGCGCGGATACAGTAGGGGCAGATCTGCCATGTATAGATTTCCACATTTGCCTTTACAGTATCAGGGGTGCGACCTAGCAAACGGTTGAGCAATTCCATGGTGTGCGTCCCTAGACAATAGATCTGCACTAACGTCGTATTCACAGCGCTAGTATCTATATGGTAAATCTTTTTTAGGTGGTCGAAACTCTTTGCAAACCCTTGACAATAATGATACCGAATAGATCAGTACTGGGATATGAACTTAAACACGACCAGGGCATGATCATCGTCACAACTCAGACTAAATTTCCCTGGCACAATTAAGTCATTAAGGAATAACGCTTACTGCGGCTCCCACTTCGGTGGGGGCCCTTTTTGTATGCACCCAACATGGGAGCATGCCAACTAGCATTGTGTAGGCTGAAGTACTTCAATATCCTGATTAATTGACACAACTCAGGACTTTTTTCCTCATCTATCAAATCTTGATAAGTATGTTGGTAAATCTTCGGTAGGCTGAGGGCTGCCCTAATTAACATGAGTCTATGCCCGGTAGCAGCTATGACATTGAATCAGCGCTGTCAGAACGTGATCCTCAAGTAATCGCATCGTTAATGCCCAAGTGGGAATGGTTTTACAACCATTACTTTCGTACCCGTACCGATGGCTGGCACCATGTACCCAAACAGGCTCTATTTGTTGGCTCTCACAATGGCGGACTGGCGGCCCCTGATCTATTAATGATGATGGTGGACTGGTTTCGCCGCTTTGGTTACGAGCGACCGATGTATGGCCTGATGCATGCCAAAATCTGGCAGGTGAATCCTGATTTGGCAAAGCTGGCTAGTCAATGTGGTGCTGTACCGGCTCAACCTAAGTTTGCGATCGCAGCTCTCCAACGCGGGGCCAGCGTCCTGGTTTTTCCAGGTGGAGCCCAAGACGTCTTTCGTCCCCACCGCGAGCGACACCAAATCCAACTGATGGGACGTACCGGTTTTATCAAACTTGCCCTCAGGGAGCGAGTCCCCATCGTACCGGTGATTTCCACAGGTGCCCACGACACTTTTATAGTTCTGGAAAACTGCTACGAACAAGCCAAATGGCTTAACCAGCAAGGTCTTCTACCCTGGTTTCAAGACATCGACCCAGAAGTTTTTCCAATTTATCTAGGGCTCCCCTGGGGCTTGGCCCTTGGCCCCTTGCCCCATATTCCATGGCCCAACCAAATCCAAACCCGTGTGTGTCCTCCCATTATGTTTGAACGCACAGGTCGTGCCGCTGCCCAGGACAAGGCATATGTTCAAGAATGCTATGGGCAAGTTGTCGACCAAATGCAACAAAATCTTGACCAATTAATTGAAACGTAAGGAGGGCCGACAGCAACTACCCTCCAAAACAAATAAATATCTATTGGCAGTTGCTGGGTGGTAAGGAAGGCCCGGCATTTATACGAGAAAAATCATTGAGTTCCAGGGTAGCGCTAGCGTAATAGCGCTTACCTTCATCACCACGGGTACGACGCACCCGCAGAAATGTAGCCGGTCCCCAAAAAGTAAAGTCTTCGCCCAAGTCACGGGTAACACCATCAAACGGATAGGCTTGCCCGCTCACCGTGTTACCACTAACTCGGCCAGTTACACAGATAGCTTCGCCATCAATGTAACTATAGGACCCAATAATCTCATCGCCTGTCTTGCGAAAAACAAACAGAACGCCACCTCGACTCAGTAACTCCTGCTCAGAATAGGCCCGATCCTCAGCGGCCCCTGAAACATACCGATAATTACCATCAGCAAGGCCAGCAATCGTGTCATAAAACGTCGGGGGTGTAGCAGCAGGGCTACCAGTAGAGCTACCAGTAGCACCACTGGGGGCTGGACTATCCAGATCAGGCAGCTCTGAACGAGATCGAGTACCACTGAGATCAGGTAGTTCTGCCGCAGCGGGCGGGCGGGGCTCAGGACGAGCCACTGGACGAGCAACCGTCTCAGCACGACAAATCAACGTACTATTAACGGGCGCAAACCCTTCTGGATCATCAAATCCAACCAATTCTTGATAGTACGTATCATTGGTTAGCAACAGCTGTCGCACCCGATCAATAGACTGATTTGGGAACACCAATGTTCGCTCTGAGGTAAGAACAGCTTCTACGGGACCAGGAACAAATGTCCCCAATTGCTCATAAGATACTTCGGTTGTCCCCTCAGCTTCCCTTAGGGTGATAAACGTCCGCATTCCCAATGGATTAGGCGCACCTGTACTAGGGTCATAACTGCAAACAATGATGGGACCAGGCTGTGCTTGTAGTGGTTGGTTAATGGCATCTTTACCTATAACAGTTGCAATGGAAGCGAACAATGCTAACGGGAATACATGCTTACAGCGACCAACCATGGAAAATAGCTCTCTATAGACAACGGCTCAAACCAATTTTCCAACCAGAACCGTACCTTGAGTTAAGGCATAACAGACTAATTGGAGACTAAAAGAATTCTATGGGTTAAAGGCCACCTGGTAATGTTCAACGGACAATGTTAGTGAATGCATCCGCGCCATTGCTGATTCAAAGGATAAATCGATCTATAAAACTTGCCACTAGCTCAAATTGGATAGACGTAACCATACCGAGGATCAGCCATGCCCATCCTAAATATAGCCACCTTGCAGACCTAGACAGAAAAGCCTACTCACCATGAAGCTTGCCCATCGTTTTGAAATACTAGAAGTTCTGGATCAAGGTGGCTATGGCATTACCTATCGGGCAATTGACCATCACCAGCCCAGTCACCCCCAATGCGTAATTAAGCAGCTGATCCACACTAGCCCCAAAGTTTTAGGAATGTTGCGCCAAGAGGCCAACACCTTAGAAAAAATAGGTGTACATTCTCGTATTCCGAAGCTCCTGGCTTACTTCGATGAGGGCAATAAGTTCTACATTGCTCAAGAAATGATCCATGGCCATGACCTGCGACAAGAAATCAAGACAAGCAACCGACTAGACGAAAGCTACGTCACAAAATTGTTGAAGGATATTTTGACTGTGCTGGCATTTGTTCATCAGCATCGAACCATTCATCGCGATATTAAGCCAGCCAATTTGATTCGCCAAACCAATAACGGCGACATCTGCCTGATCAATTTTGGGGTGGTCAAAACCCTAAGCAACAGTCAGATCGATCACAACGGCAAGATAACAACCACGGTCAAAGTTGGTACAGCGGGCTATACTTCTCCCGAACAAGCACGGGGTAAACCCTGCTACGCCAGTGATCTCTATTCCGTTGGCATGGTAGTGATTGCGGCACTCACCAACATTCATCCACAACAATTAAATATTCATCCCATCACGCATCAGGTGCAATGGGCTAATGAGACTATTAGTCCAGCCCTTGAAACCTTTATTAAACGACTCATAGAGCCTAATCCCAAAAACCGCTATAAGACTGCGGTCGAAGCTCTCAAAGCGCTTGAAAGAACAATTACAGGCATTCGCGTTGGGCAAGATAGCCGCCTGCCAACCCATGTTGCGGCGGGCGTCTTACCACCGGTAGATGCTAAACCGACAACAAAACCTGTGAAATTAATCCCACCTAAGATTATTTTAAAAGTCATAGGTTTTGTCACAGCAGTTTTGATCGTGCTCGGGTTTGGCGTCAAAGGGTATCAATGGGCCGCCTATAACATCAGTCGAAAATGGGATACTGTGACCGCCGCCCCAAGAGGTTATGATGAAGCCAAACGAGGAGAGTTGGTAGCCCTGCTAGACGACGGCAGCATTCAAGCCAGACCTGATATGGTAGACGCTTTTTGGAGCATGGTGGCTGCGGCCAAAAACGAAGGTGTTGAACTACTTCCTTTAGCAGGATATCTCTCGTTATCTGAACAACGCCGACGGCTTCAAGGGAGAACAGATATAGATGTTAATCAGTGGCTTAAAAAAAGTGATTATCATACTGGGTATGCAGTAGCCATTGGCGACAAAAACGCTGATGAGAGTACTGACTGGGACATTAGTTTTAAGCAGACCGATGCATATCGCTGGCTGAAGCGATATGCAAAAAACTATGGCTTTGAGCTGTCATATCCCCAGGGTAATCCGGCAGGAGAAGATGAACCCTGGCATTGGCGATACAGCAAGGGGCTACAATAAGCGGCTGCAATAGAAATCTCAAGAGATAAGTCAACAGATAAGTCAACCTGTCTGTATAGTTCGCCTTCGAGCGCATAACAGGTATCATAAAACCATCTTGTTGTGTCGTTTATTAGAAATGTTGAAGATTAAATAACCAAAAGTAAATTTGGGACAGGAACCTGCTTAAATCAAGAACACTAGAAAAGATTGGGGCAATTAACCGTTCTTTTCTTAACCAATCTAAAGTTTTCAACGTATGAGAGATCCTGCTCAAAGGCATGCTTATTGGCGTGCCAACATTACCCTTATTCTGGCGCTACTGGCGGTTTGGGGATTTGTATCCCTAATCTGCAGCATTTTGTTGGTAGACATCCTCAATCAGATTCAGTTTTTTGGTCTACCGCTTGGATTCTGGATTGCGCAGCAAGGTTCAATTCTCACCTTTGTGGTGCTGATTTTTGTCTATGCCTATCAGATGGATAAACTCGACAAGCATTATCGAGCTCAACAACTTAATAAACGTCATGCAAGTATTGCTGAGCATGATGTAAGGAGGGAACATGCCAACTGAGGTTTGGACGGGCTTGTTTGTCGCTGCATCATTCCTGATGTATATCTACATCGGATGGCGTTCTCGCGTTCGTGATAGTAAAGGCTTTTATGTGGCTGGGCAAGGTATTCCCGCTCTTGCCAATGGGGCTGCTACTGCCGCTGACTGGATGTCGGCAGCATCGTTTATCTCCATGGCGGGTCTCATCTCGTTTATGGGTTATGACGGTTCGATTTATTTGATGGGTTGGACCGGTGGTTATGTTCTTCTGGCGTTGTTGCTAGCGCCCTATCTGCGGAAGTTTGGCAAGTACACAGTGCCTGATTTTGTGGGTGATCGCTACTATTCCAAATGGGCTCGTCTGGTAGCTGTGGTAGCCGCGATCTTTGTGTCGCTCACATATATCGCGGGCCAAATGAGGGGGGTCGGTATCGTCTTTAGCCGCTTCCTACAGGTGGATGTAAACACAGGCGTGTTTATCGGCATGTTGATTGTCGGCTTTTTTGCTGTTCTGGGTGGCATGAAGGGTATTACGTGGACGCAAGTTGCCCAATACTATGTGCTGATTATTGCCTACATGATTCCGGCGATTGCGATCGCACTCCTCCTCACCGGTAATCCTGTTCCCCAGTTCGCCATGACCTTTGGCGACATCAGCACCAAACTAAACCAAATCCAGGTGGATTTGGGCTTTGCCGAATACACCCAGGCCTTTGCCAACAAATCTATGTTGGATGTGCTGGCCATCACTATTGCCTTAATGGTGGGCACCGCCGGTCTTCCCCATGTAATCGTGCGCTTCTACACAGTTAAGAACGTGCGTTCAGCAAGATTCTCTGCGGGCTGGGCCTTGTTGTTTATTGCCTTGCTTTACACAACAGCACCTGCGTTGTCGATGTTTGCCCGTTATAACCTGGTCAACACATTGCACAATGCCACTGTTGAAGAAGTACAACAGCTGGACTGGGCACAAAAGTGGGAAAACACGGGCCTGTTAGCCTTTAACGACAAAAATCAGGACGGTCGGTTTCAGCTCACTTCTGAGGAAACCAGCAATGAAATCACCATTGATCGCGACATCATTGTGCTCTCCACACCAGAGGTGGCTAAATTAGCACCTTGGGTAATTGCCTTGGTTGCCGCTGGTGGTCTTGCCGCTGCCCTATCAACGGCCTCAGGTTTATTGCTAGTGATTTCTAGCTCCATCGCCCATGATGTCTACTATCGACTGATTAATCCAGAAGCTTCAGAAAAGAAACGGGTGTTTGTAGGTCGTGTGATGGTAGGGTTTGCCCTGGTAATTGCCGGATATTTTGGCATTAATCCGCCTGGCTTTGTCGGTCAGGTGGTAGCCTTTGCCTTTGGCTTAGCCGCAGCCAGCTTCTTCCCCGCGATTATCTTGGGTATTTTTGACAAGCGCACTAACCGTGAAGGTGCGATCTCAGGTATGCTTGTCGGTCTGATTTTCACCTCGTTCTACATTATCGGTGTGAAATTCTTCGGCATGCCCACCTGGTTCTTTAATATCTCCGCTGAGGGTATTGGCACCTTGGGTATGATTCTTAATCTGATAGTGACACTTGTTGTTTCCCGATTGACACCGCCACCACCACTTCACATTCAAGAACTGGTGGAAGATTTGAGATCTCCCGAAGACATTCTTGGAGATGACCCTGCCATAGCTGCATAACCAACACTGTTATGGTCTGCATCTAAAGGGTCCAAAAAGGTTTCTAAGATTTTCTTGGGAACCTTTCTCGCTTTTTAGACATAAGGGTTGAGAACCTTACGCCAAGATCTCCCCATAGATCAGAAACATACAGGATAATAAATTTGACAATAACGACGCAGGTGTTTTGACTCTTTTTTCAGCTTAACCTAGCGTTTAGGCTCACACACCACTCGAAAGCCACAGGAATTGCTACGCCCCACTTGAGTGTTTTTATCACGGGCAGCTGATCGACAGAAGTGCGTATCGTTAAACCATGAGCCACCGCGCATTACCTTAGAAGCAGTCGCATTACCCGACAGCCATTTATTAGCATCGCTTGGAGCACCTTCATAACTCTCGTGATAATCATCGGAACACCATTCATGAACATTGCCATGCATGTTGTATAGGCCAAAAGCATTGGGCCAGAAGCTGTCAGCTTTTACTGGGTTGTTGCGATAGTTCTCTTCATAGTTTTCAGTAAAGGAGAAGTCTGCAAAAAAGTTAGCAATTTCTGTTGTTAAGGCTTCACCAAAAGAGAATGGGGTTGTTGTTCCAGCACGACAGGCGTATTCCCACTCAGCTTCACTGGGTAATCGATAGTTACGCCCCGTCAGCTCACTCAGTTGCTGGCAAAATATATCCGCATCGTCCCAGGTAATCTGCTCTACTGGCAAATCGGCCCCATCTTCGCCTTGATCATCTGTAAAGTACGACGGATTGTTGCCCATGACAGCCTCATACTGTCGCTGGGTAATCACAAAGGCCCCCAGGTAAAAGCTAGGCACCTGGATCGAACGCTGAGGCCCTTCTTGTTCTTCACGTTTAGGCTCGGATGGTGGAGACCCCATTAGAAACTCGCCAGCCGGTATTTGCACCATGCGGAGAGGTAGCACTTTACGCAACTGCCGACGTAGAAGAGGCTCATCAAAGTAATCAACCCTGATAGACGGTTCCGCAGTGATCTGGCCATTCGAATCGACTTGAACTGTCTTCAAGCCTCGGCTTTTTAAAGGTTGTCCCGTAGGTGTGATGGTCGCCGCTGCATTTTTACAGCCTACGGTCACTACAGCCGTTGCGGTTGACACACCTAAGAACTTCAATGCTTTACGCCGTGAGCATTGATACTGAAGACTGCGACTGCTCCAAAAAGGATTATGGCAAATACGACTATCCTGGGTCAGGGCAGCCATGCTAGCCCCGCCTATTTGTTTGATGACCTGGTAACGACGACTGCCTGCCATAACTCCTTAAATAAGGACACCCTTCCCAGTGATCCAATACCAGATAATTCGCTCGTTTTTTCGGCAACACTGAACTAGTGAGGTAAAAAAACCAAAACCCAATGCATTTGTGAAGTTTTACAAATGCATTGTTATCATCACATACTTGGTTTATGTCTGGAACTGCTTGGCATAGAAGCTGGCGTAACGTCCCGATTGCTGTAACAGTTCAGCGTGGTTTCCGGATTCGATAATACGACCTTTTTCCATGACTAGGATGCAATCGCACCGTCTTACGGTCGCCAGTCGATGGGCAATTACAAACACGGTCCGTCCATGCATTAACCTCTCCAATGCTTCCTGCACTAGCGACTCTGACTCTGCATCGAGGGCAGAAGTTGCCTCATCTAGAATTAGAATCTTTGGATCAAATAAAACGGCTCGTGCGATCGCAATTCGCTGCCGCTGCCCCCCTGACAAATTCACGCCCCGTTCCCCCACCCAGGTGTGGTACCCCTGGGAGAACTGGCTAATAAATCCATGGGCATTGGCAACCCGTGCCGCAGCTTCCACCTCTGCCAGATTAAAGTCTTGTTGACCAAAGGCAATATTTTCGGCAATCGTCCCAGAGAACAAAACGTTTTCCTGGGGCACAATCCCAATCTGACGACGCAGACTTTGTAGTGTCACCTGACGCACGTTGATACCATCAAGCAAAATCTCTCCCGTGGCCACATCATAAAAACGCGGCAACAGATTGACTAAAGTAGTTTTGCCGGCCCCTGATAGGCCCACCAAAGCAATAGTTTGGCCAGGTTCTGCAGAAAGGTTCACCGCATCTAACACCGGCTGGTTGGCTTCATAGGCAAAGCTAACATCGCGATAGTCCACTTTCCCTGCAACCGTCGGCAGCGATTTTGCATGGGGCTCATCCTGCACTGAGGGCTTGAACCGCAACAGCTCTAGCACACGGTCTACGGACGCTTCCCCTTGCTTAAACTCATTGAAATTTTGAATCACATGGTTGACCGGATCAATCAGCAGTAACGCATTGATCACATAGGTGCCAAACCCTTCACGGGCCAAATTGCCAAGGCTAATCTGCCAGGTACCGACAAGCAACAAAATCACAATCATGCCGGCATAGAGAAACCCAACAACCGGAAACTGTACTGCCTGCAACCAAGCCACAGAATAGCGGGCATCACGATTGTTGGCGGAGGCCTTAGCAAAGCGATCAATTTCATAGTCTTCAGCTGCAAAGGCTTGAACTAAGCGAATACCGCTAAAAACTTCCGCCACCTGAGAAGAGAGATCGGCAACTTTGTCCTGACTGCGACGGGCAGCGGTCAGCATCTTTTCGCCAAACCAGCCAGATAAGACTGCCAGCAACGGAATCAGGATCAACGCCGTCGCCGTTAGCTGCCAGTTGAGATAGATCATGTAGCCAAACACCACCACCAGCTGTAGCGCAGAGGGCACAAAATCGTGGAATAGCTTGTAGACAACCTCGCCAATGCGATCCACATCTTCGGTCAAGCGATAGGCCAGATCGCCCGTTTTAGTTTGTTCGAAGTAGGTCAGACTGAGGGTTTGCAGATGGCCATAGACACGGGTACGCAGCTGATGGGCAACACGAAATGCAGCTTTCGCCATGAGGGAGTCTTGGCCATACTGAGCCGCTTTTTGGATGAGCAAACCGATCAGGGTAAGCGCAGCAACTTTACCAAAGGCCGCAACTTGTCCCTGCACCAGGGTGGAAATAGCCAGACCACCTAGCTTGGCAAGAATTGGCCAGTAAATGGTGAAAATCAGGGTGCAGATAAAGGCAGGAATTAAGATTGCCTGCTGACGACGAATGTAGGGCAGCAGCTGCCAATAGTTGGGGCGATTATCCAAGGCGTTTTGAACCAATAGGCGTGTCATGGATTACGCTACCAGGTTCCGGGCAGGTACAAGACACCGCCCCTACCGTGGTTAAATACCGTGGTTAAAATGAACGCACATTGGAGACTCGCACATCATTATGCCTACCGTCATCGTCGCTACGGGTAACCCTGGCAAACTCAAAGAAATGCAGGTGTATCTGACACCCCTGGGCTGGGATTTGCAGCTAAAGCCCCAAGAAATTGATGTGGATGAGACAGGGATAACATTTATTGAGAATGCGCGGCTCAAGGCAAGGGAAGTTGCGATCGCAACCAACCAGTGGGCCATTGCCGATGACTCAGGGCTGCAAATTAATGCCTTAAACGGTGCACCAGGTCTCTATTCAGCCCGCTATGGCAAGGATGACCAGGATCGCATTAATCGAGTTTTGCGGGAGTTAAGCGGCAATGAGGACCGTAGTGCTCAGTTTGTCTGTGCCCTGGCCCTCGCCCGCCCCGATGGCACCATCTCCCTCGAAACAGAAGGCATCTGTCCTGGGGAAATTCTGACTGAGCCCAAGGGTAGCAACGGTTTTGGCTACGACCCTATTTTTTACGTCCCGAGCCAGGGTAAAACCTTTGCTGAAATGAGCGACCCACAAAAAGAAACCCACAGCCATCGGGGTGTTGCCTTTGCTCAAATTATGGAGCAGCTGAGGCAATTGCCAATGCCCTAAGCAAACAAGTGAAGTTAGGGGGTCATCAAAAACAAGTACAAATGAACCTACAATATACTGAGGCTAGCGTTTGAATTCCCGAAACCTATGGTTGCCACGTCCACCAAACTGAGCATTCGTTGGGAAAAGCTACCCAAGCATTATGTTCTACCGGATGACCCTGTGGACAATATCAGCCAACCCTTTATTGCCGCTGCGTTGAGTGAAAGTCTTTCTATTGCTGGTCGGATTTCGGAAACAGCCCTGATAACAACCAACTATGGTCTCTGTGCCACAGTCAATGACAAAACCGTAGTCAAAGCTCCTGATTGGGCATTTATTCCCCACATCACCGTACCTAGAGCAGATATCGAACGAAGTTATACCCCATATCTAGAAGGTGATCCGCCCACAGTGGTGATGGAGTTTCTGTCAGCTACCGAGGGAGGTGAATACTCCATTAAAGCCACCTATCCACCGGGTAAATGGTTCTACTATGAGAGCATTCTCAAAGTGCCCTATTACATCATCTTTGAGCCGACCAATGGTAGCCTCGAAGTCTATCGTCTGGATGACGCCAATGGGTATCAACTACAGATGCCTGATAACCAGAATGGCTACTTGATAGAAAATATGGGTCTTTCCCTGGGAGTGTGGGAAGGTATTCGTGAAAATCGTTCAGGTTATTGGCTACGGTGGTGGGATACCCAGGGACAGTTACTGCTTTGGGGCAGCGAGCTATCTGCCCAAGAGCGCCAACGAGCAGAACAGGCTGAGAAAACTCGAAATGCAGCCGTTCTTAAGTTACTATCCATGGGACTAACCACTCAACAAGTAGCTGAAGCGTTGACCCTATCTGAAAAAGCTGTCATTTCAATACAGGCCTCTAATTAACCCTGTGTCAGCATCAATAAAAAGCTGCCTTCTCAGGAGAAGGCAGCTTATATGAGTAATTCGATAACTTTTCGTTACGAAAAGGGCTTTCTTTATTCTTCGCCAAACATGGATTGAATCTGGCCCAGTGCAGCTTGGAAAATGTTAAAACCAGCCCAGCCCGCAGCTAGGGCAATGGGAGCAAGTACAGCTACAACCCGGAAATCAATGTCCATTACCGAACCTCCTGCGGAGAAAAACGTTTTATGTAAATACTTATATATAATATTCTCATAAACTAGGCGCAGTTTGAAGTGGGGATAAGATCTTCGCCGAAGGTTAATGAGTGGTGAAAGGAGCGGGAAATAGGGTTAGCCCCATGGGTGTACATGGCTTTTTATGTAGATAATTTTATTTAGAGCGGGTCGCAAAACCAAACACCTCAAGCATCTCAGGTTTGACAGCGGACGCTTCCGTTCACAACATCAAAAAGGTTCATAAATCATTTCTATAATTACTATGACTAACCGGCCTGTCGCCGCTATTACCGGAGCCTCTAGCGGTATTGGTAGTGCTATTGCCACTCGCCTAGCGGCGGATGGATATGACTTAGCCTTGTGTGCCCGTCGTCAGCAGCGTCTGACAGAACTAGCCGATACGTTATCGCAGCAACATGGGGCCGCAGTGTTAACTCAAAGCGTTGATCTGCGCGATGAATCCCAAATTTTGGCCTGGTTTAGCGCGATCGCAACCCGCTTTAACCACCTCGATGTGCTGATCAACAACGCTGGTCTCGGCTATCAAGAATCCCTCACCAGCGGCAGTACCGAAAAATGGCGCGAAACTCTTGATGTTAACGTTATTGCCCTTTCCATCTGCACCCGCGAAGCCATTAAGCTAATGCAAAACCTTGGCAAAGACCAGGGTCATGTTGTCCACATCAGCTCCATGTCAGGCCATCGAGTTCCCAGCAGCGGCATGTACTCCGCCTCTAAGTTTGCCGTACGTGCCCTCACAGAAGGACTACGTCAGGAGCTCCGAGCAGACGGCAGCGCCATTCGCATCTCATCCATCAGCCCTGGCTTTGTGGAAACCGAGTTTGCCGAAAAATACTCCGGCAGTCAAGAACAAGCTCAACAGGTCTACAATCAATTTCCGGTACTCCAGCCCAATGACATTGCTAATGCCATTGGCTATGTCCTCAGCCAACCCGACCATGTACAGGTCCATGACATCTTGCTAAGGCCGACTCAGCAATCGAGTTAGGGGGCATAGACATCAAAGTCTGATGTGGATCGGTGGATCGGTGAATGGGTAGATGAGTGGATGGGTTTTAGTTGTAAGCGTCTTAGGCTGTTTCCATCCACTCAATACATGTCTGCAACTCGCTTGCCATGTTACTACTGTGGAAGCGACGACCGTGCCCCGGCAGAACCCATTCAAACGAGTAATCGGTCAGGCGCTTCATGGATTTGATTTGCTCATCCCAGGAGTACCAACAATAACGCCGGAAACCGTAGAGGTGCTCCAGGTAAGCCGACCAGGCCAGGTGATCGCCTGTGAACAGAAATTTGTTCTGATACAGCAGTACGGTATGGCCTTTACTGTGGCCAGGGACGGGCATGATGGTGATATCTGGTGCTAGTTGGTAAGGGTCCTGTCCCTTAAGCTGAATTTCGACGGATTGGGTATCGCTGGTGATATCGTCCTGGTGGAGAATGCGATCGCACCCAAAATGCTCCTGAAACTTAGCATGATCCGCCACATCGTCCCGATGGGTGAGATAGAGGTATTGCACCCCACCCATAGCCTCCAATTGTTTTACTAAAGGTGGGGTAAACCGAGGAGAATCAATCAGAACATTTCCCTCAGGCCGTTGAATAAAATAGCTGGCCGCCGCATAGGATTTCTCGGAATGATAGCCACAATGATAAACATTGTCCTCAATTAGATCCGGCAGTTGCTCCTGGGCCTGTTTAATATCCTTGGGTGTAGCCGCCGTCCCAATCGATGCGGTAGGACACGACAACAATGCTTTTAACGCTTGAATCCGCTGCTCTGTAGTTGTCGGTTGAGCATGCACCGCCGACATCTCTCCATCTCGACCAAACACCTCAGGAGCCATCCAGCGGCAGGTATCGCAATCGATACACGTAGTATCAACAAAAAAGTCACCTTCTACATTCTCTGGACGACGAGCTTTAAGCTGAGCCATAACATCACCATTTGTTATAGTTCCAGTTTAGTCAATGCATTAGAAACTGTTTAATATATACAAGAAATTATCAAAGAAAAGAACCTACGAAAGAGACTCTTAGTTGAAAAGAATCTCCAGAAAAGAGCCGCCAGATCTGACATATCAAACTACAATCCATCGTCCATTCGCCTGGGCATATGAGTAATGAAGGCGCTTTTTAAACTGTTGGACTGGCATTCAGATTATTTTGTAATTGCTGTTGTAGATCATCGACAGGATTAATCACCAAGCCAGAAATCTCGCTTTCATTGGGAAGATACTCACTAGAGTGGGCGGCAGTTTTTGATAAAAACAAAACTTCAGCGCTGTTGCGGGGCAATTGTTTACCCGCTTGCGCTGTCAGCCATATGATGGGTGGGGCTGGCAATTTTTGATTACCGACATCGTTTAGTTGAATGCCTGCCAACACCGTCAAAACCGCTGTTGAATCATGCACTAGCCCCGTCCTGGAACTCCAAAACTGAGTCGCCAGACCTTGGCGCTGACCATAGTGATAGAGTGATGCTGCTGCGATTACGGCTCGTTCAAAACTATCAATATCCCATGACTCAGAGGTATCTAAGGCAATAATTAAACTCTGGTGACTGGTTAACACCTCTAGCTCGCGCACCCGCAGTTCTCCGTAGCGGGCACTGGTGCGCCAGTGGATTAATCGAGTGGGGTCACCCCAGCGATAGGGGCGCAGAGCACGAGTGATACCTTCCGTGCCACTGGCATTGATGGCCGTTTTTTGCAGCTGCCGCCGTCCTGTTTCATCGCCCAAGGAGTCGATGACTGGACAACGCTCTAAGGGCAGTATTTGAGGATAGACGACAGCCTTTGCGTGAGCGGCATGCAAACGACTGCACCAGAACAATCCTAAAGGGGCCGCCGTTCGTAGACGGACATCAGGCCAGGTATAAATACCTCGCTTTTCAGTTGGAATTTCGTAACGCCAAGTGTGTTGCGATCGCGCCTGCAAACTGGCAATGGCATGGGTCGGCTGAGACCCTAACTTAGCAGGTACAAGGTCTTGCATCTGGAGCAAACTCTTAGGGGAAGCAGTGGCATTTTTCAGCGTCACCACCATAGCTAGGGCCTCTCCTGCCGAGACAGGACGCGGCATTTGTCGAGCCACAGATAGCCCATGCAACGCTCGCTGCGGCAAAATCGACGACACCGACAATAAGGCAATCATGATGCCACTAATCACATACAGCCAACCTGCCATGGTGTTAGTTGCCGCGCCGAAAAAACATAGCGTAATCCCCAGCAGCACCCAACCACTATAGGCAGGGGTCACCCAGTTGGCTTCCATCCAATGAGATAAACGTTTTAATAAAAACATCAACTATGCTCGAAAAGAACGATTGGCTACCTTTCTGCGCTTCAGGATGCCCTAAGTAATTAGGTTAAACTAATGACACCATAGATGGCTTCTGAGCGATTTAACCATGCCTAATCCCCGCTCTACGCTACACAACGTTACATATCCTGAGTCCGACGGCCAGCCAATAGCGAAAAGTGACGCTACTCGCGATTATTTGTTTTATAGCGTTGAAGCCCTCAGACTTTACTTTAAAAGCCGTGGCAGCGTTTATGTGTCTGGCAATTTATTTGTCTATTACGAAGAAGGAAACCCCAAGGCCGTTATCTCACCTGAGCTGACGCTTTAGCAGAGAAGTTGCGATCGCTCGGCATCGATCCAGATGAGATTTAGGTCCCTGACGCAAATACGGCATCTGTAGTCAAATCCAACTCAGGAAATACCCTAGAAACCAACTTTTCTCCCGCTACAAACCATCGAATTTGGTACTTTTCTGCATGGGGGTTCACTAGACAAGTACGAGGAATCGAATAAGGTAGCTTATTTCGCCGAATTTCAAAATTGAACTCTGCGCTCAAAAAGCCGCCGATATCTTCATGGGGACCGGTTGGCAACATCTCAACCACAACGCCCTCAATCAATTCATACCGATAACCATCGTCTGGATACCAATCCAGGAAAGCCTCAAAATTCATCGGGCTTGCTACCCGCCCCTGAACCATAAGGAACCTTCAACTCGTTATGGAGCCTGGGTTTAAGCCTAGTACAGGCGCAATTTACTCAGCGGTGGGGTGATGGGATTTGGGTGATGGGTGGATAGGTCTTTAGACATGGCCTTTGAAGGCTTTGTCGAGGATGGCGGGGAGCAGGGCATCGAGTTCGATGGCGGTTTGGGGTTGGAGGGTGCGGAGGGTGTTGATTTTGGTTTGGAGATTATCGAGGTCAGTGACAATCTCGCACTACTTCCACAAAAGAGTTTCAGGAACCAACCAAGAGCCTTAAATGACTGGCTCACTTTACTACCAGAGCTATTTTGTCGCAGGAGAATTGCGAATCATTGAAACATAAACTACGGCCAAAGTAAGACGACTCCAGTTGGGCTGGTTAAGCGTAAATGAGAGACCGCCCAAAAGGGCTAACCAACCCACTGGACCAATCACGAGGGCAATTGCTTGACTCATTCCCATATACACAGCAAAAGGCAAAGTAATACCCAGAGTGCTAGTCAGCCCTCCAAGTACGGTACTGGCCATCAGATACACACCAAACCCACTGACCTTAGCAACAGTCATAACACTACCTGTAAGTAAAAAAGCTTCTACTCTGGGGTCATTACTACTGCGCTGCGTCTCCATAATTACTTGCTCTTGTTGCTCTAGAGTCAGGCGGTCGAACATATCTTGAAAAACCTTAGCGACCACAGCTGTTTCAATTTCATGAGTTTCTAATTGTTTCCAGCGTCGTCCTTTGAGGGTGGCTAACCATTCAATACCAATGTGATCAGCTACATCAGTTACAACTTGTTTCCACGATTCATCCCAAAACAATTGCCCAATACTACCTGCCCTGAGATAGCGAATGTGATTACACAGAGTATCAACATCACTACCAAAACCAGAGGCGGTTAGTTTTCCAAGATTGTGACGATGTTTATGGGTAGTGCCTTGGACAATTTTTTTGAACTCATGCAGCGGCATAGTATGACCAAATATATGGTTTGAGATGCTTTTCTCTAATTTTTTCAACGCACACATCAACCAAACCGCATGATTCTTTAATACTAGTAGGGCTATTTCATTCTAAAAATATGAGGGCACAAAAATCGTAAGTTGTGCGACATAACAAAGCCCCAATGGCACTCAACCATCGGGGCATTTTCACAAATTTATCTACCAACCGTAACCATCCCAGAGAAGCCGTTGCCTGAGCAGCACCGTTGGCTGAGCAGAGTCGAAGCCAACATCCCCTTCGACTCCGCTCAGGGGACGCTTACAGACCAACCCTTAACGCTTCTTCGCTAGCTTCTTCTTCGGCATTTTGCGCAGACGAATCGACTCAGGCGTTACCTCAACCATCTCATCCGACGCAATATACTCCAGCGCCCGTTCTAGACCCATTTCCTGGGGTGTCTGCAACTGCACTAGCTCATCACCACTCGCTGCCCGATGGTTGGTTAGCTGCTTAGCCTTACAGATATTCAGCTCCAGATCCTGAGGCCGATTATTCTCCCCAACGATCATGCCCTTGTACACCTTAGTACCAGGCTCAATAAAGAAGATGCCGCGATCCTCAGCATTCTTCAGCGCGTAGAACGTGGCCACACCTTCCTCAAAGGCAATCAGCACACCGTTGCGGCGAGCACCCACATCACCAGACATGGGGCGATAATCCAAGAAACTATGGTTCATGATGCCCTCACCACGGGTTTGGCGCATAAACTCACCCCGGAAGCCAATCAGACCACGGGCAGGTACCACAAACTCAAGCTGGGCACGGCCATTGCCGTCCACCATCATGTCCTGCATTTCACCGCGACGTTGACCCAGGCGCTCCATACAGCCGCCCACAGCATCTTCAGGCACATCCATCACTAGCTGCTCATAGGGCTCACAGGGCTGGCCATTGACTTCACGGAAAATCACCTGCGGCTGAGACACTTGGAACTCGTAGCCCTCACGACGCATGGTTTCAATCAAAATACCCAGGTGAAGCTCACCACGACCAGATACGCCAAAGCGGTCGGGAGAATCGGTTTCTTCCACACGCAACGCTACGTTGGTTTCCAACTCGCGCATTAAGCGATCGCGAATCTGACGAGAGGTAACAAACTTACCTTCTTTACCTGCAAATGGGGAGTCATTCACAGCAAACGTCATCTGCAGCGTGGGTTCATCCACCTTAATCAGCGGCAAGGCTTGGGGGTTGTCAGCAGATGTGAGGGTTTCACCAATGTTGGCATCGGCAAAACCGGCGACTGCAACGATGTTGCCAGCGGTGGCTTCTTCAATGTCAGTGCGCTGTAGGCCTTCAAAACCCATCAGCTTCGAAATTTTAGACTTAACAATCTTGCCGTCTTCTTTGACTAGCGCAATCTGTTCACCAGCACGGATAGTCCCATTGTGAACCTTACCGATCACAATCCGCCCTAAATATTCGGAATAAGCCAGGGTAGTGACCTGCAACTGTAAAGGCTTGTCAGAATCACCGACTGGTGGTGGAACATGATGCAAAATCCCCTCAAATAGAGGCTGCATATCCTTATCTTCGTCTTCTAGCTCATTTTTGGCATAGCCAGCCAAACCAGAAGCAAACAGATAGGGGAAATCACACTGATCGTCATCAGCACCCAGCTCGATAAACAGATCCAGAACCTTGTCCACGGCACCCATGGGCTCTGCCCGTGGGCGGTCAATCTTATTCACGACCACGATGGGACGCAGACCTTTCTCCAATGCTTTTTTAAGCACAAAGCGGGTTTGAGGCATCGGCCCTTCATTCGCATCCACGATCAGGATGCAGCCATCTACCATACCGAGTACGCGCTCTACCTCACCGCCAAAGTCAGCGTGACCAGGGGTATCAATAATGTTGATCAGCGTGTCTTGATAGTGAACGGCTGTGTTCTTAGAAAGAATCGTAATACCGCGTTCACGCTCCAAGTCATTGGAGTCCATGACACAGGTGGGAACGTCTTCACCTTCCCGAAAAATACCAGACTGCTGAAGGAGAGAATCGACCAGGGTTGTTTTGCCGTGGTCTACGTGCGCGATGATTGCAACGTTACGGATGGGAAGGCTCATTGGGTTGGAACTTCCAGAACTAGCGGTGTGATGTTTCGTAAAAAACCTTAACAATTGTAGCTTAGATAGCAGCGATGTCGGTCAAAGCTATATGGATTGTCAGGAAATGGGGAATAGGGAATGGGCAGTGGGCCATGAAAATAGCCCTTATGATCTGGCCAATTCTCCATTGCAAAGTTTCTAAGCTCAGGAAATTGTTCACTCTTCTATCGAGAAATAATCAATTTCCCCATTCGTAACCTATAGGTTCCATTCTGATGTACAGACATTGCATGCAACGTCTCTCCAGAGAAAATCCCCACCTCGCAGTTCGGTTCTACTCACTACGAGGATTCAAATGGCTTTGTTAAATTGGCATTACAGCGGCAAAAGACCTAACAGCCGCTACCAGCCACGTTTTGAGTGAGGCAATCATGACTAACGAGTCTTTTAACAACACAAATTCCGAATTTATGGGTGGGGCTGCTGTACAGGGCAATTCTCTGATGCAATATGTGCAGTCTATGGAAACAGAGACAGTGGCACAGCTATCGCGTCCGGTATCAAGTGATGTTATGCAGGCAATGGAACATAACATCATTGCGATGTTGGGTGGCTTACCCTCTGAAGGATTTGATGTCTCTGTCACGACTAGCCGTGAGAATCTAGGTCGCTTGCTAGCTTCGGCCATGATGGGTGGCTATTTCCTTAAAGGCGCTGAGCAACGTCTGGCCATGGAAACCACACTGATGGGTAGCCTGGAAACTGACCTACAGGAATAACGCGGTCTAGATCGCGCAAATGCGCTCACCCATGGCAGGATCAGAAACAACAGTCAAGATTGATCCACAGTGGGTGAGGCAAAGAGAACACAATACAGCGTGCACGACAGTGCTGACGGTAAATATGGCCAAAAGCAGATGTCCTTATCCCAGGCATCTGCTTTAAGTTTTGGGGGGACTGCCAATCTAGGGCATGCGGCCCCCGCACTACGGCAAGCTTTACTGACTTGGTATGGCGAACAAGGTCGTGATTTACCCTGGCGACGCAGCCGAGATCCCTATGCCATCTGGATCTCGGAAATCATGTTGCAGCAGACCCAGGTCAAAACGGTGCTGCCTTACTATCAGCGCTGGTTAAAGTTATTTCCGACAGTGGCAGACCTGGCTAAAGCGGACCAGCAAACTGTACTTAAAGCCTGGGAAGGGCTGGGATATTACGCTCGAGCTCGCAACTTACACAAGACGGCACAACTGATTGTGAAGCAGCATGATGGCGTGTTTCCAGAGGCGTTTGAGGATGCGATCGCACTCCCCGGTATTGGCCGCACCACCGCCGGAGGCATCCTCAGTGCCGCCTACAACCAACCTGTCGCCATCCTCGATGGTAATGTGAAACGGGTGTTAGCTCGACTGGTGGCCCTCCCAAAGCCTCCAGCAAAAGCCATGAAAGAACTGTGGCAGCTATCCGAGCAAATCTTGGACCCACAGCATCCCCGCGACTTTAACCAGGCAATTATGGATCTGGGGGCCACCCTATGCACCCGTCATCGGCCATCGTGCCTGCTATGCCCATGGCAAAGCTACTGCACCGCTTACCGTCAAAATCTACAGTCTGAACTACCCATGACCGAATCTCGTGCTCCTCTGCCCCATAAGCAAATTGGTGTCGCTGTTATCCACGACAATGATGGCCGCATTCTCATTGACCGTCGTAAGCAAGAAGGCCTACTGGGAGGCCTATGGGAATTTCCTGGGGGTAAAATCGAGCCTAACGAAAGTTTTGAGGAATGCGTCACGAGGGAGATTAAAGAAGAATTAGATATTGATATTGAGGTCAACGACCGGCTAATTACGGTTGACCATGCCTATAGCCACTTTAAGGTGACGCTGAATGTCTTTAACTGTACCCACATCAGCGGTGAGCCCAAACCCATTGAATGTGATGAAATCAAGTGGGTTACCCTGGATGAAATTGATAGTTACCCGTTTCCTAAGGCGAACGGTCAAATTATTGACGCAATTAAAGAACAGGCTAAAGGATAAACAGCCCGCCATCTGAATAATGGGAAAAAGTCTCGGAGACGTTAAGAAGTACGAAGGGCAATATTGTTGTTATGTCTTCTCTAATGTCAGATAACAAGCTTTACTTTTGTATCTTGAGTTTTCCCAAGGGCGACAAGTCAGTGTACGGTGTGCAAGGGCGAAAAGTCAGTGTACGGTGTGCATTGAACAATCTACACGTTTTGAGTGTTACACCCTCCAAAAGGAGAAGAAAGAGCCCCAAAGATGCATCTCCAGGGCTCGGAATCAGGGTGCATCTACCACTCCAACATGCTCGATATATCGGGTTATATCCGGAGTTGAACGGCGACTTCACTAAGACTTCAAACAATATCCATTGTCATCAGGGTGTTAGTAAATTTTCTAGCTAACCTCTTTAAAGCAGGTTGCATTATTTACTTAGAACTGCCATGACTCTTCAATGCGTCCAGAAACCTGAACAGACTGATATTGGGCCATCCCAGAGGATACAGACATTCTTTTGTGTGTCCATAAAGGGGGTATTCGGCTTGATCTGGGGACTGAGTCTCTGGCTATCAGGGGAAGCAGCTGTTGCCCAACGCTATTGTCGGGCAGACTTGGTGGACAAGATTGATGCGATCGCAACCCGCCCCAACCTCACCCGAGCCCATCTGGGACTACTTATAGAAACCCAAGCAGCTCAGCCTTCAGAACGCCAGATCATTCTGGAACGGAATATCGACAAATGGTTTGTTCCTGCATCCACCTTAAAACTCCTGACCACTGCCGCCGCGCTCCAGCAACTAGGCCCAGACTTTCAAATCGAGACCTCAGCCCACCTCCAGCAACAGGGTGAACAGACCCATTTGTATGTCATAGGAAGAGGCGACCCTACGTTTGGCAACGACCAACTCCAGAGCCTAACGCAGCAAATTACCCAGCAGGGAATCAAAAAAATCGATCAGCTATTAGGATATGACAGCTACTTTGCTGGCCGCACTGTGCATCCCAACTGGGAATGGGAAGATGTATTGGCAGGTTATGGAGCCTCAGCCAACGGTCTGATTTTAAATGAAAATGCTTTAGGGGTGACCCTATACCCAACAGAGGTAGGCCAACCACTACGGGTGGAGTGGGCTACCCCAGAGCAGACTACTCGTTGGGAAATATACAACACTTCCAGCACCGTGGCAGCAGGCGAGCCTTTAACCGCAGACGTTGGTCGTGATTGGAGCCAACCCATTTTGCATGTCTTTGGTAACCTCAGCGTTGATGCTGGGCCAGATCCATTTGCCATTGCCATCACCCAGCCAGGGGAGCACTTTATGGAACAACTAGCGAATAGCCTGCGCCAGACCAGCACTCCAGTAGATTTAACCGCGCTGACATCCAGCTGGCCCGATCGACCAATGCCAGAGATGGCAACAGTCATATCACCGCCACTCTCTCAATGGCTGTCAACGATTAACCAAGATAGCAACAACCTCTATGCAGAGGCCTTACTCAAGTCCTTAGGAACAATCGCAGCAGAATACGACGACGCCACGCAAGCTGGCACAGAGGCTGTCAAAGAGATTTTAGAGGGCTTGGGCGTTGACTCAGACAGCTATCAAATGGTGGATGGATCAGGGTTATCGAGACACAATTTAGTCACCCCTCGCACGTTGGTTGATACACTGCAAGCGATGGCCTTCCACTCCCATAGCGAAGTCTATCGCAGGTCTCTCGCCGTTGCTGGAGAACAAGGAAACTTAATCCACCGGTTTCAGAACACCCCCGTTCAAGGAAATCTACAAGGCAAAACGGGATATGTAAGCAACAATGAATCCTTGGCTGGCTATCTTCAACCTGTAGACCATCCACCCATGGTATTTAGCATTTTCTTAAACAATGCCGATCTCTCAGCCACAGCCATGCGAGCAATCATCGATGAAATTGTGGTTAACATTGCTCAGCTATCGGACTGTTAATCGAACGATCTGGAATTTAGCACTATAAACTTGTATCTAGTTCCAATGGGACTACGCCACATTGCCTACATTATTGACTAGCGCCTCATACCATGGATCCCTTCCTCAATCAGGTGCTGTGCCAACGCTATAAAATTCGCGCTCGCCTCAGCCAAAAACCAGGACGTCGCACCTTCGTTGCCACCGACTTACAGACAGACACTACCGTTATCGTCAAGCTGCTGCTATTTGACGTTGACTTTACATGGGAAACCCTTAGACTCTTTGAACGGGAAAGTGCAGCGTTACAGTCGTTAGATCATCCGGCAATTCCCCAATACTTGGATTTTGTGGATATTGAAACAGACTTGGGCAAAGGTTTTTTACTCGTACAGACCTACATAGAGGCTAAGTCTCTACAAGACTGGATTATGACTGGTCGCACCTTTAGTGAAGAAGACCTGCACTACATTGCCCAAGAAGCACTCAACATTCTTGATTACTTGCATGATCGTAAACCAGTCGTTATTCACCGCGATATTAAGCCGAGCAATCTGTTGCTCACAGAGCGCACTGGCAACAATCCTGGACAGCTTTATCTAGTAGATTTTGGTGGCATTCAAGCACCGCAACAAGGTAGCACAATCACGATTGTGGGCACCTATGGCTATATGCCGTTGGAACAATTTGGTGGGCGAGCGGTTCCAGCTTCAGACCTGTACAGTTTAGGAGCCACACTAATCTACCTCGCTACAGGGCTACACCCCGCCAATTTACCGCAAAAAGATATGCGGTTACAGTTTGCCGATCAGGTCAGATTAAGCCCCGAATTTGTCCATTGGCTAGAATGGCTAACGGAACCTGACATTGCTAAACGGCCTCAAACAGCCGCCATTGCCCGGGAACGTTTCAATCAATCACCCACACAACCGGCCGACGGTCTTCATCCGCTCCGAGTACCACCACCCCAAAATAGCGCCATTCAGCTGAGCCAGACCCAAGAGCATTTTAATATCCAGGTACCCTCTAAAAAATTCAAACTCGAATTTCTCTTGCCAGCTGTCATCAGCAGTCGGCTAACGCAAACCTTTGGTGCTTTTGGCAATATTTTAGCAGGCGTTCTTTTAATTCTCTTAGTTGTTACTGGCTTGATCTGGCCAGCCCTCATCATTCTACTGCTTATTTATTTCCACATGAATAAACGGAGCAAACGCCACGCAATTTACTCCATAACATTTGAGAAGTCGATTCAAGGCACCCTGATCTCGTTAACAGAGATTCATGGAAACAGAGAGAGAGTGTTGTTTAAGCAATCCTTAACTCACATGACGGCAGGTCCTGACAAAATTCCTCAGTATAAAATTAAATTGAGAAGCGAAGGGCCATTTCACACCATTCGCATTAATGGTAGCTATCAAGAAATTCGTTGGCTCTGTGATGAACTAGACAGTTGGGCTCAAATCCCAATTACCTATGAATCCTACAATGAAGAAGTTTAATACTGGTAGTGCATGGTGCGTGGTGCGCGATGAAAAAGCTTGAAAACCCAAAGCTACTGGGTAGGCTCCTCCATTTCTTCTAGTTTGGTCTCCAACACCGATACTCGCTGTTGCAATTCGATAACCAAAACTGCCAGGGTATCAAACTGCTGATCAAAGGATGGTGTTTCAGGGCTGGGCGGACGGTCAATGGGAGCGGGCCTACTGTTGCCAGCGCGAGGGAGTTGAGACTGAAGGCGGTTGACCTGGGATTGGAGCGATCGCAACTGTGACTCCAGCCGGTTAATCCGAGGATCTGAAAGGGAAAGCGATGCCTCCACTGGCTGTAGCCAAAGACTGAGAAATAAAGCCAACAATAAACAGAAACAAGTCAACGGTTTTAGAGCACACTTCATAATTCATCAGTGGTTAACCTGATGTCATTCTAGCTATCGTTTTTTCTTTTGTTAGGAACAAGCACTACCTATCTTACAAATCTCTCCCAAGAAAACAAGCTAACGACTCATCTTTTCCTAAGACAACAATCTCCTTTAGATACGAGAATTCCTTGGGAATCGAAGCTTAAAAAGCAATTGCCATAAATCAATACAACCTGATGTAGCAACACCCCAAAATACGGTTCAATCGTACTAAAGCAACAAAATCAATCAACGTCCAAAACTCAGAAAAAAGCTCCTATCTTATAGCAATCTACTGAATGCCATAAGATAGGAGCACTCTATCATCACTTCAATAACAAGAGTTACTAACCAGGTCTAGTAATCTCGTTTAAGTTAAGATCTTTCAAATCAGGCAGTTCAATTTCTTATGGCGAATGAGAACATTACTCGATGAGTAATGTTCAGCTAGTCAGGGAAGGAACCGCTATCGCCACAGGAGTTGCCTCGCCTGAGGCCAGATCAAGGGGAAAATTATGGGCGTTACGCTCATGCATCACTTCCATACCCAGATTGGCACGATTAATAACATCAGCCCAAGTGCTGATGACACGTCCCTGGGAATCAAGGATGCTCTGATTAAAGTTAAATCCATTGAGATTGAAGGCCATGGTACTGATACCCAGAGCCGTAAACCAAATGCCTATGACGGGCCAAGCCGCCATAAAAAAGTGCAGAGAACGACTATTAGCATCTACACCCAAGAGAATCTCATTCGTGCGTCCGACTAAGCGACCAAAGTAACCATGGGCGGCCACAATATTGTAAGTCTCTTCTTCTTGCCCAAACTTATAGCCATAGTTCTGAGACTCGATTTCAGTGGTTTCTCTCACCAAGGAAGAGGTTACCAGAGAACCGTGCATGGAACTGATCAGTGCTCCGCCAAATACGCCTGCTACCCCCATCATATGAAATGGATGCATCAGGATATTGTGTTCTGCCTGGAACACCAGCATGAAGTTGAAGGTACCGGAAATACCTAGGGGCATGCCATCGGAAAAACTCCCCTGACCAATGGGATAAATCAAAAACACTGCGGTAGCTGCAGCCACCGGAGCAGAGTAGGCGACACAAATCCAAGGGCGCATACCCAGACGATAGGACAGCTCCCACTCACGACCCATATAAGCGAAAATGCCAATAAGAAAATGAAAGATGACTAGTTGGTAAGGCCCCCCATTGTATAACCACTCATCAAGGGAAGCGGCTTCCCAAATGGGATAGAAGTGTAAACCAATCGCATTGGAAGAGGGCACTACAGCCCCAGAAATAATGTTATTGCCCAACAGCAATGAACCTGCTACAGGTTCACGGATACCGTCAATGTCAACGGGAGGGGCTGCAATAAATGCAAGCACAAAACAGGCTGTGGCTGCCAATAGAGTGGGAATCATTAAAACACCAAACCATCCCACGTAAAGACGATTTTCTGTACTGGTTATCCAGTTACAAAACTGCTGCCACGGACCGGATTGGTTTCGTCTCTGCAAAGTTGTTGTCATAAGTCTGACGAAAAGACGACAAGGTTAAGCTAAATTAACTAACCAAATAGTTAAACTAACTTGTTAGTTAATTTAAAGGCGCTAACTAAATCTGTCAATAACTTTTTAACTGGTTAGTTAACTCAGGTATTGAAACCGGTCAATATGCCTCGGAGTGGCGTTGTATCCTGGAGGTAAGAATCCTCTATCTGCGAAGCCTGTAGTGAAGTCGTCAGCCAAGTCAAAACGCTCATCGGCAAAGCGGCAAAGCCGTAACCCGGAAGCCACCAAAGCAAAAATTTTAGATGCGGCCGAAGAGGAATTTGCACGTCATGGGCTAGCAGGGGCACGAACGGAGCCGATCGCTGCCAACATCGGTTGCACCAAGGCGATGATTCACTATTATTTTGGTACGAAGGAAGAGTTGTACCAGGCAGTGTTAGAGCGCTATGCGGCTACTTTTTTGGTGGCTGTTGAGACCTTAAATTTAGAGAATCTATCGCCACCGGATGTTTTGAGGACATTCCTGCGGGCGGCTGTAGCCCATGAAGTTAACAACCCTTATCAGGGCAAGGTACTGCTCCATGAGGCCATGGGTAATGAAGGTAGGTATTTTAAGCTCACGGGTTGGGAAGTGCCCATTAACCTGGGGGTGAGTTTTTTACAAAAAGGGATGGATGAAGGCTATTTTCGCCCCCTGGACCCCTGGTTAACGATGATTCACATCATGGGAACAATGACTTTTTACTTTAATGCGGAGAACAATCTGAGAAACTTAGTGCCAGAAAGTGAATGGCGAGCACCCCAGGCGATAGAAGCCTACGCAGAGTCTGCGATCGCATTTATTCTAGCTGGCGTGCTCAAACACTCTCAGGCCAACGGGTAGCCCCATAATACCCATGGTTTAGTGAGGTGGGTGTTTGTTGGCAATCCCCCATAGGTGGACAGCTGCTCTGTGCAAAACAACAACCCCCAAAATGTAGTCAACGAGGAATAATAGAACATATCGGGGTTTGCCCTGACTTGGAGCCATTACTTGTTCTATCCCCATGAGATATCTTGTCGCTGCTTTTTGCGATCGCACCCATGCCGAAGAAGCCTATGCCAGGCTAGAGTCCAGCAACTTTTCCATGGACGATGTCTCTATTCTTGGTGAGGGGTGTCCGACCACTGACGAGTTTGGCCTGCAAAATCCTAAAGAAGCCGCCTGGACTCAGGTACGACGCATGGCCACCTGGCTAGTCCCCTTTGGGTTTGGCGGAGGCTTTGTCTTTGATGCTATTACAGGTCTGAATACCTTTGAGTGGACAGGCACCTTAGGCAATCAGCTTTTAGGAGGTCTGCTAGGCGCTGGGTCTGGACTAATGGGCAGCTTCTTTATTTGTGGTGGTCCTGCGTTGCTGTTTAACAATAACGAAACACCTTATCGCGATCGCATTGATGCTGGAGAATATTTAGTCGTCGTTAGTGGCGGTGAAAGCATCATCACCCAAGCTGCCCGTATTTTGCAGGCTCTGGATCCAGAAACCATCGAAGCCCGTTAAACAGAGGATCTCATGGCATTACCTTGCAGGAAAAACTCCATCAGGGTTATCCCAAATGCCCATAACACCGATTAGAATCCTCTAGAACAAGCCCCTGTAATTTCTACCCCCACACTCATCAAAAATCGAACTAACATTATATAGACAAGTCGGAATAATTCCGGGAAGTTAGTTTTTCTGAGAATTCTGTCACACTTAATTTTTTTCAAAGCAACCTATGACTTCTAAGGCAACTACCAGTGCTCCCGCTGTAGCAACCAACCCTTTTCTGACTGGCCATGGTCTCCCTCCATTTGATCAGTTTCAGCCCGATCAAGTAGAACCCGCGATCCAGCAGTTGATTGGCGAACTCACCACAGCCTTGGAGTCATTGGAAAAAACCATGAGCCCCACCTGGGAAGGATTAGCCAAACCGCTAACTAAAATCAGTGAGCGGCTGGGTTGGACTTGGGGTGTTTTAGGGCACTTAATGGGCGTTAAAAACAGCCCTAAACTCCGAGCCGCCTATGAAGCTGTGCAGCCTGCTTTAGTACAGTTTGCCACCCGCTTAAGCCAGAGCAAAGCCTTCTACACCGGTTTCAAACAGCTGGCCCAAGACACCAACCTCAGCCCTGCACAAAAACGCATTGTGGAAGCAGCCATCCGCGATGCTGAACTTTCAGGTGTGGGTCTAGAAGGTGACGCTAAGGAAACCTTCAACCAAATTCAACAACAGCTGGCGGAGCTATCAACCCAGTTTTCGAACCATGTGCTAGATGCCACCAAAGCCTTTAGCTTAACCTTAACAACCCAGGAAGACATTGCTGGCTTGCCCTCTAGTTTGTTAAGTCTAGCGGCTCAGGCAGCCCGCGATGCTGGAGAGGAATCGGCTACCGCAGAAGCAGGCCCCTGGCGAATTACCCTGGATATTCCCAGCTATGGTCCCTTTATGAAGCACAGCCAGCGTCGTGACCTGAGGGAAAAAGTTTACCGCGCCTACATCAGCCGTGCGTCCTCTGGTGATCTCAATAACTCACCCCTGATTGATAAAACCCTGGTCCTCAGAAAACAGCAGGCTAATCTCCTTGGCTTTGATTCCTACGCCAATCTCAGCGTTGCCAGAAAAATGGCCTCCTCAGTCAATGCAGTGGAGGAGCTGATGGAAGAACTGCGCAGTGCCAGCTATGACGCTGCTGTTAAAGAGTTACAAGATCTCAAAGTCTTTGCGCTAGCGCACAACGCATCGACAACTAACGACTTGAAACAGTGGGATATCCCCTTCTGGGCAGAACGCATGCGGGAACAAGAGTTTGATCTTAACGACGAAGCGCTCAGACCCTATTTCCCATTACCTCAGGTACTCAACGGTTTGTTTGAGTTAGCCCATCGCCTCTTTGGTGTGACAATTCAGGCCGTCGATGGGGAGGCTCCCGTTTGGCATCAAGATGTGCGCTACTTTGCCATTGCCGATGGCAACGGTGCACCCATTGCCTATTTCTATCTTGACCCCTACAGTCGACCCGCTGAAAAACGCGGCGGTGCCTGGATGGATGAATGCATTGTGCGTGCCCATACAGAGCCTAAACTACCCGTGCGTCTACCGGTGGCCTATCTTGTCTGCAACCAGTCACCCCCCATTGATGGCAAACCCAGCCTGATGACCTTCCGAGAAGTAGAAACCCTGTTTCATGAGTTTGGACACGGGCTACAGCATATGCTGACCCAGGTCGACTATCCAGGGGCTGCGGGCATTAACAATGTGGAGTGGGACGCGGTCGAACTGCCCAGTCAGTTTATGGAAAACTGGTGCTACGACCGTAATACCCTATTCAAAATGGCACGGCACTTTGAGACTGGCGAGCCTTTGCCTGAAGCCGATTACCAGAAGCTACTAGCTGCCCGCAACTTTATGACCGGCAATGCCATTCTGCGCCAGGTGAATTTTGGTTGGCTCGACATTGAACTGCATTCTCGTTATCAGCCTGATGGGGCAGAGACCATCTGGGATGTGCGGGATCGACTGGCCAAAAAAACTACGGTGCTGCCACCCTTAGCTGAGGATGCGTTTTTATGCAGCTTTGGCCATATCTTTGCCGGTGGTTATGCGGCAGGCTATTACAGTTACTTCTGGGCCGAGGTACTCAGCGCCGATGCCTTTGCAGCGTTTGAGGAGGTGGGCATTGATAACGAAAGTGCTGTGCAGGAAACTGGTAAGCGTTTCCGCGATACGGTGCTGGCTTTGGGCGGCAGCCGTCATCCCATGGAGGTATTCCAGGCATTTCGCGGACGTGAGCCTAGCACGGACGCGCTGTTGAGACACCGGGGATTGAAGGCAGCATAAACCATCAGGAGGTTGGGAAATGTCCATCCTCCTAAATTATGTACCTGAGAAATTTGCAGGATTTTCTTCGTTCTAGACCCATTCCACCACTAGACTATAGGCAACTGGATTGGGCATACCTTCCTTGACGGACACTGAACAGGCTACAAGCACTGCATCATTTTCGCGCAGGGAACTGCGCGAACTGGTGCGATCGCAACTTCAGGCTCTCCTAGAACAGAACAATTACCAAGGGGCAAAAGCATTACTGGTCCCTGTACAGCCTGCGGATATCGCTGAAGCTATCGAAGGATTGCCTGATACGATGCAGGCCCTTGCCTTCCGCCTACTGTCTAAGGCTGAAGCCATTGAAGTCTATGAAAATCTAGATTCCAGCATTCAGCAAACCCTGGTTGAAGACTTTAAGCGCCAGGACGTCATCGACATTGTGGACAAGATGTCGCCTGACGACCGGGCGCGCCTCTTTGATGAACTCCCCGCCAAGGTGGTACGACAATTGCTGCAACAGCTGAGTGCACAGGAACGCGAAGCCACAGCCCTGTTATTGGGTTATGAGGCAGGCACAGCTGGGCGGGCCATGACCCCCGAATACATCGCCCTAAAAGAAAACTGGACGGTGGAACGGGCACTCAATCACATTCGCAAACTGGCCAGTGCTAGTGAAACGGTGTACTACCTGTATGTCACCGACAGAGCCCGTCGTCTCACAGGTATCTTGTCACTGCGAATTTTAGTGACCGGTCAACCCGATCAAACCATTGGAGAGCTGATGACCCGCGAAGTGGTTTCAGTGCAAACAGGTGTGGACCAAGAAGAAGTCGCCAGGTTGATTCAACGCTACGACTTTTTGGCAGTGCCCGTTGTCGATACTGAGGAACGGCTGGTGGGCATCATCACCGTTGATGACGTGATCGATATCCTCGAAGAAGAAGCCACCAAGGACATTTATGCCTTGGGCGGTGTTCAATCTGGCGGTGATAACTACTTTCAGACCAACCTGCTAACGGTCGCTCGTAAGCGCGTTGTATGGCTCTCAGTACTGCTGGTGGCCAATACCTTTACCGCTGCCGTGATCAGAAGCCAGGAAAGTTTGATTCAACAGGTGGCAATCTTAGCCTCATTTATCCCGCTACTGATCGGTACCGGGGGTAACGTAGGCGCTCAGTCATCCACCGTGGTGATCCGTGGTTTGAACACCGATGAGCTTAAGCTACGAGAGGCGTTCCAGGTGATTCGTAGAGAAGCGATCGCAGGTGCTTTCCTGGGTCTCATGCTGGCCCTAGTCGTCACCGGAGTGCTATACATCCTGCCTGTTATCAATGTAGGCGTAGCCCTCACCGTAGGCCTGAGCCTGATCGCAATTTCCGTCCTGGCATCCAGCGCCGGAGCAGCTCTACCCATTCTGTTCCAAAGCTTAGGCTTTGACCCTGCGCTGATGTCAGCCCCATTTATTACCACCGTCGTAGATGTATTTGGAGTCTTTATCTACTTAACGCTGGCAAGACAAGTGCTCCAGCTGTAGTGGTTGGTGAACAATAGGGCATAGGATGCCAACATCTGTAGCAAAAAGCTAAAACGCTTGAATCTTGGCGCTCAGTGAACTACTGCCTATTCCCTCAATTGGCTACCACGTATAACCGATCCCCGGACCGATCACAGCATTTGCCACAATAATTTAGGATATATATGGTGATAAGTGACACTGCGAAACATTCCAGTTTTCTGAAACAGGCCCTACCTAATCAGCTTATTTGACTGAAATAGACCGCTACGACTACAACCGAGACGTCAGCCCGTGCTAAAAAATTTCCAGCAAGGTTTGAAGAATGACCTGATTGCAGGTCTTCTGGTGATTATTCCCCTAGCCACAACGATTTGGCTAACCATTACCGTAGCCAGCTGGGTAATTCGTGCGCTGACCAAATTTCCCAAGCAGTTAAACCCTTTTGTTGATTTACACCCAGCTCTAGTAGCCCTCTTTAATTTAGGCGTTGGATTTGCGGTACCTTTACTAGCCATCTTGCTCATTGGTCTGATGGCTCGCAATATTGCTGGTCGTTGGCTATTAGATCTTGGCGAGCGCATCCTCCAATCTATTCCCTTGGCTGGCTCAGTTTATAAAACTCTGAAACAGCTACTTGAGACTGTCTTAAAAGACACCAAAAGTCAGTTTAGCCGTGTGGTGTTGGTGGAATATCCCCGTCGAGGCATCTGGGCCATTGCCTTTGTCACCAGCTCCGTCACATCCATGAATCCTGATTCCAAGATGCTGAGTGTGTTTGTGCCCACTACGCCTAATCCCACCAGTGGCTGGTATGCAGTTGTTCCCGAGGCTGATGTGGTTAACCTCAGTATCTCTATTGAAGAAGCGTTCAAAGTTTTGCTATCAGGCGGTATTGTTGGGCCAAATCTAGCTGAGGCCTTGGTAGCAAAAGATTCAGACAGACCCCAACTACCTGCTGGAGACGGAGAGGCCTTACCATTCGACTCGTCCACATCCCAACAGGCTGAGTCCGAAACAGCTGAATCCCCTGAAACCAGAGTTGAACTCGTTAATATTGATCAACAAGGATAGCCTCGTATATCCGCGCCGCCCACACACTGGCTGATAAGATATCTGAGCTAGACCACCCATTCCCAAACGCCATGCAATCCCGTCGTATTGCCCGTGAGCTTGCCCTCCTTGGCATGAGTCAGCTTACGGACGATCCAAAACGTAGTAAGCAAACTTCTGGCCCATCTGTTGACACATTGTTGACCGAAGCCATTCGCACCCTCACAGCCGAGGTGAAAGAAACCCTAGAAGCAGCATCGGCAGAACTGGTGCGGGGTAACCGCCAATTGCTCGATAGCGAAACTCGCTCTGGCGATCTTCGCAGTGCCCAAGAAACGGTCAAGGGTGCCATTGAACAGGTGCAAACTGCTATTAACCGGCTTGGGGCTGCCACAGAACTACCAGAATTTGTGCAACTGGCAGGTCGTAAAGATATTCAGGATTACTCCCAAAGGATTATCACCCAACTCACCCAGCATCGTGATGACATTGACCAGCAGCTAGACAGTGCCATGGTGGGGTGGAACTTAAAACGTTTGGCTCGGGTGGATCGCGATATTCTCAGGATTGCTCTCACCGAGATTTTGTATCTGGCAGTGGATAAACGAATTGCGATCGATGAAGCCATCGAAATCGCCAAACGATACAGTGATGAGGAAGGCTACCGGTTTATCAATGGTGTTATGCGTCGAGTGACAGATCAGCTAGCAAGCCAAAAACTGGATGCCAGATCAACACCTCTGAAATTATCGAAAGTGGCATCAGAGAGCAGCCCTGACCCTACGCCTTCTGATGATGAACCTTAAGTTTGCAGCCAAATTTCAAATTTATAACAGGCCTGATTGTTACATCAGTGGGTGATGCCCACTCTACACGTTGAACATTGCCCATTCATTGACCTATGTCTTCATTTAATTGGTTTCGCCGTGGCTATGACGAGTCCTCTGAAACAGAGGATGCCAAAACAGATGAAACAACAAATGATTCAACATCTGCGGAGGCTGCCGCAGACGACAGTGATGCACCTGCCAGTGCTGAAGACTATTTAGCTTGGGCCAAGGCCGCTTACCAAAATATTCAGCAGCAACAGGCAACCGTTGAGGAACCTGAAGCAGCACCGGAACCCGAGCCTGAGCCCGTGGCATCGGAACCAGAATCCGAACCGGAGCCAGCAGTTGAGGCTCCAGTAGGGAGTAAAGCCGCTGCACCAGCGGCAGAAACTCCGGTCTCTACAGACGTGTCCACAGAGATTTCTACGCCGGAAGAAACTCCTGCAATCACTGAGCAAGAGGAAGCAGAGGAAGCATTAACAGAAGTTACCCCCTCCGTTGCTGCTCCCTTCTGGGCCAAAGCAGCCGAGGCGGAACGAGAAGCACGCTTGGCCAAACTAAAGGAAACTGCCATCGTTGAGCCTGAGCCAGAACCGGAATCTGAGCCAGAACCAGAACCGCCAATGGTGATGCCCGATGTCGATTTGGACGAGGCATTTCTTTGGTCAGCCGAGGTTTTAGCATCCCAAGGGCGACGTCCGGATGACATATCCCTTGAAGAAATCACCTGGCTTAACCAGTTACGTCAAGGGCTAGGCAAAACTCGACGGGGCCTGGTCAATCAGCTGAAAGCAGTTGTGGGGCAGGGACCGCTTAATGAAGATGCCATCTACGAAATTGAGGCCTTGTTGCTGCAAGCTGATGTCGGCGTAGAAGCCACCGATCAGATTATCGAAGCTCTCCAATCCAAAATGCGTGAGGCGACCTTACCGCCTGAAGCCGCCATTCGCTATCTTAAAAAGCTGCTGCGACAGATGCTGGATAGTCCGCTTGAGGGAAATCACAACTTACTGTTTGTGCCCGAAGGTGAACAGCTCAACATTTGGTTGATAGTGGGTGTCAATGGAGCCGGTAAAACCACGACCATCGGTAAGCTCACCCACATTGCGAAAAAATCTGGCTATAACTGCCTGATTGCAGCAGCGGATACCTTCCGCGCAGCTGCCGTGGAGCAGGTCAAAGTTTGGGGAGCCCGCAGCGAGGTCGACGTCATTGCTAATCCAGGGCAAAACACTGACCCAGCTGCCGTCGTGTTTGACGCCATTGCCGCTGCCCAATCACGCAATACAGAGCTACTCCTGGTGGATACCGCAGGCCGTCTACAAAATAAAAAGAATTTGATGGATGAGCTCAACAAAATCCGACGCATTGTCGATAAGAAAGCATCGGACGCCAATGTAGAAGCACTGCTAGTGCTAGATGCCACCCTGGGGCAGAACGGTGTCAGACAGGCTAAGGTCTTTTCAGAAGCGGCCAATCTTAGCGGCGTAGTGCTGACAAAATTGGATGGTACTGCCAAGGGTGGAGTGGCCCTGGCGGTGGTGCAGCAACTAGGCCTACCGATTCGGTTTATTGGTGCCGGCGAAGGGATTGAGGATTTAAGACCGTTCTCTAGCTATGAGTTTGTCGAAGCATTATTAAGCGGGTAGGTTGGGTTGAGATACCATTGGGTGTTGGGTTTCGCAAAGCTCTACCCAACCTACGGGAATTTTTCATTTCACCATAAATGCCGGTTTATTTCTTTTGGGGTGCCGATGAGTTTCGGATGAAAAAGGCGGTACGCGCATTGTGCGATCGCAACCTCAACCCTGACTGGGCTAGCTTTAACTACGAAAAAATCCCACCGGAGCAGTCCGACGCCATTATCCAGGGGTTAAATCAGGCCATGACACCCCCCTTTGGCATGGGTAAACGGGTGGTGTGGCTAGTTGATACCCCCGTTTGTCAGCGATGTTCTGCCGACCTTGTGGCTGAACTAGAGCGGACGCTGCCCAAAATTCCTGATAGCGCCATCCTGCTGCTGACCAGTAGCAATAAACCTGATGGACGCTTAAAGTCCACCAAACTCATCAAAAAATACGCTGATATCCGCGAGTTTGACACCATCCCGCCGTGGAAGACGGACCAGATTGAACATCAGGTATATCAGGTTGCTAAAGATGTGGGACTGCAACTCACTCCCCAGGCAGCTGCCCTACTGGGAGAAGCGATTGGTGCCGACACTCGCCGTCTTTATAACGAACTGGAAAAACTCAAAACCTATTGGCCCCAACCGAAACAGGCACTGCCACCCGAAGCGGTTCATGCCCTCGTGGCCACTAGCACCCAAAGCAGTCTGCAGTTAGCGGCAGCCCTGCGCCAGGGCCAAACAGACCGAGCCCTTACCCTAATTACCGAACTACTAACGCGCAATGAGCCCGCTTTGCGTATCGTCGCCACCCTGGTAGGGCAGTTTCGCACCTGGCTATGGGTCAAACTTATGACCGAATCCGGTGAACGGGATACCCGAGCCATTGCCCAAGCGGCAGATGTCGGCAATCCTAAACGTATTTATTTTTTACAAAAAGAAATACATGGCATCTCGTCCTTACAATTGCAAAATGCCCTGAAACTGCTACTATCCCTTGAATATTCCCTTAAACAGGGAGCGCCAGAAACTGTAACATTACATACCAAAGTCATCGAACTAGCACATTGCTTCAAGCCGGTCTAAAGGCTTACCATGCAGTACCCATGTTTTATTCACTAGAATTGGTCAAATCTTGCTAGGTATTGCCATGATGATTACTCGTTGCTCTAGTAATGACAGCCCCCGGAACCTCCGCTGGATAATTGGAACCAGCGTTAGTCTGGTTGTGATCGGCGTACCATTATTCACCTTCTGGCAAAGGGGATACGCCCAACCCTTTACTAATGAATTAATTAGTAACTATGCTGCCGCTGTACTGGCCATCGAAGATATTCGGCCCCAAGCCTATGCCGACATCAGCGACTTCATGACCATCGCCAATGCAGATGTTACTCAACATGACCTACGCTGTGTAAGCACCAACGATTTAACGGAAGTGCCACGTACAGTTAGATCTCAAGTTCGGCGTTCGTTGATTAATTTCTGTAATGATGCCAAGCAACTTGTAGAAGAAGCAGGTCTCACCGATGATCAGTTTAATGCAATCACTGGTGAACATCGCGAGAATGAAGCCCTGAAGGAACAGATACAATTGGAGATAGCAAGACAGCGCTAGAGGTAAATTAGTGAAGGGTTAAGAGTGAAGGGGGGATAGATTAGGCTGTATCAGCTGCGATACAGATTCTCTAACCCCTTAGAACGAAGGCCTTCAGCCTTAACTGTTCCACGATTTACGATTGACCACTCACCCTCCTTGCCGATACTGTTCACCATCTTCCGTATCTCCCATGCAATTCATTGATCAAGCTGAAGTTGACGTCCAAGGGGGCGATGGTGGAGATGGTCTAGTGGCCTTTCGCCGAGAGAAATATGTGCCAGCAGGGGGGCCATCTGGCGGCAGGGGGGGCAATGGCGGCTCAGTCATTCTCCAAGCGGTCTCCGATTTACAAACACTGCTGGACTTTCGCTACGCCCACCGCTTTCAAGCAGAACATGGCGAACGGGGTGGCCCTAAAAATATGACGGGGGCAACGGGGAAGGATCTGGTTGTAGAAGTGCCCTGCGGTACCATGATCTACGATGCCGAAACAGGCGAACTACTGGGGGATTTGGTCACCGAGGGTCAAACCCTATGTGTGGCCGAGGGGGGTAAAGGCGGCCTCGGCAATGCGGCTTTTTTGAGCAATCGTAACCGGGCACCGGAGACCTGCTTACCCGGACTCCCCGGAGAAGAGGGACGGATTCGTCTAGAACTAAAGCTGCTGGCAGAGGTCGGGATCATTGGTCTGCCTAATGCTGGTAAGTCAACGCTGATTTCCGCGTTATCGGCAGCCAAGCCAAAGGTGGCGGACTATCCATTTACCACCCTAGTGCCTAACCTTGGCGTGGTGCGAAAACCCACAGGCGATGGTACTGTATTTGCTGATATTCCAGGACTCATTGCAGGAGCCCATGCCGGAGCTGGCTTGGGGCACGATTTTCTGCGCCATATCGAACGAACTCGTGTGCTTCTACATGTCATCGACATTACGGCATTGGATCCCATTGAGCATTACCACACGATTCAGCAAGAACTCATCGCCTACGGTCACGGGCTAGCAGATCGTCCGCAGCTACTGGCACTCAATAAGGTGGATGCAGTCCCTGAGGATGAGCTTGAGGTTGTCACTGAGGAGCTGATGGCTAGCAGTGGATGCGATCGCATCTTTGGGATCTCCGCTGTCAGCCGCCAGGGTCTAGACGAATTGCTGCAAGTGATCTGGGACTTACTTGAAGAGACCGCGCCCAAAGAAGTAGAGGTAGAACCAGAACCATTCCCAAACCTGGTGCCCCAAGAAATGGCCCCTACCCAGTGGACATAATCCCAAATGCACAACGCCCAGCCAAACAACTCCGTTATCAAGAATCGGTACAGAATTCTTGATGTCCTGGGTCAAGGGGGCAGTAGCATCACGTATGAGGCAGAAGATCGAGTTACAGGGTACCATGTGGCCCTGAAGGAGCTATCGCTCAAGGGATTAAGCGATTGGAAAAAGCTAGAGCTATTTGAGCGGGAGGCTCAGGTTCTAGAGGGTCTCAACCATCCGGGCATTCCCAAATATGTTGACTATTTTCAGGTTGATACAGATTGCGATCGCTACTTCTACATTGTTCAAGAATTAGCTAAAGGGCAGTCCATTTCAGACTTAGTTATGGCTGGTGCACGCTTCTCAGAAGCAGACACTCGACACATTGCCATTGAAATTTTGCAGATCCTGGAGTACCTCCATAACCTAAGTCCACCCATCATCCATCGGGACATTAAGCCCCAGAACATTATTCGTGGTCATGATGATCGGATTTTTCTGGTGGATTTTGGGGCGGTGCAGAGTGTGTATCGCAATACCATTGCTTTTGGTAGCACGGTGGTTGGCACCTTTGGCTATATGGCTCCTGAACAATTTCGTGGCCATGCTTATCCCACCACGGATCTCTATGGTCTTGGGGCAACGTTGATCAATCTGCTCACCCATCAAAATCCAGCGGATTTGCCACAAACACGTCTGAAGATGGACTTCCGTGGAGTAGTCAACGTTTCTGAGGCATTTGCCAACTGGTTAGAGGGGTTGATTGAGCCTTTAGCCGAAGAGCGATTTGAGTCTGCTAGAACTGCTAGGTTGGCGTTGACCAGACCTAGACTGACTGCAACAAAAGGCCTCAAATATCCTGCCGGTAGCGATATTCAACTGACTTACGATCGTCACCACCTATTACTAAATATCCCACCCACAGGGTTAAGAAGAGCGGCCTTCAGAGGACATTTCAACGTGGCTTTGGCCTGGAATAGTATTGCCTGGTTTGTAGGTTTGGCCATTTTACCGGTTTTCTCATTGGGGGCAGCTGTTATTTTTTTTGTACCTTTCTGGGCGATTGGCCTAGGCATCGCTTGGAGAGCTTTTTGGACGGCCCTTGAACACGTTACGTTAGACATTAGTCAAGAGCGTTTTACCCTCAAACGAAAAATGTTGATTTGTAAAAGCGTTCATCAAGGTCATGTTGCTACTTTGGAAAGGGTGACTTTAGAAACAATTCTGCTAAGTAACGATCAGCCTGTGAAGACGTTGGCACTGCGGGAAGGTGTCTACAGTCATCAATTTGGTATATCGCTGTCGATAGCAGAAAAAGAATGGTTACAGGAAACGTTAGACAACTTTATCCAAAGGCAAAAATCAAAATAGCTCTGACGGCTAACGCAGTTTCCAAAAATGTTCCTGCTGATTTAGGGCTTGCTGTAAATGGTTAATGGTAATCTCTTCATCGCCTGCCAGACGCTGTGTCATACGTCCAATTTCAGTAATCTGCTGAGTAGATAAGGATAAGCCTTCAGCTAGAGTAGTCCAGCGGACTTTTCCCATGGATTTAACGCCGTTGGGGAATATTTGTTGCCACAGCTGCAAGCGTAGTTCGGTATTGGGCATGGGGATATCGATCGTCGTGAGCTGCTGTCGCCATTGGTGGCGGATAAGGTGACGATGGCACACTATAAAAACGATCTGAGCGGATGATTTGGTCAGCCAGTGCTGAAGGGCTGCTGTATCGATGGCTGAATTGCGGCCAAGCCAATGGTGGGCTGATTTAATTAAGACAATGGGATACTTAGCCTGGCCTAGTTCGGTAAGACAGTTGGGCCAGTCTTGGGGAGAAATTTGGGCCAGATCGAGAATATATAGAGATTGTTTGAGGTGGGTGGCGAGTGCGATCGCACTGCGCTCTTTACCCACACCTGGCTCTCCCACCAGCAATAGCCTCAACCGTGGCTGCTCTGCCACTGACTGTAGTCGCTGCTTGAGTGCATCGGCCAGTATCAGATCTGGCCAAGTCACTCGCCCTCGACATAGTTGGGCATACCAGTCAGCTGCTATAAACTGTAGCGGCCAGCTCGGGTCAGGATTCTCGGCCAGCAGGTACTCAACCCATGCAGGAGCCAGCTGCATCTGACTACCCAACAATGTCGAGGATGAACCCTCAACACATTGTAAAACTTGGCGCTTGATCAACGAATTTTCACCAGACAGCCGGGCACGCGCACGCCGACGCTCCAAATCATTGCGACACAATAATCGTAAGGCAAGTTCGACGGTCGGCAATGCCCCTACCGCGCAGTTAGTCCCTGTTTGCAAATAGTGATAAAGCCGCCCATAACGTACCTGAACTTCCGGAGCCAACGCCATCAGTACCAGCTTCTTTTCAAACAGGCTCAGCCCCAGCACCATTTGCATAGTTGGTAGCCCTAACGAAACTTTGCTAGCCCGACTCAGCAAAATCCGCTTGTCTATTGCTTTTTGGTACCCCAGTGAGGGTTTATCAGATGATTTAGGCGCTGTATCATCGTAGGCACGTTTTTTAACCGCAATGAGACCTTGCCACCAGTCACTAGTCGCCTTGTCAGACGCATTTTTGGCCACCTGATTAACCGACTTTAAATGCTTGCGTTGCTGAGAAACCGCCACTAAAAGCAGCCGTTCTAACCAGCTGAGCTCTGTTTCCAGATACGCCCAATTATTTGCAAACGGAATCCCAGAACCCATTAATTATTTCAAACGACGCAGGAACTCAAGCGGTAGCCCATCAGTATCAGCAATAAAGGCTACTTCATACACACTAGACCCAATCATCTGTTGCTGAGGTTCCAACAGGACGTTTAGAACCGTATCTTGAGAAATCGCTTTTTGCTTCAACTGTTCCAGCCAGGTCGGTAAACTGTCAGCTGCTTGAGTCAGGTCAAATGACAGATGATAGTAACCAGTGTAATGCTCATCACTAAAGGCATCGGCAGCAGGTTTGGGTTCTGGCACCTGCATGAGCTCGATTCGTCCATGTAAACCTTCCATCCAACACGCCAGAGTAATGCCAGCAGTAAAACGTTCTACCACATCAAATCCCAGCAGCTCATAAAAGGCAATGGCCTTATGAATATCCGCCGTTCGAATCGACGCATGATGCATAGTATTCCTATCACCGTCTTTTAACCAACAACTCGAACAGCTTACTCAAAAAATTTTAGATACCGATAATTATTCGGCACCCCAGGCTCTTTTTCTAAATCAAAATTGATCACTTCCCACTGAGGCACTTCTTGGGAAGACGGACTAAACGCCACAGGTAACCCATATAGCCTGGGAGTTCCTGTATCCACTTGGCCACGCCAAGGTGCACTGTATTCCAGATACGACTTCACTAGGGGCCGATAGCGTTCTGCAATAATCACTCGTGTCGCCCGATAACCCTCGGTATACAATCGATCGAGCGCTTCATGAATCTCAAACCGAATACCATCAGGATGAGTATGCTGACGATACCACTCCCCTTCCCATTGACGCCAGTGACGCCCCGATTGCACATGTACCAAATCATGGGTTTCAAGACTGACCTCAAACGCACCATGGCGTGTACATAGATAGCTATCGGTCAAGGTTAATGCCGGAATTGTCTGCCGACAGTGGGGGCATTTTATCTCTGGCCCATAAAACGGATACTGAGAAGCGGAATTTAGCATGCGGGTTTATTAAAGCATTGACACCTAAATATGTATTGGCCTGTCTCAACTACCCCAACGTTGAGCCTAGGCAAAGCCCCAGGTGCCGGAACGTACTAATAGAACACTCCAAACAAAGCCAATTAGGCTTTCACTCGCCTTATTATAACGGGAGGCAAAATAGCGCGCGCTAACCCTTACATACATTATTCTGAAGAGTTTTGTCCATCTCAATGGTTAACGTTGATAAACCCATGGACATTGAGACGGGGTATCAATCACCTGATTCCTACCCTCCGGCAAGCCTCCTAGGTTCAATTGGTAACCTTTAGAACTAGATCTATTCTGTAGGTAATTCTGTGACTAACCTCACTCCTGTCTTAACCACACCTGAAAGCTTTTGGCCTGCACCAGACCTCTCACAAGCTGCCTTTATTGCCCCAAATGCAACGGTCATTGGCAATGTAGAGATAGATGAAGGTGCGAACATTTGGTATACCGCCGTCGTCCGAGGCGATGTCGAGCTGATTCGCATCGGTGCCCACACCAACATACAAGACGGTGCCATTCTCCATGGCGATCCTGGGCAGCCCACAATCCTTGAAGACTATGTCACCATTGGCCATCGCGCTGTGGTGCACAGTGCCCACGTTGAGCACGGCTGCCTCATTGGTATTGGAGCCGTTATTCTTAACGGCGTCCGTATTGGTGCAGGCAGCATCATCGGCGCGGGCGCAGTCGTGAATAAGGATGTCGCACCCGGGTCACTGGTGGTCGGCATTCCTGGCAAGGTATTGAAAACTGTATCCGCCGAACAAATCGAAGAGCTGATCGACCATGCTAAAAAGTATGAACAGTTAGCCCTAGTTCATGCAGGTAAGGGCACTAATTTAGGGTTTGAGTAAATCAGTTTGAAGTTTTGAGTTTTGTAGAGTTTTGCTCTTCTCAACTTGTCGAGTATTTTGAGTTCGATTACCTCGACAAGGTATAGCAAGATAAAAAGCGAACAACTTAAAACTCACAGCTAAGCCCTTACAACGCCTCTCCCCGATGACCTCCAAATTCTTCCAGCCCAACGACGCTCTCCAGAAAAAACTCAACCAAATCCTCGATTTAACCTGGGCTCGTTTTCCTAACCTGGCACAAAATCAAATCGCGGTTACCTGGCTAGCTTACGAGCCTCCCTACACTGTCAATACAGGGGGCGCGCTAAGTGCTGATAACTTCTGGAAGCAACAGCCAAAGGGGGCAAGCTATCGCGGTGTAGAGCGGATTTACCCAGCCAGCGTCATCAAGTTGTTTTACCTGGTGGCTATTCATGAGTGGTTAGATCGCGGCATGGTCCAAACAAGCTTGGAACTAGAGCGAGCATTACGGGACATGATTATCGACTCTAGTAACGACGCAACAGGCTATGTCGTTGATGTGCTAACGGGTACGACAAGCGGTCCAGAGCTACCCCCTGGACCGTTTGAAACCTGGAAGCAACAGCGAAACTTGATCAACCGTTATCTAACCAGTCTGCAATGGCCTGAGCTAGCAACCATTAACGCTAACCAAAAAACTTGGTGTGATGGTCCCTACGGTCGAGAGCGAGCATTTCTGGGCGAGGGCTATGAAAACCGCAATATGCTGACGACCGAAGCATCTGCTCGGTTACTGCATAGCATTATTGGCGGGGTGGCAGTCAATGCAGAGAGGTCTCACACCATGATGGACCTGATGAAGCGCGACCTGGATCCTAAAGTACTAGCTGCGGATCCAGAAAATCAGGTGACGGGCTTTTTAGGGGCGGGTGTGCCCGTTGAGACAAAGGTTTGGTCAAAAGCAGGACTAACGAGTAAAGTACGCCATGATGCCGCTTACATTGAGGCAGATGGGGCACATCCCTATCTATTAGTCGTGTTTACTGAAGGGGCTGAGCACAGCCAAGACGAGGAGATTTTACCGTTTGTGTCAGCACAGATCTTGGCTGCAATGCATGGGATGAACACGTAAGGCTCACTTTCAACGGGCACTCTAAGACCAGTTCAAGGGTGCATCAATGATTACAAAAACGTCCTGGCAGCAAGTAGAAGCGCGCTTCAAAGAAATTTGGGGCTACGACAGTTTTCGTCCTCCACAAGATGAAGTCATTCGCACACTATTGGCCAAACAGGATGCTCTGATTGTCATGCCGACCGGTGGAGGTAAATCCATTTGCTTCCAATTGCCTGCTTTATTGCAAACAGGCATAACCCTGGTCATCTCTCCATTAGTTGCACTAATGGAGGACCAAGTTCAGGAGCTAAAGCAACGCCATTTAGCCGCAGAACGCATCCACAGTGCCCTGGCCAACTTTGAGAAACGAAAGATACTGCAACAGGTGCAGCAAAACCGGTTGCGGTTGTTGTATCTATCGCCTGAAACACTACTCAGCAAACGAGTCTGGGACATTCTCTGCCACCCCCAGGTAATCATCAACGGCCTGATTTTGGACGAAGCCCATTGCCTGGTCCAATGGGGTGACACTTTCCGACCCACGTACCGACGACTCGGTGCTGTCAGACCAGCATTGCTGCCCCATAAACCCGCAGGCACCCAGATACCCATTGCAGCATTCACAGCAACGGCTAACCCAACGGCTCAGAAAACCATCTGCGAAGTGTTGCATCTACAACAACCTCAAGAGGTCAAACTCAGCCCCTATCGGTCAAACCTGAATTTAGCTGTGAAAGTAGTTTGGACTCCAAGGGGACGACGACAGGCAATGGTTCAGTTTGTAAAGTCTCATCCTGAGCAAGCAGGATTGATCTATGTTCGCACTCGCCGGACTGCTGAAGAGTTAACCCAGTGGTTACGCCCCCAGGGATTTTCAGTGGCAGCGTATCATGCAGGGCTGGCCAGTGAGGCACGTCGGCGCATTGAAGCCGAGTGGATAAAGGGAAACTGTCAGTTTGTAGTATGCACCAGTGCATTTGGCATGGGGATTAACCATCCACGAGTTAGATGGGTCTGCCATTATCATGCGCCAAGTACGCTCAGTGAGTATGTGCAGGAGATTGGTCGCGGAGGACGAGATGGGAAACCAGCGGATGCGCTAACGCTGGTAAGTGAGCCTACAGGATGGTTAGATTCAGAGGATAAAAAACGCTGGCAGTTTTTTGCGGAGAGTGCACGGAAGCTACAACGAGAGGCACGACAGTTGGGGAAGTCATTAGCCGCATCTGATCATATTGATGAGGTGTTGCGACGTAATGGGAAAGCAGCGACAGCACTAGCATTGTTGCATGGTCAGGGACGGTTGATTTGGCAAGACCCGTTTCACTATCAGTTGACGGTGGAGCAATCATCGAAAGCTGATAAACCAGTTGATAGTGTGAAGGAGACTAAGCAATATCTCTTTAGTCGGAAGTGTCGCTGGCAGAGACTTTTAATACAGTTCGGCTGTGAAGCAGAAGCTCAAAACATGCAGTGCGGGCATTGTGATAATTGTCGACATTGGTCAACAAAAGATACTTAGGCCCATGCCCCTGAGATAAACTTTTATTCCAGCGATGGAGTATTCTCTTAAGAGCCTCAACCCAGGTCCTTAAACAATACTAGCCATAACATTTTTGATATAACAACCAAGGAAAAATATTGAGAGTGATCTGAATTTTGTGTAAACGCGGTTTGTTTAGAGAGGAAAGCGTTCTGGGAACAGGATCGCAAAATGTGACAAGGCGGCTCGCCAATTTTTAATCGGTCGATTTCATTTTTTCGCGATATGATTCATCACCAGATACATCAGTCTGCAAACAGCAGCTTCATCTGGGAAGATCGCTTGGGTCTTAATCACCTTACGCAAGGAGCGATTGAGGGATTCGATAGCATTGGTGGTGTAAATCACTCGACGAATCTCCATGGGATAGTCAAAAATAGGAATGACATTGTCCCAGTGGCGAATCCAGATCTGGCTGATAGCTGGGTAGGCCTCATCCCATTGTTCGCTGAAGGCATCAAGGGCGGCTTCTGATTCAGCCAGGGTGGCCGCTTGGTAAATCGGTTTGAGGTCCTTGGCCACGGCCTTTTGCACGCCTTGGATACGTTACCGAGTGTTTTGGCTAGATTTAAGAGGCCTAAGCGGTTCTTAACGATCTTGTCTTGGGTATTCATTGTGACACTCCTGATTCAGTGTGAGTTTACAGGTTGTGTCAGATAAAGTCTTAACTATTACATTTGATGTCAGCGACTATGCCGCCAAGCCCTGAGCCCTTACCTTATAACCTTGTCCTTTATCTCAGCGCTTCTACTGCTGTAGCTGGCCCCAAAATCGAGATATAGGAGTCTACAAAGCAACGCTTTGCTGCCTCTTGGGCGTCTTCAATGGTCACTGCCGCGATATTAGCCTGGAACTTGTCGTCAAACTCAGTGCCCAGCCCCAGAATCTCATACCAACCCAGCAGTTGAGCAATTTGCCCATTAGTCTGCTTACCCAATGCATATTGCCCAAGCATTTTATTCTTAGCGACCTGGAGCTCATGCTCGGTGAGGGGAACTTTGCAGAGTCGTCGCAGCTCACTCTGAAGACCGTCTAGTGCAACGGATGTATTTTCTGGTGCAGTGCCAATATAGGCGACAAATTGTGATGGGCCCAAACGTGTGGGATAAAACGCAGAAACGTCATAGGCCAAGCCCTGTTTTTCCCGTAGTTCGACAAATAGACGACTGGATAGGCCATTCCCTAGGTGAGTGCTCAGAAGCTTAAGGGCTGGAAAATCTGGGTGCATGACTGGGGCCGCTAGGTACCCAATAATCACAAATGCCTGGTTCGTTTCTTGGGGCGTGACGATGCGATAAGCATGGGATTCGAGCCCTGGCAGTTGAGGGGCAGGGGCAGGATACTCAGGGACAGCCCAATCGCCCATGAGTTTATCGACTAAAGCAACAGCCCGTTCAGGATCAATGCGTCCAACAATAACCACCACCATGTTGTCGGGACGAAAATGCTTTTGGTGGGCCTCTAAAAGATCATCGCGTTGAATGGCCATGACGGTTTCTTCAGTTCCCATGCTAGAAAACCCATAGGGATGGGTGCCGTACATGCCTTCACGAAAAAACTTATAGGCTACGCTAAAGGGCTGCTCTTGCATGGAGCGCAGACCTTGAATCGTCAGCTTCCGTTCGAGTTCAATTTCATTCTCAGGAAAGCTAGGCTCTTGCAGAATTTCAGTGGCGAGGCTGAAGATTTCCTCAAAATCGGCGGATACCGTTTTAACACTGACGACGCTGTAATCTGAAGCGCTATCGGCTCCTAAGCTGGCTCCTACATATTCCACAGCTTCCGCAATATCGAAGGAACTGCGGTGAGTTGTTCCTCTTGTGAGTAGGGATGTGAGCAAGCTAAAAATACCTGCATTTTTTGGTGTTTCATGGCCTTGTCCAACGGGTAGAAACACACGTGCTGAGACGATATCAGCGGCTGGATTTTCAATAGCAATAACTTTGAGGCCGTTGCCCAGATGGGTCGTGATGGAGTTTTGCTTTGGGGCAGTTGATACAGTCACAGGTGTTGTGGTTAGAGGTTGTAGTGAAGTCTGTCAGGAAAGGATGCAGTGTAGCGCTAGGCAGGAATTAGAGCAAGGGTGCCACAACTCTGTGGAGATAAGTATTGCTGGGCCAGGGGCATAAGTTGTTCAGCAGAGTATGCCTGTATGTGTTTGGGGTAGGTCAGGGAAAGTTCAGGTTTAGCCAAAGTGCCGTAATATCCATAGAGTCCAGCAAGCTGTCCTGGAGTTTCCATTGAAAAGGCATAGTCATTGCATAATACCCGTTTGGCTCGTGATAACTCTGCCTCACTAATCGGTATGTTAGCTAGGGTCGCGATGCGATCGCAAATGACCTGTTCTACTTCCTTTACATAATTGGGGGGGAGCCAGGCTGATAAAACGAATAAACTACAGTCCTTCTGTACCGAAAAACTACTTGCGATTTCATCTACCCATTGACGATCTTCGCGCAGCTCTCGTACCAGGCGCGACACCCGACCCTCGGCCAAGACTGTCGCCAAAATGTCTAAGCCACAGGCTGATTCTAAGTCCTCAATCCCAGGGGCTAGCCAGGCCATGATCAATCGCCCATGTTCCAATCGAGGCAATGCTAAGGTATGCCGAGGGTTGGTCAGTAGGCGTGGGGGTGACATTAGCCCTGCTGTCGGACATGATTCTCGTTGTGCAAATGCACGAAACGTTGTCTGCACTAGTTCTAGCACTCGCTCTAAGGAGACGCCACCAGTAATCACCACCTGCATATTCTCAGGTTGGTAGTGAGTACGATGGAACTGCCGCATTTCTTCAGGTGAGCGCTCTTGCAAGATCTCGGGAGACCCTAATACTGAACGTCCGTAGGGATGATTCCCATAAATCATTTCCGACAGCGTTTGAAAACCTATCCAATCAGGGTCATCCCAAGATTGATGAATCTCTTCGATGACTACATGTCGTTCTCTTACAAACTCGTCGGCTGGGATCGCTGCATGCAGTAACAGATCTGCAAGATAAGGGAGGGCATGGGCTAAGTCATTGGCAGCCACTGTCATATAAAAATGAGCATAATCATGACTTGTCGCTGCGTTTGCTAAACCACCACGGCTCTCAATAGCTGCATCGAACATGCCCGGCAAGATCTGCTCAGTCCCCTTAAACACCATGTGCTCTAAAAAATGAGCCATGCCTGTCCAAGTGTCTGGTTCACAACGAGCACCTGCCCGAATCCAAACGTCCACAACGACGACAGGAGTCGCTGCTATTTCTTGGTGAATAACAGTTAAGCCGCTGTCTAATTGGACAATGCTCGCTGGAAATGACCCATTGGCCTGATTAATATCACTGTTTGAAATATTGGAGGCAGGAACGTCAGGGGCTGAACTCAAATTGTTGGGTGCCTACTGCTTAAAACTTCTGTCTATGCTACCTCTCTAAGTTGTTTTCGGGAATACATACTTGGCAGAAGTTATCTGGAAGCTGTGCAATAAGCAATAAATCTCAGAAGGAAGAAAATTATACCGTTGCTGACTGGAGGGGTGTCATAAAACAATGGTCTGACCACGTTAGTGGTCAGACCATCTGCTAAAAATAAACATAAATTAAAAGGTTTTTTATCTAGAGATTATTAAACCCTGATCAGGGACAAGGATGAAATGGCAAAAACCCATTACTTGAACCTGTAAGTCATTTCAACATTTGCTCTCTACGCCTGACAAAGCGTTGAACAGCCGTGAAAAGAATGTAGACCATTAACAAGTAACTAGTGGCAAGCAGCAATATCAGCAGGGGGGTTAAGGGATGAGTCATGGACGTAGCCAGTGAGAGAGGAGCAACAAGGACGATTCGCAGGCCAAACAGGCAGCCAGCAAAAACTGACAGCGGGGCAGCTAGTTCGAAAATTATGCAAGATTCCCAATAATCAAAAAGCCTTGATACAAGAATCACCCAGCACCATACGCATTGCAGTATCGCTCGTCACTCCGTACGCATCTAGGGCATACATGCACCGATAAATTTTCTAGCTGTCTGTTCGAGACCTTACAAGTCTGACTCAGCCATGGGTTGGGTCAAACAGTTGCCATACTCTTATAGACATTGCCTGCCATGGGTATCAACTACCCCAGACAACTGCAACACATCGGCGGATGACTCAAGCACTACTAGCAGTCAGAAGCCAACTACTAGAACAAAGCTACTAACACCAACTATTGAGCTTGCTATGAAATTTTCTAATTCCTAGTCCTTAGCTTAACATAAGAATTTGTTATTCACATAGACCTAATTAAAAAAAAGAAATAAAAATATCTAATCAATGCTGGCCAGATGGAACTCTTTATGGGGTGTGGTGCTTTGAGAACTGCAAAGTACTGAAGCAAAAGGTGTTTCTACATTTTCTAAATGGATTTACGACACCAAATGAGTCGTTAGCTTAGAATGAATATGGATTACTTAAAATTTCGTAATCAAGCCGTCTGAGCATTTTCTCCCATGACTTCAACAACATCGCTGTTTGCTCCCGTCGAAGCCGATCTCAGGCTATTGGCGGATAATTTAAAGCAGCTGGTCGGTGCTCGGCATCCTATTCTCTACGCTGCTGCAGAGCACCTTTTTGGGGCCGGAGGGAAACGGATTCGACCTGCTATTGTGCTTCTACTTTCACGGGCTACGGTGATGGAGGCAGATATTCCAGCTCGGCATTTTCGCCTGGCTGAGATTACTGAAATGATTCACACCGCCAGTCTGGTACACGATGATGTCGTCGATGAGTCGTCATTGAGACGTGGTGTTCCTACTGTCCACAGTAGTTTCAATAATCGAGTGGCGGTTTTGGCAGGGGATTTCTTATTTGCTCAATCGTCATGGCACTTAGCAAATTTAGACAATCTAACGGTTGTTAAATTGCTGTCCCGCGTGATTATGGATTTAGCTGAAGGTGAGATCCAGCAGGGGTTAAATAAGTTCGACACCACACTCTCCATTGATGCTTACTTGATGAAGAGCTATTACAAGACAGCATCACTCATTGCTAATAGCTGTAAGTCGGCGGGTGTTTTGAGTGAGGTTTCTGACTCTCTGGCTGAGGCATTTTATCAATATGGGCGGAACTTAGGCCTGGCATTTCAGGTGGTAGATGACATTTTGGACTTTACCGGTTCTGAGGAAGTGTTGGGTAAGCCTGCTGGTTCTGACTTGCTGAGTGGTAACCTGACAGCCCCAGTGCTTTATGCCATGGAAGAAACGCCTTATCTGGCTACGTTAATTGAGCGAGAGTTCGCTCAAAGCGGAGACTTTGATGAGGCGATGGCCTTGGTGAAGGCTAGTCGTGGTATTGAACGCTCACGGGAGCTGGCCTCTCAGCATGTTAAACAGGCTGTTCATAACCTGGCTGATTTACCTCAGTCTGAACCTAAGCGCGCACTGGAAGCTTTGTCTAGCTACGTGTTGAGCCGATTATATTAATTAGTCTAAGGTGCATTTGCCCGCTGCTCAAAGTGCGTTCAGCATAGGGATACTGGGTAAAAATGATTTTCTGGGTCTGCTAGTACCTTATACTTTCGGCGAGAGGCTAAATTAAGGCAGTCATCGTGTGATGGAGTATTGGGGCCAAAGACAGGGATGAGTAATCCAGGGCGTCCAGTTATATGTCTAGGGGAAATTCTGGTTGATAGTTTCTGGTCAAGCGATCGGGAGAAAAAACTGTCATTACCTGGTGGGGCACCGGCTAATGTAGCCTGTGGTCTGGCTAAGTTAGGAACATCGGCAGAATTTATTGGTGCTGTAGGCGTTGACTCTTGGGGGCAGGCCCTGGCTCAGTTGCTGTCGGACCTACAGGTGGGATCGCGTGGTTTGCAATCTCATCCGACAGCTCCCACCCGTGAGGTTTATGTGCTGACCGATGAGATGGGAGAGCGATCGTTTGCTGGGTTTTCATTGCCTGATCCAGCTAGTTTCGCAGATGCCCATGTGATTTGCGATCGCATCGATCCCCGCTTGTTCCATGGCACCAAATATTTAGTGATCGGCACCCTAGGTTTGGCCTATTCCCAAACGCGAGAATCTATTTTGCAGGCTGTGGAATGGATGCAAGAGCAAAATGGTCGAGTCGTCCTAGACGTTAACTGGCGACCTATGTTTTGGGAAAACCCTGCCCAGGCAATGGGTCTAGTGATGGATTTACTTAAACACGTATCCTTTCTAAAGCTATCGGATACTGAGGCGCAGTGGTTATTGGAGACGACAGATCCGGTGGCAATCGCCGCCCAACGCCCTTATCTGGAAGGTGTTATGGTGACCGCTGGTGCCGCTGGCTGTCGCTATTATCTGGGGGGGTACAGTGGTCACGTGCCTGGGTTTGATGTGGATGTTGAAGACACCACTGGTGCGGGTGATGCCTTTGTTGCCGGTTTTTTACATAAGTTATGTCTCTTAGGTCGCAGCTGTTTACTGGATGCTGATTGTGCCCATGACGTCGTTCGCTATGCCAGTGCGGTGGCAGCGTTGACGACAACTCGATCGGGTGCGATCGCAGGGCAGCCCACCCCACGCGAGGTGGATGCATTCTTATTTTTGAGAAAATGACAATATATACGTGTAGGGGTATTCCATGGAATGCCCCTACACGCAACGTCCCTACGTCTCGAACGGAAATTCAATGGCTAAAGAAATCGAACGGAAGTTTCTGGTGCAGGGCGACACCTGGCGTGATTTGGCGGAGGGACATTATTACTGCCAGGGCTATGTTGCTACCCAGGGAAAACAAACTGTGCGGGTACGGATTATTGGCGAGCAGGGATATCTCACCCTAAAAGGCCCCGTAGTGGGTATGAGTCGCTCGGAGTTTGAATACGAAATTCCTACCGTTGATGCCCAGGCAATGCTGGCAGAACTATGCCAAAAGCCTTTTGTCGAGAAAAACCGATACCGAATCCCAATGGCAGCAGTCGTTTGGGAAGTTGATGAATTTCTAGGGGAGAATCAGGGCTTAATTCTGGCGGAAGTAGAATTAAGCCACGTTGGGCAAACAATAGAGCTGCCCACTTGGATTGGCCAGGAGGTAACGGGAGATCCTCGGTATTACAATTCCAACCTGGTCAAGAATCCATTTAGAGATTGGGGGCTTAGTAAGAACCCTTAAAAATTCTCTCAGCCTGTGTTCGTGCCAACCGATTTTCCCCTGGCATATGGGATACAGCATGGGCACCATGGGCACTTCCATTATTATTGAGGGCCTTGCCTAGATTGCTAAAGGGTGCAACAAAAGCATGACGCTCAGCATCGTAGGCTAAGATGCTGCCATCATTGATGTTGTAAATCCAGCCATGGAGAGATAGGTTGCCTCTATGGAGCATAGAGCGAACAGCTGGATAGGTGCGCAGATTTTCGATTTGCGTGAGGACATTCTCAGCCACCAGCATATCCAGCTTGTCAGACTTTTCTAAGTCGTTGTAATTGTCTTCAACCAGCTGACGGGTAGCTTCTGTATGGATTAGCCAGTTGTAGACCAAAGGCATTTTTTCTTCCAGCTGACCGATCTGTAGCAGTCCTTTCATGGCACCACAGCTAGAATGACCACAAACAATGATGTGATCAACGTTTAAGGACTTGACAGCATATTCAATGGTCGCCCCTTCCCCACCATTGGTAGCGCCAAAAGGAGGAACGATATTGCCTGCATTACGAATGACAAATAGTTCACCGAGTTCAGCTTGGGTAATGAGCTCTGGTTGTACTCGCGAGTCGGAACACGTAATAAATAAAGTATTGGGGCTTTGACCCTTGGCCAGGGTCGCCATTAGTTTCTTATGGGAAGGAACGTAGGTATCTTGAAACTGACGCAGACCGCGCATTAATTTTTTCATTGTCCTTCGTCCTTCATACGTGCTCCTGGGCATTTTCTGACAATACCCTGTAATCCTTATCCCATATCTTTAGAGCTCTGCGTACAAAGTTTTACTTATCAGTCTGATTAAAAGAAAGGTCAGAAGGGGGCAATGGGGACTGGAGATTGCTTTGGCAATATTTCTCCATGGGGGATTTTTCTGTGGATTTAATGAGCAATCCTGTAAATCACCGCTATGATGCATAGGGTTTTTAAGGCAACTATCTGCTGGGTGTAATGATCGAGCCATAGCTCATACCCAACTCCCCATTTCCCCTGTACTTGAAGGATCTCACGATGACCGATTTGCCTACAATTAAGGCGGTATACACCGACGGTGCTTGTTCAGGAAATCCTGGGCCAGGGGGCTGGGGGACGGTGATTTATTTTGTTGATGGGCAAGTGCATGAAATGGGAGGACACGCCTCGGGGACGACGAATAATCGCATGGAAATGCAGGCTGCGATCGCGGCGCTTCAGTTTCTCCAAAACAACGACTATGACAGCCCCATAGAACTGAATACCGACAGTAAATATTTGATTCAAGGCATCACCCAGTGGATGTCAGGTTGGAAACGCAAAGGTTGGAAAACATCTGCTGGCAAAGCGGTGCTGAACCAAGACCTATGGATGACGTTGGATAAATTAAAGCAGGATCTAGCAACGTCCCAAGGCGTTGACATTGATTGGCGTTATGTAAAAGGGCATGCAGGTAATGTGGGTAATGAACGCTGCGATGAAATTGCCCGTGCTTACTCCCATAAGCAATCAATTCGCTTAAAGCAGCTTACGGCTAAAGTCTTAGCGAGTAAGCAATTGTCATCGACCCGTACAGCCGACAATGGGCCGAAAAGTGAAGAGGCGGATTGCGATCGCATTGCAGCTGAGGCTCCAGACCGACAGAATCAAATGAATACTGAAGCTGGCGATACGTTACAGCGGCTTAGCCACATCCTTAACCGTTTGCAAATGGCCGATACGTTGGCTGAACACGGATATCTAATCACGACGCAAGAACTGGCCGACCTAGTGAATGAGACCGTTAGCGATATTGCTAAGCGTGGAGCGCAATGGACTTGGCGAAATTGGTCTGTTGTACAGGTGGGTGGCAATGGTGCCGACAAAGATTTTTGGCAGTTAGAAAGACTAGATTCCCTGTATTGATCTATTACATCTAACAGGATTGACCTACATCAGAACTTTTCAGACCAAATTTTTTCGAAGATTAGTAAAATCCGGAACTTTTTTGCTCGTTTCTACGGCTATGTCTGCATAAAGCTACAAGGCGAACTTTTTTTGAGCGTGCTAATCTGCGTATAAGAATAAACTTCTCAGCAAAATATTATTTTGACAGATGTGTGGGTTTCCAAAAGCCAGTTTTAGCTGTTTTGGTGAACCTTGCTGTCTGGATTTCCCTGTCTGCAGTATGTGGCACATGGGACTGTCTGTTTCATCTACTAATTTCACTTGACGTATTAAAAATGCTTGTAAGTAAAGAACTATGGCGTTCTTGAATGAGACGTTTTCTCCTGAAAGTCTTGCTACCGATCTCACACAGCTGCTAAGTGATGATGCTACTCCTTTTGGACAAGAGCGTTTACAAACTATCGCTCCTCCTCCAAAGGACTTAACTCAGCTGGCTGAAGCGCTTGACATTATAAATTGGGATCAAACCGCAGATTTTCTAACTGCTATTACGAATGAGGAGTTTTTAGACTCCATTCATCCAACCTTGAGGAATGGGTTGGTCAGAAGGGCAGAATACCTGCCCGAGCAAACTATTGACTCTTCATCCGGTTCTTTGGCAGATAGTGATTGGCTAACAGGACTGGTGGGAGCACTCATAAGAAATATAGATGGCTCCCTCGATACTTTGCTCAACGGCGGCTATGCAACACAAGAGGATGCAATAGCTCCTGAGCAGGCCGATAGAGCTGGTAATACGCTCACAACAGCCCATAATCTAGGTGTCTTGAGTAGTAATCAAACAGTTCAAGATTTTGTGGGCGCAGCGGATGCAAATGACTACTACCGCTTTAGCCTGACGCAGCGCAGTCGTTTAAGGCTGGCATTAACTGGCCTCACGGCCAATGCGGATATCGAATTGCTCAATCGTGATGGCAAAGTCCTGGAAGCTTCCTATGGTGAAGGTCTAGCATCAGAGGAAATGACGCAGGCTGTAGATGCTGGTGATTATTACATTCGAGTCTCCTCAGCCGGAGGAGATTCAAACTATCGTTTGGCAGTGGCTGCCAATGTGCTATCAGTACCAGACAATGCAGGGAATACCTTTAGGACTGCTCGTAATATTGGCACGCTGGGCAGCAGCAGCCGGTCTTTTCAAGACTTTATCGGCAATGGCGATGCCAACGACTTCTATCGCTTTAGCCTTAACCAGAATAGCAACTTCAGCCTAGAACTCACAGGGCTAAGTGCAGATGCCGATGTACAGCTATTCAATAGCCTTGGACAGTTGGTTGGGCAGTCTTGGGCACCGGGTTCAAGTTCTGAATCAATCAATCGGTCTTTGGCAGCAGGTACCTACTATATTCGTGTCTTTCCCTATGCAACTGCCAGCACTAACTATCGTTTGACGTTGAATGCTGCTGAAGTGACAGCATCCCCCTCATCATTTAGCAATGTCTACGGTTATGGGCTGGTTAATGCAGCGGATGCCGTAGCCCGTGCTTTGGGCCAGGCTACGTCCCTACCTGATGTTGCAAATCTAGGTGGTAATAACTGGGGCCTTGATTCGGTGAATGCACCGGAAGCCTGGGCTCGAGGATATACCGGCGATGGAGTGGTAGTCGCTGTTATTGACTCAGGGGTAGATATTAATCATGCTGATTTGCGCGATAACATTTGGGTCAATACTGACGAGATCCCTAATAATGGTGTCGATGATGATGGCAATGGCTACATCGACGATATCAACGGTTGGAACTTTGGCGTGGGGCAAAACAATAACAACGTTTTGCCTGGAACCAACGATCCGGGTCAGGGCCATGGTACCCATGTGGCAGGCACCATCGCCGCTGCTAATAACGGTATAGGTGTGACAGGCGTTGCCCATGAATCCAGCATCATGGCGATTCGTATGGGAGATGTTTCAGGTGGCAGATTCCTTAATGCTGGTAATCTGGCCCAAGCTATTCGTTACGCAGTAGATAACGGTGCAGATGTGATTAATATGAGCCTCGGCTGGACTGATTCGCCGGAGATACAAGCTGCCTTAGCCTATGCTGCTAGCAATAATGTCATCACGGTGAGTGCATCTGGTAATGGGGATGCTAATGGTAATGGGCTACCGTTCCCAGGTAATCCGGCCCGATATGCGACACAGTATGGTATTTCTGTAGGCGCTGTTGATATTAATCAAGATATTGCTAGATTCTCCAATCGCCCTGGCAATAATAGCGATCTCCAGCATGTAGTTGCTCCAGGGGTTCGTGTCTATTCCACAACACCCAATAATACCTACGGTTTCTCTAGTGGAACATCTATGGCAACACCGCACGTTGCTGGTGTAGTTGCTCTGATGCTGGATGCAAACCCGAACTTAACCCACGCTCAGGTTAGGCAAATCTTGACTGATTCGTCTGTCAGGCTAGCTTAAGTTTGGTGCGTCATCTTCTTCATGCGGAGGGTGTGAGTTAGCTGTCAATCAAGCTATAAATCAATAAAAAGAGGGGCTCCGTAAAGGAGCCCCTCTTTTTTAGCTTATGCCTTACAACTTAGCCAAGACTAAAGTACTTAGCCATTGATTGCAGGAGCGCTCAATGCAACAGGTACTTCAGCACCAGCAGCCAAATCTAGAGGGAAGTTGTGAGCGTTACGCTCGTGCATTACTTCCATACCTAGGTTGGCACGGTTGATCACGTCAGCCCAAGTGCTAACGACACGCCCCTGGGAGTCCAAAATAGACTGGTTAAAGTTAAAGCCATTCAGATTGAAGGCCATGGTGCTGATGCCCAGCGCGGTGAACCAGATACAAACAACGGGCCAAGCACCCAAGAAGAAGTGCAAAGAACGGCTGTTGTTGAAGGATGCGTACTGGAAGATCAAACGACCGAAATAGCCGTGGGCTGCAACGATGTTGTACGTCTCTTCTTCCTGACCAAACTTGTATCCATAGTTCTGGGACTCAGTCTCAGTGGTCTCACGAACCAAGGAGGACGTTACCAGAGAACCATGCATTGCGGAGAACAAAGACCCGCCGAAGACACCCGCCACACCGAGCATGTGGAAGGGGTGCATCAGGATGTTGTGCTCAGCTTGGAACACCAGCATGAAGTTGAAGGTACCGGAAATACCTAGAGGCATACCATCAGAGAATGAACCCTGACCGATGGGGTAGATCAAGAATACTGCAGTTGCAGACGCCAAAGGTGCGGAGTAAGCAACACAGATCCAAGGACGCATTCCCAAGCGATAGGACAGTTCCCACTGACGACCCATGTAGGCAAAGCAGCCAATGAGGAAGTGGAAAATGACCAGCTGGTAAGGGCCACCGTTATACAACCACTCATCTAGAGAAGCAGCTTCCCAGATGGGGTAGAAATGTAGACCGATAGCGTTGGAAGAAGGAATTACAGCACCGGAAATGATGTTGTTGCCTAGTAGTAAAGAACCAGCAACGGGCTCACGGATACCGTCAATATCAACAGGAGGAGCAGCGATGAATGCGATGACAAAACAAGCAGTAGCAGCTAGCAGAGTAGGGATCATCAAAGTGCCGAACCAACCAACATAAATGCGGTTGTCAGTACTAGTAACCCACTGACAATACTGCTCCCACATGCCAGCCCGTTCACGGGATTGCAAAGTAGAAGTCATAGTGATGATAGAAGTTATGAACATGAGTCAACATCACTGTGAAGGCAAACAAAGATAAATAATTTAATCTCTGCGGCAAATTAAGTGAGTGAAGACTCGTTTATAAGATTAGTAAATATGCTTAGCGCATTGTAGGGGTACGATACGAAACTTCCTGGATCGACACATTTCTACGTAAAAAATGATTGGTTGCTCATTGTGAGAATTTATCCGGGTGGCCAAGCTAATGAACGTCCACCCAATAGATGCATATGGAGATGGAAGACCGTTTGTCCGCCATCTTGGCCAGTATTGATAACTACTCGATATCCGTTACTCAAGCCTTCGGCATCAGCAATTTCCTTTACAGTTAGTAACATATGCCCCAGTAACTGCTTATCCTCAACCACGGCGTCTGACAGTTTGGGAATGGGCTTTTTAGGAATAACTAATATGTGAGTAGGTGCTTGGGGACTGATATCGCGAAAGGCTAGACAAAGCTCATCTTCATAAACGATATCTGCAGGTATTTCTTTGCGAATAATCTTGCTAAAAATTGTGTCTTCACTCATGGTGCGTTGATGGGCATAACGCTTCGCATTGTAAGGGTTAGTGATGCCTTAAGAAGGCGAAGATTTTGAAGAGATGGGGGAGTCTTAAATTGTGTGTGATGAATATTCTTCGTCCAAAGGTATTAGCTGCATCCCATGGACGATTTTTCTTAACCTAACTTTCTGAGAACTGTTTAGCTGCCTACAGGTGGTTTAGGAAACTGAACTTGGCTGTATAACCAATCGGCGATTAATTTAGGGCAATTTTTTTTTGACCAGCGCACAGCCAAATAGTGGAATGCTGGTTTGGTGAGACGAGCGATCCACTTCATGAGGCGGTTGAGATGACGAGGTTTGACGCGATAATTTATGAGGTTATTGGAGCCGATGTCATAGAGGCGGTCCAAAACAAGCTGTAACGTTGCTTCTTCCCGTAGAAACATGTTTTCTAATAAGAGTTCCACATCCTGCATGTGCTCATCTGCGAGCTGCTTTTCGCGCATAGTTATGGCGACGTCAGCGGAGTTGGAAGTCGTCAGCATGATTTCTTAAAACTGATTTATATGTGTAAGGGATGTGGCAGGCATCGCTTCTCTGGACATCGATGGAGAGTCACATTTGTCATTCAACTGTCTAGTATGCAGATACCATATTTCATGGTTCATAATTGTGATCCTAGTCCTAATCAGGGCCTCTTTAGCCGGAAGTGACTACACAATTCAATTCAATTTGACCGGCCCAGTTCAAACACCTCAATGATAGGGGACATTTTTAATTGAAACCGATGGTGTGCAGCTTAGTCTCTATTCATCGAGAATACTAAAGTATTTATAGTATGTAGTTTTCTGATCAAACCAGTTACCCAAATTGCACTGGTCAAGTCGCACTATTTATATGCTTGGGCATTCTACGTAAACATGTAGGAGACTACCATGCTGGCAAGAATCTGGAGTGCGTCTTTAATCGGTATTGATGCCTTAAAAGTTGGTGTGGAAGTGGATTTGTCAGGAGGCCTACCGAGTGTTGCCATAGTGGGTTTGCCTGATGCGGCTGTGCAAGAATCACGTGAGCGTGTGAAGGCGGCACTAAAAAATGCGGGTTTTCCGTTTCCGATGCGCAAAGTTGTAGTAAATTTGACGCCTGCTGACGTTCGTAAAGAAGGCCCTATCTATGATTTGCCTATTGCCATTGGCATTTTGGCGGCGTCTGGTCTAGTCAGTCAAGAGAGTTTAGATGGGTATTTGCTTTTAGGTGAGCTATCGCTTGATGGCAGCTTGAGACCGATAGCGGGTGTGATGGCAATGGCAGCAGCAGCGCCTCAATTGGGGATCAAGGGTCTAATTGTCCCAGAGGATAATGCCCAAGAGGCGGCAGTGGTACCGGGTCTTGCGGTTTATGGTTTTAAGGTGATTACTGATGTTGTCGATTTTCTGAATAATCCTGGCGAGCGGATGCCACTTACTATCGATGGCTGTGAATCTCTGGCTAAAGCCCAACCCCATGCAGTAGATTTACGGGATGTCAAAGGTCAGGCTCAGGCAAGACGAGCGTTAGAAATTGCAGCGGCAGGTGGTCATAACCTTATATTTGTAGGGCCTCCTGGTAGCGGTAAAACCATGTTGGCCCGTCGCCTATCAACTATTTTGCCGCCTCTGAACTTTCAAGAAGCTCTGGAGGTTACTCAAATTCATTCAGTGGCTGGCCTGCTTAAAGATAAGGGGACATTAGTAACTGAGCGACCGTTTCGTAGTCCTCATCATTCTGCATCGGGGCCATCTTTGGTGGGGGGTGGAACATTTCCAAAGCCAGGAGAAATTTCTTTGGCCCATCGCGGTATTCTCTTTCTTGATGAGCTGACGGAATTTAATCGCAAGGTGCTGGAGTTTTTGCGGCAGCCTTTGGAGGATGGCTATGTAAGCATTGCGCGTACGCGTCAGTCTGTGGAATTTCCAGCCCAGTTTACGTTGGTAGCGAGTACTAATCCCTGCCCCTGTGGTTTTTTTGGGGATACTGTACAGCCTTGTACATGTACACCTCGTAGCCGAGAACAGTACTGGGCTAAATTGTCAGGTCCCTTAATGGATCGGATTGATTTGCAAGTAGTGGTGAGTCGGTTAAAGCCTGAAGAAATCACCGGATATCAGTCGGGCGAACCGTCAGAGCCAGTGCGTCAGCGTGTGGAGTTGGCTCGATGGCGATCGCAATCTAGGTTTTCGAGTGAACCTAAGCTACAGTGCAATGCCGATTTAGAAAGTCGGCATCTGCGTCAATGGTGTCAACTGGACGATTCATCACGCACCTTATTAGAAACCGCAGTGCGTAAGCTGGGGTTGTCAGCCCGTGCCACTGACCGGATCTTAAAAGTTGCTCGCACAATTGCCGATCTTGCTGCTGTTGACAGTTTAGAGTCTACCCATATAGCTGAAGCGATTCAGTACCGTACGATAGATCGCATGCAGTAATAAGCTCATCGGAACTTATGCGGAACTTATTTAGAAGATGTGCCGACAGGTGCTACTAGTTAAGTCCGAGAAAATATTCATTTATGAAATGGCTCTCAAGTGCTGTTACTGAGGACGCTATATCATAGTTGTTCGTAGATACGTTGGGTGATTCACGAAGTAAATTATGGCCATCAATGCGGCTAAACTCCAAGCGGCTCTCTATAATTTTGTCAGTGGCACAAATGATATTGAAGGGGTAGCCTTAGTCACGCCGGATGGTTTACCCCTGGTGGCTGTGCTACCAAGCCACATGGATGAAGAGCGAGTATCAGCGATGTCGGCAGCCCTTGTCTCCTTAGGGGAGAGGATAGGTAGTGAGCTATTGCGGGGCAAAGTCAGTCAGATTGCGATTGATGGAGAAGCCGGTTACTGCATTTTGAGTAACTGTGGAGAAGAAGCTGTTTTTTTGGTGCTAGCTACCCGCATGGTTAAGAAAGGCATCTTGAACCTTGAGGTAAAGCGAGCTGTGGGTGAACTTCAAGCGCTGTTGGTGTAGTTCCCCTGATTTGGACGACGGTCAGGAGGCTGCAATTAAAGCAATTCTCCAGAACAATTCTGGTTGATATATGCTGTTCAATAGCGCAACGCTAATGCCGTATCGTCGCTATCGTACAGCATGTCTGTCAACGGTTATCTCTCAGATATTTCACTGCCAGAGGTTTTCCAGCTTTTGCAAGATGGCAAGAAGACGGGACTGCTTGCTATTCAGGGGCTAACGACTCCTAGGCAAGCACAACCTAAGTACTATTTCATATGGCTTCATCGTGGTCGTATTGTCACGGTGACAAATCGGTTGGATTGTCGCTGTCTCGCTACTTTAATTAACCATCGTCGTTACCTCAGTACCACGATGATAGAGCGGTTGATTCGTCGTTGCCCTGTGGATCAACCTTTGGGAAGATTTTTACGTGCTCAAGGAGTCTTAAGCCCCAAGCAATTACAAATCTTGTTCGCGGCTCAAGTCATTCGTCAGATTTGTGATTTATTCCAAGTGCCAGATGGTTATTTTACATTTGACCCGGATGCGCCCCTGCCTAAGGTGGAAATGACTGGCCTCAGTGTCGTTGCTACTGAGGTGGTTTTGCCAGGACTGCGTATTTTGAAAGATTGGACAGCCTTTAAAGACAAACTGCCCCACCCGCAGTCGGCCTTAGTCAGTCTGATACGCGGTCAGCCTAATGTACGTATTAATCAAGCGGAGTGGAGTGTCTGGCGGCTGATGGATGAAAAAAAATCCCTTAGTCAAATTGCTCAGGGCTTGATGCTGCCCATTGAAGAAGTTCAGCGTATTGCATTTCGTTTAATCTTTATTGGGCTGGCTGAGGAAGTACCCATGATGCTTTCAGAGGCAGCTGATACGCCTGACTCAATTTTTACAGATGAATCTGGAGAGCCGCTCAGTCCTAAATTTTTCCGCAATCTAATCGAGTTTTTACGCCAGGTACCAAAGTCCTCTTAGATAGGTGTGGGAAAACGGTGCTATGCTAGTAAGTGACTCGGATCTATGCGATCGCAACGCCCAAATCTTGTCAGGACCGGAAGGTAGCAGCAATACGGGATGCTTGAGATAGGCGTAGTCTCCGGGTCTCCTCTGTTTTTATGGTGTATCTGCTCCATTCAGGTACGGCTATCCGACGGTTGAGCACGCTACACACTGTCGAGATCCGCTGTTAAAACTGGAGATATAAGAGTGATGGGGCTGTTTCACTTATTCACCAAATATTGTTAGAGGAGTATGGGGTCGTGGCAGACTTTGGCCAGTTGGTGCAAAAAGCATTCTATTTAGGTGTAGGCTTAGCGTCTTATGCATCTGAAAAAGCAGGTGATGGGTTTAGTGATCTACGACTACAGGCCCAAAAGCTAGTCGATGAGTTGGTGGCTCGTGGTGAAATTACGGCTGATGAAGCCCAGAAAATAGTCAACGATATGGTTGACCGTGCCCAGAGCTCAGCTGCTGCGACTGAATCTACCCAATCTGCTGATAGCGCACCCCGTAAAATTGAAATTATTGAAGACGATGAACCTGACGATCGAGCAGCAACTGATGCTCTACGTAAAGAAATTGAAGAGCTTCAGACTGAGTTGCAACGTCTGAAAGACGACGACGATTGAGTTTAATATTGAGGGTTTTAATTTTTAGTTTTGAGTTAACAGCTGTTAACCCTGTTTACCCATAAGCATGACTCAGGGGTGATGTATTGGGTGGTCATCAACTAAGAATTCAACATTCAAAAATCAGATTTCTTCTATTTCTCACCTTTCTGAGAGTTTATTCTTTTACCTATGGCTCTTCTTGACTTTCCATCGTTATGGACGACTGGCTAAAACAACTACAACAAGATCTGCAAGAGGCTGTTCACAGTACTTTAGAGCAGACTGAACAATTCTTGGATGTACTAGCAGAGCAGGCTGTAAATGTTGTGAGCCCAGTATTGGATGCCGCAGATGAACTGGCTGATGAGCTAGCGGAGCAGGTGGTGGAAAATATCTCACCGCCTATATCCCAGGCTCTTGATGATTTAGAAACTCAGCTGGATCCCGTAGTCGGTTCCATGGTGAGCTGGTGTGAGCAGACCATGGCTCCAATCCATCAAACCCTCACACCCTGGCTACAGAACCATCCCAAGTGTGCAGGTTGCTCTTATTATCATGGTGAGAGTTATGGTGGGCAGATGCTGGTTTGTGCGCTCCATCCCCATGGACCAGAAGATTATGATGAATGTCCCGATTGGGAGAGTGTGTGGCCGAAACCAGACGGGGATTGAGAAAACGTATGTAGGGGTGTTGCATGCAACACCCCTACATACATCCCTACGTCAATAATGGATAAAAATGTCCAACCGGTCCCTGGCCTGTGCCGATCCGGAGTGAGTAGTTTAATGCCTGTGTGACATACTCTTTGGCGCGTTTAGCAGCCTCAAATGGCGTATGACCCAGGGCGAGATTGGCAGTAATGGCTGCGGAGAGGGTGCAGCCAGTGCCATGGGTGTCGGCGGTGTCGATGCAGCTGGTGGTTAGCTTGGTTAGGGTCGTGCCGTCATACCAAACATCAATGCCGCGCAGTTCGTTATCAAAACCACCACCTTTAACGATAACGGCTTTGGCACCCAAGCCATGAATAGCCTGGGCTGCGGTTTTCATATGTTCTAGGGTCTTAATAGATTGACCGCTGAGGATTTCAGCTTCGTAGCGATTGGGGGTGAGAACCGTGGCGAGAGGAATCAGCTTTTTTAGAGCTGCGATCGCATTATCATCTATTAGCTGTGCCCCTGTGCGCGATACCATGACCGGATCAATCACGCAGTCCACATCGACCAACCCCTTGAGATAATCAGTCACCGCCTCAATGATCGGTTGATTGAGCAACATGCCCGTTTTCAGAGCCTGAACCCCCATATCAGTAAACACTGCCTCAATCTGAGCAATGATAGCCTCTGGGGCTAGGGCATCAACCCGCGATACGCCTTGGGTATTCTGAGCTGTAATGCATGTAAGCGCACTGGTTCCATGAACAGCATGGAATGAAAAGGTACGCAGATCTGCCTGAATTCCAGCCCCCCCACCGCTATCTGAGCCCGCGATGGTTAAAGCAACTGGTGGAATATAAGCCATAAAAAACCGCTACCTATCGCGACTGTCGCCGCCGCTGCAGGAAATCTGGAATATCCAGATCGGGGGCAATACTGGGGCGATTGCTTGGGATACTTGATGGTAAATCAGCTGGTTTAGAACCGATTGAAGATGGCCGTTGTAGCGGAGCAATCCTTGATGGAGACGTGGCAACGGCAGCCGTACCACCAAATTCACTATTACTATTGAAACCAGTGGCAATCACTGTAATGCGGACTTCACCCTGCATCCGCTCATCAATTACGGCACCAAAGATGATGTTTGCGTTAGGATCAACCGCCTCGTAAATAATTTCTGCTGCGGCATTCACCTCATGTAGGGTCATGTCGTTGCCACCCGTGATATTAAGGACAGCCCCCGTCGCGCCATCAATGGAGGTTTCTAGCAACGGTGATGAAATTGCCGCAATGGCTGCTTCACGGGCACGGGATTTACCAGAGCCCACACCAATACCCATCAAGGCAGAGCCTGCATCGGCCATAACGGCACGTACATCAGCAAAATCAACGTTCACCAAACCAGAAATGGTGATGATGTCAGAAATGCCCTGTACACCTTGGCGCAAAATATCATCAGCGAAACGAAAGGCCTCTTGTACCGGGGTTTGCTCTGAAATAACTGACAGTAGCTTGTCATTAGGAATAATGATCAGGGTATCTACACATTCCTGTAGCGCCATGATCCCTTCTTCTGACTGGGTTGTGCGACGACGACCTTCAAAGGTAAAAGGACGAGTAACAACACCAATGGTGAGTGCGCCTGCTTCTTTAGCAGCTTCTGCGACCACGGGAGCTGCGCCGGTGCCAGTGCCCCCACCCATACCGGCAGTGATGAAAACCAGGTCCGCACCTTCGATTGCGGTGGAAATTTCATCCCTTGATTCTTCAGCTGCTTTTTGGCCAATGGCTGGATTGCCGCCTGCGCCCAATCCACGGGTCAGCTTTTGACCCAGCTGTAATGGATTAGCGCTATTCGCTTTAGTCAATGCTTGAGCGTCGGTGTTCAATGCCCAAAACTCAATACCCGATACGCCGGTATCGATCATTCGGTTAACGGCATTGCACCCGCCACCACCTACACCAACAACCTTAATCCTCGCCATACTCCCAGGCACAATATCATTCCCCATAGCTGCATTACTCAACGCAGGTTCATTACGATGATTATTATTCATATCAGACATATTGAGGCCCAGACCCGAATTTCCGTGAGAGTTGTGTGAGGATGATTTAGACATAGGGCAAAGGTATACGAGATATCAGTGAGCTATTGACCCAATCAGTCACAGAACACACGCGACTGCCGCAAAAGTAAGAACTAACTATATAGCAATTACAAACCAAGCAGGGCAGGTCTCCGCCAATAGAAGATTGAGGTAATTCATCAATCTAGGCAGAGAAAGCTTGAAATATGCTTTCTCAAAGCTTCACAGAGATTTTAAAGATTAATTTCGAACACTATGGGGGCATATTCTAGTCAACTATACGGGAACTTGCTTAAAAAACCAACTCAACTTACTGATTACTTCAAGAATTTAAATGGGTAAGAACTGGCTTCTAAAAAGCGCAAACTAACCATATGGATTGAAAACAAAAGATAGTCGTTATAAGGGGCCGATAAATATCAGTATCTATAACCGAAGACTACTACGTAGTAATGTATTGAGCGATCTCAAGCGACATTATTTTTAGGCTGTTTTAAGGGGCTTGAGTCTTTGTTGCCTGGAGTATTTCTAAGGTGGGATTGTCGGGATTACGCAGGTCAATGAAGGCGATTTCTTCGATATTCATTTTGGCGTTCAAATTTCGCATTCGATCGAGGGCAGTCAGTTGTTTAGAAAAATTCTGCCCATAGGGACCCATGTGCACAATACCAAGGTCTGTATGCAGAATTAAATTGGCTGGATCACGCCAATCAAGAAGAGAGACGGATACCGGATTTTTTTGTAACATTTGGTAGATGTCCGACCAGTGTTTTTGATACGCCGGACGCATGCCCTGAACCTGTAGCTTGGGTTCTTGAGACCCTAGTTGAGTAAAGCTGTTGTAGGGCATCCAATAGCCGTTGGCATCTAAGAGCCCCATCTGAGAAAAACTCTGGGGATCATCGTCTAGAGACTTAATGGCAACGTCCACATTTGGAAGAGCGATCGCAACCGGTGTTCGTTCCCGAATGCGGATATTTAAACCGGGGGGTAACAGCCGCCGCCTAACGATGGCGTCCTCGATAGGTCCCTTATCGGTCAAGGCATGTTCTAAATCTAGGGGACGTACCTTTAAAAGGGATTTAGGATAGTCAATATCTATTAGTTCATAAACCTCTTCATCGGGCAGCAGTTGATTACCACTGAGGTTGATCTGCTCAGTGGAGTGAATATGCCAACGATTGGATGTAGCTAAACTCAAACAGCCTAAAGTTAACCCAACCATGGCCGTTTGCCGCCATAGCTGTTGCCAAAAAAGTCTTTGACGCCGCTGTTTGAGGTCTTGCCGACGGCTGGCCAAGGTTGCTTGAGAGTATTCAGGAATGTCTGGCATGGGAGGTGTAATGAGTGACTGTTGGTGGTGCCAGTGGGGAAAAGGAGAAGCGGCGTTTCGACGGGAGCTTGCCAAACGAAGCGTTAGAGCGAGGTGGCTAATGACTGATGTTATCCAGTAATGAGGTTAATTTAGGTCTCCTGGGATAGCTGGAGAATATATTTAAGCATTCAGCTTTGCAAATAGTGCAGATATTCTGACACTTCTTGGAAAAAAAGTAGTGCCCGGGATGATCTGTTTATTAGGACGAGGCTATGGGTGAAGGGGGCGGTTTTGAATTTTAAGGTTTGAATTCAGTGCCGATCGCTATGCTGCATTTTCCGTTGCCTGTAATGTTTGTGCTAAGAAACCATGCCACTGTTTAGCCAGTTCCACATCTGTAAATGGAATCTGTGGTGTTTTACCGTCTTGTAGATTGAGCTGGATGACGGCCTCACTTTTTTTAGCTGTACCTTTGACTGTTTGAGTAAATGCGTCGTCACCCTGGATCAGCAGATCGATGGTGCGAATCTGAGCGAATTGGATGGTTTGCAGATCGATGACGCCTTGACGAGTGGGTAAGCCCCACGTCAGTGTACGCTCTACTTGCCCTAGAGCGGCATAGATATCGTACTTAGCACGTTCAAACTGAGTAGCCCATTGCTTATAGGTTTCGACTTTTTTGTACTCGTTCCAGCCTGCCCAGGTAATCCAAAAAAAGAAGATCAGCAAGGGAAGCCAGAGTAAACCGTGAATCATGGGGCGTGCACATAGGTATTTATGCTTCCATTGTAAAGTCTTGCAACGAGGCGGTCGTTGATCTTTCGCATTGATGAAAGATGATGACAAGGTTTGTACTTAGTTTGCGCTAAGTCGGCCTCAAGACTTCAAAACCATACTATTTCTGAGAGGAGACGGTAACTTGCTTTACTTACCTTCTTTATTGGCAGTGACTCCCGCCACTGTTGCTTGGAGCCCCAAAGTGGGTCTCGTCATGATCATTTGTAACGTACTTGCGATCGCACTCGGTAACTACGGTATTAAGCATAAGAACGTTGGCCTTGGTCTACCTTCCTCCGAATTTTTCGGTGGCATGGGCCATGGTGCAATGTTGGCTTGTACTAGCCTAGGTCACGTGATCGGTATTGGTGCCATCATCGGTTTGGCCACTATCGGTGTGCTCTAAATCCGTTAGAGATCATCATCCATCAGGCTATCTAGCCCTATCGGCTAGATAGCCTGACTAGATAGGCTCAAATAACATTTCACTTTAAGAACATCTCAATCAAAAGCTGGGGAATAAAATCGCCAGCTTTTTTTTGTGTGGGAGGTGAGACGTAGGGAGTGCGTTGCCCTAGGGAGTGGGATGGAGGCTAAAACACACATCCCATATCAGTGAAAATACGTATTCTCCATTTTCCATTTCCTAATCCCCACTTCTGACTCCCCACGCCCCACCTTTTAATTAATAACTGCCTGGAGACGTTTACGAAATTCTCCTTTGGGATGCCCACCTTTGACCTCACCTAAAATTTTGAATTCCCCTTCAGGCTCTTCGCAAATGATGTAAGTGGGCCAGCCCATATCTGATTTATCAGGGTATTGGGTCAGGAGCACCCGTCGGTATTTGCGGTATGTGGCTGTATCCTGCATTTTGATATCGATAAAGTCTAGGCCTAGCTCGCTGGCGACTTTGGCGTCGTAAAAGGACATTTTGTGACAGATGCCGCAGTCTTCGGAAGAGAATTTTAGAACAGATTTAGGCATAGTGAGGTTCTGGAGGCGAAAATGTTGGCAGGGGCAAAACGTTGTAGAGAGGTTGCATACAACCTCTCTACAACGTTAATTCTAAAATGACTCTGTTTGCCGCTCCCGCATAAACTTATCCAACGGTCGTAATACTGGACAAGGCTCTCCGTTCTGTAGGTTGTCTGGATTACTCCAGGTGAAAGGGGCTTGTTTCGCGGCACTCATCCATAGCAGACGTTTGGCGCGGGTCATGGCGACATAGAGGAGACGAAATTCCTCTGCTTTTTTGAGGTCGTTGGCACGGTGCCAAGCTGTTTGCATCTCAGGAATGGTTTGATTGGCGTGGACGTAGGTACGGATTTGGGCGCGGGCAACGTCGGGTAGGGAGACGCTGCCAAGAAACTCACCCTGGGGAGGTATCCAGGATTCGCCGGGGATTAGTTTTGCGTGGAGGAAGGGGAGAAACACAACATCCCAGTCTAGACCTTTAGCTTTGTGCATGGTAATGATCGTGAGCTGCCCAGCTCGAGTGTATTGAGCCTCCGTATCTTCGGCCTCAATGGCATCAAACCGTTCAGAACTGACGATTTCTTGGAGTGCGCCAATCATGGTGCTGAGGCTACTCTCTTCAGTAGTTTGCTGAGCGATACGGGCTGCCAGTTTGTCAGCGGTGGCGAGCTCGCTTTGGTTGTAGTTGAGGGTGGTGCCTAGAAAGGGGATCAAATGATAGGGGGGTAAGTCGAAGCGGGCGCGTAGCAGGCTAGTGCAGTAGCGACGGGCATTGAGCGCGGCCTCATGGGTGAGTGGTGGTTCAAGGGGACCAGGGTAGAGAAACTGTTCTGGATTGGTGGCGAGGGGGTTGAGATCTTGGGTGGGAATGCGTTGGCGATCTACAAGAACGCGCAGGGCTCCTTTGAGATAGTCAGGAGAATGGGGCCGTTCGATGAATAGGAGTAGGTGCAACATTTCGAGAGGGACTTGGGTGTTGCGATCGCGACTGCCCACATCATAAATTTTTAGCCCAGTTGTCTCAGTAAAATCAAAGCCTAGGCGTTCAGAATCTTCTAGAACTTCTCGAATAAATCGACCTTGACGATTTTCTCGCACCAGCACTGCCAGCGTGGGCGTTGCTGGTTGCGCATTTGAAGAGGTGTTTTCTTTCTCTTCTTTCCAATTAGAGATCAGTTCTTTTACCTTTTGCGCAATTTTCTGAACGGATGCATTGATGTCGGCAGGTTTCATAAGCTCCACACCTTGACCCAAGGGTGCGGGGTTGGCATTGGGTTGTGGGTCATTGGGGGGCACGGGCAGGATAGCCTGTGCTCGGAATGGTGGCTCTTCCCTAGGGAATTGTTGGTTAACCCATTGCAATACGTAGTTAGCAGCATCCATGATTTTTGGGGTGCTGCGCCCAGCCTGGTCAATGGTGGCAAGGCGATCAGGTCGGTTGGCGTCACAAAATTGATTGAAGAAAACCGGATCGGCAGGGGTGAAGGTGGAGTTAATGGCCTGGTTGGGGTCGCCGACGCGGACGAGGTTGGGGGAGCCCCCCCTGTCCCCCAAATTTGGGGGATCTGGATAACCAATTGCTTCTGGGTCAACATCAGGATTGGCCGCCAATTTCGCCAATAACCTTGTCTGTAAAGGTGATGAATCTTGAGCTTCATCCTCAAATACAGCAAAGAATTGGCTTTGCCAACGACGGCTGATGTCTGGATCTTCTAATGCCTTCAGTGCAGCCAAAATCATATCGTCGTAGTCGATTAGACCTCGCTGACTGAGAAGGGTTTGGTATTGCCCGTAGAGTCCGGCAGCGATATCTAAGAGTTGATAAATGTTAGGTGGAGCTTGCTGACCAATATGATTCAGGTCGGCAGGCTGAAGGCCTGAACTTTTAGCTTCGTGGATAGCGGTGTAGGCCAGGGCTGGCAGTATCTCGGTGCGGAGTACTGATTGCCGTCGCAATCGTTCAGTTTCTTCCCCGTCAAAGCTTTGGCCTTCCACAAGTCGATGATAAAGGGCTGGTGCTTCATGAATCCAAGATTCTACAGCCGTGCGGATGAGACGGTTACTTTGGTTCGGTGAGACGAGGGTGGTGGTTTCGAGGTTGATGCCGGAGACTTCCGGGTTGTGGGTGGCGATGTTGAGGGCCAGCCCGTGCAATGTTTGGACAATAAAGCTGTTGTAGGGAAGTTTGAGGGCCTTGAGGTGATGGCGGACTTTGGCTTTGAGGTTGGCGGCAGCAGAGCGGGTGAAGGTGACGAGGACAAGTTGTTTGCGGGCGTGGAGTTGAAAATGGGAGATTGCGATCGCAGCACCAGCAGCCATACCCGTAGATTTACCAGAGCCTGGCACGGCTGAAACAGCAAGCGGTCCACCGCGCCAGTCAGCCAAGCGACGTTGGCCAGGGCGCAGACTATCGCGTAGTTTCTGTAGTTGTGCGTTGCGATCAAGGGCAGTCATCAGAGTGGTATGGAACTCTCAGCCATAGGTTACTGCACGCAGCCTGATCTAAGCTGAAATCTTGAGGTTTCCTATACCAAAAAACTACAGTTCTGGATGTGAACTAGATTATGTCGAAAATCCTGTAAAAAACGGTCTGCCTCCTACAATGATTTCTAGATGCTTTCAGGTACTGCCTATGATGAATCTTTCTGAACGTATGATTGCGATCCTGGGTAGTGTGATGTTTGGGATTGGTTTGCTGTTTACGGCGATTAGCCTGATTCCAAATCGTGAGGTGTCTGCTGTAGCAGCCCTGTTGATGGGTGGTGGTGTGGGTCTAATTACGATGGCATCCAAGGAGTAGGTATATGAATGGCAAGCAGTTAAAACATCGAGAGCCAACGATGCAGAAGCCGTCCATCCAGTCTAAATCTTCTGTCGGTAGACGATATGCCATTGGTAAAGGCATCGGTCTTTGTCTGATAGCGTTTGTGCTGATTTTTGCGGCGAGTGATAACTCTGGTCGGTTGATTGGCTCTGAAGACCCGTTAATAGATTCTCATCCAGGGCAGTTTGCGGCGTACTTCTTTGCCGGTTTTGCTGGTATTTGCGGATTAGACCTGATTCGGAGAAGTTAGACGTTATCTTTCAGTTCTTGCCTTGGGTGATATCCATCCGGTGGTTGAGGTGGTGAGCAGCAACTGGGAAACAGATTATGCCCGTAAGGTAGAAGAATATTCTCCGTTTATGTTGCAATATTTTGGGGGATCAAAAATCCAATGAAGATGATCATAAAGACGAGAGAGCTAGGAGATGCTGCTGCCTGATAAATAGTAATACTAGGCGGAATAATGTAGGGAAAAACAATCAACCCTACCCTATAAACGTTAGGAGAAAGATCAAGATTACCCAAAGAAAAGACAACTTCTCTCGTTGTTGGTTCAAACCTTGCAGCAACAAAACCACCAACAATACACCCAAAATTGGAATCACAGAAAAGACAACAACTTCGGGATAATGAAACAGTCGTTCACGGGCGTTTTGGCAAACAATTGGTGTGGCAATAGTAATTGCGATCGCACCCAACAAAGTCGTCCAAGTCGCAATCTTAGCCGTCGTATAGTGCGTTTGTTGCAGTTCTCCTTCAGTCTTCCAAATCAAATAGGTAGACCCAATCAACACATACTCTTAAATCAAGGTAAGCGCCACCAAAGCTGAACGCCAATCCAGCCAATCAAAAGTACCACCCACAAAATGCCCCGCTGTATCCACAGAGATCCTTTTTTCTGTTGATGCAGTCAACGAGAGAATACCCACACCTAAATCAAAGCCATCGAGCATGACATAAAGTAGAAGAAAAAGCGCGAAAATAACAAATCAAACTTGCGGGAGAAAATGCAGAAGGGCATCCATTGAGAGTTTACAAAAGAGTATTTACAAAAACCCTTTCAAATACTGTCAAATAGCCCGAGTATCTCTTAGGCTTGACCTTTAACTCAAACAAGAGATGTATCAGCCCCCTCCAACTCTTAGCTTTCAAAGCTCTCTTAGTCATTCAAAGACAGTCTTGAACACAGAGTACCAAACAGTGAGACAAAGGAATAGCTAAAGAGAGTTAGAACTCAAGAAGAGTTGGAGAGATAGACATACATCAGACAATAAGGATTACTTTGGACCAAAATCGAGCATGGTGGTAGTACTCCTTATTCTTCGTCCGTAGCCAAAGGCCCTCCAGAACTACAAAATAAATGGCCATACCTGTTGTCAGCACTGGCCAGCATATGAAAAATCGCCGTCAGAGCAAATTGAGTGCGGGATAACGCCACCGTATTTGAAAAAAATCCATACAGACCTGTTCAATGCGCGTACACTCAAGCGAACGAACCGACTAGAATCTGCGCTTATACTTCTTTATATGTCTTAACAATCAATCAATAATCCACCTAGTCTGATTTTAGCTCTAGACAGAGACATTCAAAGCACGATCGCGCCACATCACCATGACACTTCCTACCACCCACTTTTGGACCTGGCAAAACTTTTCAATCCGTTATCAAACGGCTGGAACCCAAGGACCACCTCTACTCCTAATCCATGGCTTTGGAGCCCACAGTGATCATTGGCGCAAAAACCTACCTGACTTAGGACGCAGCCATCGCGTCTATGCCATTGACCTGATCGGCTATGGCCAGTCTGCTAAACCCACACCCGGTGCCCCCATCAACTACACGTTCGAAACCTGGGGGCAGCAAGTGATCGATTTTTGTCGGGAGATCATTGGTGAGCCTGGTTTTTTCGTAGGTAACTCCATTGGCTGTATCGTGGCTATGCAAGCCGCTACCATGGCTCCGTCCCAGGTTCTCGGTCTTGTTGTTCTTGATTGCTCCTTGCGATTACTGCACGATCGTAAACGTGCCACCCTTCCCTGGTATCGCAGTGCACCCACACCCCTCATCCAGGCCATTCTCAACTACAAACCCATTGGCAAGTTTTTCTTCTCTCGCTTAGCCAAGCCCAAAACACTCAAAAATATTCTGAGGCAGGCCTATGGTCGCAAAGAGGCCGTTACCAATGAACTCATTGAGCTACTGCTGACGCCCGCTCGCGATCCTGCAGCTGTGGATGTATTCGTAGCCTTTATCAGCTATTCCCAGGGGCCACTGCCTGAAGATTTGTTACCTCAGCTGTCCTGTCCTGTGCTGATGCTATGGGGTGAGGCTGATCCGTGGGAACCCATTCAACTAGGTCGGGAACTCAGCAAATATGAAGTCGTCGAACAATTCATGCCACTCGAAGGAGTGGGCCATTGTCCCCAAGATGAAGCACCCGAACTGGTGAATTCATTAATCACCGAATGGGTACAAAGGAAGGCGGCAACCAGCTTAATCAAATCCTGATATAGCTGAGTCGCCCTCCTTGCAACTTTGTAGGCGTGTACAGAGCCTCTCCGCTTTCACGGCTCAATAGATAAAAAAGTACCCTGGAAACACCAAGGTGTATCACAGGGTAGGGGCAACAGTTAAACGCTTGTGCTGTTATTAGAGTCGCTTAGACAATTCCCTAAACGCTGTATTTTTGTGTCGATTTCTAGAGTGTCCATAATGCCATCACAGCGATATTTCTAGCTGTGCTAGTCACGGAACTCTTATGGTGTATTTACCCGTTCATAACGCTTGCAAACTGGTCTTAGCTTGCAAGCATCGCGCATTACCCCCATTAACCATCAGCGACTCCCCCTTAATCCCATAACGCATTCACCCTGCTCTCATTCTTAAATGTGATGCTGGCTCACCCATTACCTTTAAATAAAAAAGTACCCCGAGAGCGTAGAGCTCACGAGGTAGGGGCAACAGTTAAACGCTTGTGCTGTTATTAGAGTCGCCTAAAAAAAAGCCTACGCGGTTTGGCCTATGCCGATTCCTATAGTGTCCATAATTTATTTACAGCATGGGTTTTAGTCGTGTGAGCTATGATACTCTTATGGTGCATCTACCACCTATATTTGGCTCTTTGTTAAAGACTACGAACAATAACTATATAGTTATTGTTTAGTTGGGTCGAATTACGACCATCCCTTTGCTAGTTGTTCTTAAATAAAAAAATACCCCGAGAGCATGAAGCTCACGAGGTAGGGGCAACAGTTAAACGCTTGTGCTGTTATTAGCATCGCTCAAGAAAACTACTGAACGATTATTTTTGTGACGCTTTATAGAGCGTCCATTTCTACCGCTATTGGCGATACTGCTTCTATAGCTTATTGGCTTGTGTACTTTGTTAAGGGTGTGTCACCTATGGGATGCATTTTTTGAGCATTGCATCTTTTAAATAAAAAAGTACCCCGAGAGCATGAAGCTCACGAGGTAGGGGCAACAGTTAAACGCTTGTGCTGTTATTAGCATCGCTTAAAGCAAAGCCTACGCGATTTGGCGTATGCCGATTCCTATAGTGTCCATAGTCCAATGATGGTTGGATCCATATTGCCATGCGCCATAATCAGCTCTGTCGTCAATCGACTCAGTGCTAGTCCCATGAGGGATAACAATAGAATTGTGACAAAGGCTAAATTGTTCCCAATATCGCGAATCAGTAGCTCTACCCGTAGTAAAAGTGCTGCTGCTAACATTACGAGGAAATAGACAAAAATCTGAATCCAGGACACAACAACTACAGCTAGGGAGGCGATGACCAAAGCCATGATCGTATAGCCAATATCAGATTTAAACCCAAGCAAAAAAAAGTTGCGTAAGGGTTTCCAAATGATGGTTAGTAATGCTGATTCCAGTACTGCATAAATGACTGCTAGCCACCAGATAAAGTCGGAGCTGTGACGAGAATGCAAAAAGGCACCAAAGCCCATATAGGCCAGTAATAAAAGCAGTGACGACAACCAAGGCAATTTTTTTATCAGTGTCATCACAGGTTAGTAGAAATAGCCTGGACTGGGCATGTGGGAATACATTGCTCGCACACAATACATTGAGCGCGGTTAAAAACGAGTTTGAAACTCTCGGGATCTAATCGGAGAGCACCTGTGGGACAAACGCCTGTACATAGACCGCAGTGGACACAAAGGTCTTCGTCAATGAGAATTTCGCGACTAGATAGGGACACGCCAATGCCCTGGTTACGCATCCATTCAATCGCTTCATCTAGTTGATCAATGTCACCAGATAGCTCGATTACTCCCTTACCCACTCGATTCGGTGCCACCTGTGCACGAATAATATTGGCTGCGACATTAAAATCCTTCGCCAGCCGATAGGTAATAGGCATATTCACTGTCTGTTTTGGAAAGGTCAGGGTAACACGCTTTTTCATTCCGCTAGACTAAAGAAGACGCTGTAATGACGCCACGGGCGCTTTTTTATTCTATGTCGGTTAACTCCCCTGAAGCTGGTGGTCTAGGGCAACGGTTGCGAAATTTTGTGGTGGTAAGTGTAGCTGTGGTGCTCAGTGTAGCCGTGGTCCTGGGTCTGCAAACCCGTACCCCCTCGGCGTCTCTTTCAGATATGGCAGAAGCATCTGTACCGCTAAATGAGGCGATCACCAATGGAAAACCCACTCTAGTGGAGTTTTATGCTAATTGGTGCACTAGCTGCCAGGCCATGGCTGGCGATTTACAGCAACTCAAAAGTGAGTTTCAGCAGGATGTGAATTTCGTCATGCTGAATGTGGATAACAATAAGTGGCTACCAGAAATGTTGCACTACCGGGTAGATGGCATCCCCCACTTTGCATTTCTGACTGAGACCGGGAACGATGCCGGGGCAGCCGTTGGTGAAATTCCAAGGGCAGTCCTGGCAGAGAACCTGGCAGCGTTAGTCGCTGGAAACGAGCTGCCGTATGCCCAGGCTGAGGGACAAACCTCGGATGTGGAAACTGCTTTAGAGCCATCAGGTTCAGCCGATGATCCCCGGAGTCATGGAGCACAGGTAGTGCAGTAGTAGCAGACAGCTCTAATCCACTACTATTTCTCGCAGGGCGGGCTCCACTTTGGGATAGGCGAAGGAAAATCCGGTGGATTGAGTGCGCTCTGGTAAAACTTTCTGACCTTCCAGCACAACCACCGCACCATCGCCTAACAAAGTCTCAATGACAAAGTCAGGGACGGGTAACCAGGAGGGCCGGTTCATCACTTTACCTAAGGCATCACATAGCTCAGACATGAGCACAGGATGAGGGGCTGTACCGTTGTAAACACCAGACATTTTTTCATCGGTTAAACCTTGCATAAATAGGCTAACCAGATCGTCACGATGCACCCAGGAAAACCATTGTTTGCCACTACCAATGGGACCGCCCGCATAAAGTCTAAAGGGTGTGATCATCTTTGCGATCGCACCGCCCATGCCCAATACAATCCCAATACGGATTATGACAAGTCGTGTGCCATGGGCCGTCACCCTATCTGCAGCCTTTTCCCATTCCTGGCAAACCTGAGACAGAAAATCCTGATGAATCGGCTCACTCGTTTCATAAAACTCTGCCGTTTCGCTGGTGCCATAAAAGCCAATAGCAGAAGCATTAACAAGCACCTTAGGCTTAACAGCCGCCTGACCGATGGCTTCGACAATTTTCTCTGTGCCGATGACACGGCTACTCATGATTTCCCGTTTACGCTCAGGGGTCCAGCGTTCTGAAATAGCCTCACCAGCCAAGTTAATCACGCCATCACAACCAGAAATTTCCGCCTGCCAATCTCCCGATTCTTGTGGAGTGTAACCAACGATCTCAACCTGATTAAACACAGATGCCGGGAATACTTTTCTGGCTCGCTCAGGGTTACGGGTAAATACTTTAATTTGATGCCCCGCTTCATGGAGCCGCTGCACTAAGCGAGATCCTACAAATCCGGTTGCCCCAGTTACTGCCACTTTCATTATCAAACACTCTCCTGGAACGGTTACACAGCTGGCTTTTCCTCCATGGTAGCTGCATTCGATCCCCGTTCATAACGAGGGGCAATCCAATCAAAGTCAATTTCGTTCAAGTAGTCTACGGCCCAGGTCGCACAGCGCTGCATCATGTGATACGGATAGATTTGAGCGACGCCCACGACAGGAATATTAGCCGCCTTAGCGGCTTCGACACCCGCAAAACAAGACTCGATCGCCAAACAGTTTTGGGGCGTTAGGGCCAACTCAGGATTCAACAGGTTCAACTGATCAATGGCGGCAAGATAGCTGTCAGGAGCAGGTTTGCTAGCCGCCACAGGCATATCACTAGCAGACACAACCAACGAAAACTGATCAGTGAGCTTTGCCGCAGTCAACACCTGTTCTACATCAGCTCGTTGGGCTCCAGTCACAATAGCTGTGACATATTGTTTGCTGCGAATTCGATACAACAGGTCATCTACTCCTGCATAAAGGGCAAGCTTAGGTTGCGATCGCAACCATTCCCCATAGCCTTCAGCCTTTTTCCGCAGTAGACCATCTAAGTAGTCATCTCGGACAAATCGGCCTCGTGTCTGCAAAATCGCTGTCAATCTGGCTCGGTCACTACGGCCAAGATACATCTCCTGGTATTCCTCCAGGTCAAACCGTAGGTTTTCCGACAACAGCAACTGAGCAATCAGCTGTGGATGAATGTCATCGTCATTGATGATGACGCCATGGAAACCCCAAAATACTGCCTTGAGCATTGTGACAAATTACGCCATTAGAGATCTTGACAAATACCTTTAACAAGGATTGGATCAGCGTTCTAACCCCGTCAGATAGACATTATTAAAGATGTACGTAGATAAGGCACCAAGTATGCCAATAACGCCTTAGTATTAAATATTACCCCCTTGGGGAATTAGCTTCGACCTTCCGGTTTAGTCCATGAGGTTTGTAACTATGCATCTGCTTTCCGAAAAGACTTTACTTAGTCAAACATCCATTCCAGTGATTTTACAGTGGTGGCTTCGGCGTAAGCGACTTGCTAAGTCAAGGAATGTACTTAGTAATCCCGTTGTAAAAAACGTGGATTCTAATTATTTAGATAAGTATCAACGACTTATGGATGTGTACGCTGTCGTTAAATCTGGTGGTGCTGTAGCCCAGATCCAGGCCGCCAATGAGTATCGGGATCGTGAACGCGATGCCATCACTCGACGCCTCAGTCAAATTAGTAATCAGCCTGAAGCCACAGACGAATATCTTCGCTTACAGCAAGAAGCGCAAGAACTAGAAAGCTCCACTCTTTGGAGAATTAATCAACTCAAGGATATTCATCCTGAGGAAGAAAGAGCTGTGCGTGAATACCTACCGCAGATTGAGCAGGTTTTGATCCGATAAACACACCATAGGACAATGTAGAGGCGTTCTATGAAACGTCTCTACCTGTGGATAAAAATAATACCTATGGAATCGTTGGACGTCGTCGTCATCGGCAGTGGCATTGGTGGCTTAGTAGCCGCAGGCTTACTCACTCGCTACGGTCGGCGGGTTTTGGTGTGTGAGAGTCACACATTACCGGGTGGTGCGGCCCATGCATTTCAGCGTCAGGGGTTTACCTTTGATTCTGGGCCGTCTTTTTACTGTGGTCTGGCCGATCCGACATCCTGTAACCCGTTGCGAGAGGTGCTGAATGCCTTGGGGGAAAAGGTTAACACTGTCGCTTATGACCCACTGGGACATTACCACTTCCCCGAGCGCACGCTGGCCATTTATGGTGATGCCAAACGATATCAGGCCTCTTTAGCTGAGTTCAACCCTCAGGCAGCGCAAGAACTCCAGGCCCTAACAGACAAAATGCTAGCGATATACCGTCCCCTAGGGTCAATCCCCGCCTTAGCCCTACGGGCAGATGGTTGGCTGTTTCCGCTACTAGCCCAACGTTTCCCTACAGCTATGCTGCAGATGCTCCCTCAACTTCGGAGCTTAGGGCGTTCGATGGGAGATTTTGTAGATGAAACAGTCCACGATCCTTGGTTACGGCAGTTGATTGATCTTGAATGTTTTTTGCTTTCAGGTATGAAGTCCCATGAGACTGTTGCCCCTGAAATGGCATTTATGTTTGGGGAGCGAGCGGCATCTGTCATTGACTATCCCATGGGGGGTAGCGGCGCTTTGGTGGATGCCCTGATCCGAGGTTTCAAGCGCTGGGGTGGCGAACTGCGCTTAGGTACCCATGTCAGCAAAATTTGGACCGACCGGAATCAAGCACAAGGGGTGATTCTCAAAAACGGTGAACGCATACGCGCTGATAAGGTGATCTCGAATGCCACCCTATGGGATACCTACAATCACCTACTGGACGACACTGATCTGCCCATGGGCTATCGTCAAAAGTCTTTGGAGACACCAGCGGTTGATAGCTTTATGCATCTCCATCTAGGCATCCAGGCTGAGGGTCTAGATGATTTAACGGTTCACCATGTAGTGGTGCATGACACAGACACAGACATCACCACCCCTGGTAATACCTGTATGATCTCTATTCCGTCTGTGCTAGACCCCACATTGGCTCCCGAAGGACATCATGTGGTGCATGCCTACACGCTAGAGCCCTGGCAAGACTGGCAGTGGGATGCAGGCTATGGAGCCAAAAAAGAAGCAAGGGCAAAACCATTGATACGGGCATTGCAAAAAGTGATTCCAGATATTTGCGATCGCATCACTCTCAAACTCATCGGCACCCCGCTTACTCACCAGCGGTTTCTCCGCCGCCACCAAGGCACCTACGGCCCCGCTATCGCCGCTGGGCAAGGCCTATTCCCAAGTTGTAAAACCCCCATTAAAGGGCTTTATCGAGTAGGAGATAGCACCATTCCGGGTATCGGTGTCCCCGCCGTCGCTGCCTCAGGCATTCTCTGCGCCAACAGTCTAGTCAGCCCCAGGGAATCGGCGGCCTTATTAGATCTACAACGATCCAAATCTACCTAATCAATTCAAACCCTATCCTACTTAGATCCAAGGTAATCTCATAGGCCAGTAGAGCACCGTAATCGACACCTGCTCTTGGCGCAAATAGGCCATCATCCGACGATGTGCATTACCCACCGACTTGCGCGCATCAAAGGTTTTTAAATGTACCCATGAGCGCAACGTTTCTCCTTCAGCACGAGCTTGCTCAGGAGCCACCGTTCTTAACCAGCCCTTAACACTTTCAGGTAAAGTTTGGGTCATGCGTATCGGCAACATTCCCGTAGAAAACTGCTGTGCATAAGCTGGCTCCAAAAAGACGTTATAGTTTTTCGCCCCAGACGTGTGCTGCATCGTCACACTCAAGGAAAGCGCCCTTAAATATTCCCGTAGAGTAGCGGCCTGCTCACCGGACAATTCTGGCATAAACGGAATCTGAGTCAGCGCTTCATTCACATTTTCCGGATCGCCCACACTGAGATGGGTGCCGCCAATCACCGCAACTAAATGATTATCGGGTCCACTCAATTGATTAAACGGCCCTAGCTGTTGAGCTAATGTAGGCGTCACCCCATCCTTAGTGCCGGTCAAAATAACGCTGGGTACATTGACATCCGCCAACCCCTTACGACCAAATAATCGACCGACCAGCGGATTCATTGCTATCACTTGGATAATGCGGGAATCTCTCAGATCCGCTGTTACCTCAGGTAGCTCGACTGCCGCACACTGTAGCCAATCGGCAGGCGATAAGCCCACTGGCGTCAGACTGTCACAAAAGGAAGGCAAAGCAGATAAATCTAGCTGTGCTCCCGCTAAAGCAAAACCGGTATAGCCGCCTAGAGAATGGCCAATCAAGACTACCCGCTCGGTATCAAATTTACCCTCCAACATGGGTGACACCTGTTCCATCCAATCCAGGCGGTCAAGAACATAGCTGACATCACGCGGACGATCCAAAAATTCGCTAGCTGGTAAAATGCGGCTCGGCTCTTCCACTGCCGTCGGATCCAAGGGAGTATTACTGAGGGCTTCAACATTACTGCCCACATGCTCCACAGCCACCACCGTGAAGCCATAGGAAGCCAAATGCTCACCCACATAGGTGAGAAAATGCCGATCGGCAGCAAACCCATGAGACAAAACAACCAGCGGTGCCTCTTCCACAAAGGCTTCATCTGGCACATATACATCCAGCGGAATTAGCCGGTTGCGATCGCTATCTACAAACTTATATGAGCGCTGGGTCACCCCCATGGGACCTACCGTTGTGGGGTCGATATCGTCAGGTAGGTCAATGTCATCGCTCACCAGCAGTTCTTGCTCTAGTACGCTACTGAGCGCGTCACCTTCTAACCGGGACAGATTAAGCTGCGATACAAGTGCTAATGCCGACGTTAGGTCTACATCTAACGTGTCTTGGGGCACTGCCCTCAGTACCCCAAGCATATTCAAACCATTGGTCTGTTTAGCCGCTAAACGAATCGCGCCCCGAATTTGCTCCACAGTTAATCCTGGCGCAACACGAGCTAAAGAATCCAGTAATAACTCACCGTTGGGCGATGCCAAAATATCAGCCACCATGCGATCCGCCATCGCCGGATCAAGCACCACCCGATTATTTAGCATTGTTCGAAGTTCAGGTGTTAGAAAAGACTCATAAAGCCGCAGTCGATCTGGAACCTGGCCAGTTTTAGCAAATTCTTCAAGATCGCTAACATAGAGCGTCTGCTTAATTGGCCCTACTTGAATATTCACCCGCTCGGCCGCCTGCACTGGTCCACATATCGCCACCCCTAACGCTACAGCGCTACCCCATACTACTGACTGCCATCGCTTCAACGTCATCAGCTTTGAATCGTTTACAAACGTCAAAAACTGGGCCAGTCGAAGCGGTTGAGCCGCCGAACGAGCAGAATGGATCATAGTTGAACGGGAGTGGGTAAGCGAACGATTGGAAAGCGAGTTCCTAATCACAGGAACATAGCCCTACCAACAGCCATAGAATCGTCAAATCATAACTAACATAGCAATCAAAACTAGAAGTTATCAGTTGCTAAGATAGCGAACCGATTTGACTCCAGTAAGGGCTAATAGATTACTTCACCATAATTAGCCTTAACGCCGGACGTCTCATTGCTAATTTAAGGTTTGCGTATGCCTATTATGTTTGCTGTTTATTCACACTTCACAGATTGGCTCATACCAAACACTAGCAACACCCCGGATATTACTTAAGAATGACCACTCAACGAATCATTGGCATGATGGGGCCAGGCAGTAATGTTACCGAGTTAGTTTTACGTAACAGACGATGTAAAGCTTTATGTCGAGTACCTCAGGCCAGCGTTGGAGCAGAAAAATTAAACATCCCAAACCAACTACCGACTTCGCTTTAGATCCGTCTGAAATCCTTGTCGCTGAAGCAATCGTCGCCGTCTCTGCCGAGCCAATGCCTGTAAATCCACATTCCGATCGGTTTCATCGACAATCTCACCAATCAGGACTTCCAACACATCCTCCAGGGTCACTACACCGGACACGCCTCCGTACTCATCAACCACAATCATTAAGTGCTCACGAGCCGTCTGGAAAGTTTTGAGTAGCTTATCAGAACGCTCAGTGGCCGGAATATATCGAGCCTGACGCATACAGCTAGTAACCGGATCTTTGCCGCGTCCCTGAACTAACGCTGCCAATAGCTCAGCTTTTAGGGCCACACCTAGCACGTCGTCCAAGTCTTCTCCTGTGACAATTATGCGGCTGTGCTGCGACTGCATGATTTCTTGCTGCGCTGATTCAAGGGATTGATTGCCTTGAATATAGGTAATCGCTACCCGAGGCGTCATGATGTCTTCCGCAGCAATGTCATTCATCCGAAAGACTTTTTGAATCAACTCAGCCTCGTCATCTTCAATCAAGCCTTCTTGATAGCCCAACATTGCCAGCAGCTTGATTTCAGCTTCGTTGGTAACGGGGCGTTGATTGCCTTTGATCAAGGGTGCAGTTAATTTCTCTAGCACTAAAATAATCGGCGTCATCAGCCAGGTGAGGCTGCGGACAGGCATTGCCACAAACAAAGCAAACTGCTCGGCATAACGTTCGCCAATGGTTTTGGGGACAATTTCGGCAAACAGAATGATCAAAAATGTGAGGATGCCAGAAAAAATGCCTAGCATCAGATTGCCAAAAAGCTCCGCAGCAATACGACTGACGACAAAACTGCCGACTATATTAAATACATTATTGAGGATAACGATGGTAGCAATGGGGCGGCTGACCTTTTCTCGAATAGCTAGTAAGGCAAGCGTCGCTGGGTTACGATTTTGAGCAAGCTGTCGGGCTTTGAGTAGAGGAATGGACAGCAGTGCCACTTCAGTACCTGAACAGATTGCGGAACCGATGATAACGATCAAAACTGCGATCGCAAGTTGGGCCATGGTGGAAGGAGAAACAACATATCAATAATCAACGGCGAAGGATTGCTATGATTCTGGACTAAGCGTACACAATCTACCTATACGCGTCGCACCCATGAGACATGGGCATTTTGAAAAAGCAGTGGCTAATTCACAATACCGATCCTTTGCACAATGGCACTAGCGCGGATTTGCCGAAGTCTCAATGGTTAACTCTAATAACTCTAAATATAGTTGGCTTACTCCAAATAAATACACAAGCAAACCCAGGTTTTCTAACATCATTGATAATTAAGCTTTAGCCCTAAATATCCGACAGTATTGCAGCAGTTCTGTACTCTTTTAACGATTAGCACCTACTATCTCCATGAGTGAAATCATCCTTGATGTCCGCAACTTAAAAGTCGAATTCGATACCGCCAACGGCGTGATCAAGGCAGTTGATGGCATTTCATTTCAGGTCAAACGGGGTAGAACTCTAGGCATTGTAGGTGAGTCAGGGTCAGGTAAATCGGTCACGTCGTTGTCTGTCATGGGGCTAGTCCCTAACCCTCCAGGTAGAATTACCAACGGCGAAATCCTTTTCTCAGCCCAAGCAGACGCTGCTCCTACCAATCTGTGTCAGGCTTCTCCTAAACAGATGCAAGATTATCGAGGCAGCCGGATATCAATGATTTTTCAGGAACCCATGAGTTCCTTAAATCCGGTCTATACCTGTGGATTTCAGCTCATTGAAGCCATCCAGCAGCATCATAATGTAACCAAAGCAGAAGCAGAAGCCAAGGTTATTGCAAGCCTACAGGAGGTCAAACTGCTGCCCAGGGACGAAGAATTGGCCACACTCGTTGCGACAGAACAGCAACTTAAGGACCGCAATGCTATTGCCCGTGGAGTGCAGCAGCGCAAAAAGGCTATGCTCAAGCGCTATCCTCATCAGCTCTCTGGGGGACAGCTACAGCGAGTTATGATCGCGATGGCCATTGCCTGCGATCCAGACCTCCTGATTGCCGATGAGCCCACTACCGCGCTCGACGTTACTGTCCAAGCTCTGATTTTGGACCTGCTGCGAGATCTGCGGGACCGGCGCTCTATGTCGATGATTTTTATTACCCACGACTTGGGCACCATCGCCGAAATTGCCGACGATGTGGCCGTTATGTATCGCGGCAAAATTGTTGAATACGGGTCTGTGGATAAGATTTTTGCTAATCCAGAGCATCCTTACACAAAAGGGCTATTGGCCTGCCGTCCCCGACCTGAGCAACGGTTACGCAAACTCCCCACCGTAGCTGACTACATGCAGGTTCAAGATGAGCCCAACGGTGAATTTAAAATCTTTGCTCGGCATTTTGACAACGATGAGGCAGCAACTCTAACAGCAGAGGTCACGGCAGAAGAAACAGCCAGTCGTCTCGAAAAGCTGGGGGGTGAGCCGCCTTTAATCACGGTACAAAACCTAAAAGTCGGTTATCCAGTCAAAGGAATGTTTGGGCAGACAACCCGCACCTTTATGGCCGTAGATGATGTGTCTTTTGAGGTGTACCGGGGTGAAACGTTTGGTCTGGTGGGTGAGTCAGGGTGTGGGAAGACGACCCTGGGACGTGCCCTACTACGATTGGTTGAGCCCATCGTCGGCAACATTTTCTTTGAAGGACAAAACATTCGCCAGTTACCTAAAGGAGAAATGCGCAAGCTGCGTCGCGAAATGCAGGTCATTTTCCAAGATCCTTTTAGCTCACTGGATCCACGTATGAGCATCGGTCAAGCCATTGCTGAGCCGTTAAAGATTCATAAAGTCATCCGCAGTCGTCGTAATCTCCAAGAACGGGTGGCCTATTTATTAGAACGGGTAGATATTGATCCTGGCTGTGTCAATCGGTTTCCCCATGAGTTTTCTGGCGGACAGCGTCAGCGTATTTGCATTGCCCGTGCTTTAGCTCTAAATCCTAAATTTATTATCTGCGATGAATCAGTATCTGCCCTGGATGTATCGGTGCAGGCTCAGGTGCTAAACCTACTCAAAGAACTACAGGAAGAATTTGGCCTGACCTATGTGTTTATTTCCCATGATCTGGGCGTAGTGAAATTTATGAGCGATCGCATCATGGTAATGAATCGGGGCCGCCTTGAAGAACTTGGCCCTGCCGATGAGATTTACAACAATCCACAACAAGCGTACACCAAGCAGCTAATCTCAGCGATTCCCGCAGGCACGTTGGAACGCATTCAGGAATTACAGGTAGCAAGAGGTGCGATCGCATCATAACTCTCCCCCCTAGTCAACAACAATATTTTTTACCTGAGACATCTCCGTAACAATATCAGAGTTGTTTCAGTGTGCGTTTTTACACGGCGCTAGAAAGCTGTTTCACTCCACAGTCAATGACACCAAAAAGCAATATCGTGTCCCAAAATAGATCTTCCTCACAATCCTTTTATTGCTGTATTAAGCCTCGGTAACCATCGTGAGCTTAGTCGGGACCAACCAGGCCCTACGTGAAATTATTGAGTAAGTCGCTTCAAGTCACTAAAGCGTTTAGTGAAGTTGTTTCCTGAACAGACCCGCTGATAGATAAATGGTCTGAATATAAAGCCATGAGCTCATGTTGTTACGTGAGTTCATGGTTGTCAGGAACAGATTAGCGGCTTGCCCCCTTAACCGTTTACTCACTATAGAGAAATACAATGGCAAGCCTTGACAGAATTACTCGCCGTGATAACATAAATGACCCTACTTTTACTGCGGATAATCAACTCATATTTCGAGCAAATTTTACATCAGATGTAAGCAACGTAACAGCTGATGACTTTGATATTACTGGAGTGACCGGGGCTACTATCATTTCTATTGCGAGCGTTAACCAAAATGATGCTCAATATGACATTGTCATTGAAGTTCCTAATTTACCGGCGTTCACTGGCACCATAGGCCTTACACCGTCTAATGCATGGGATATCATTGACGCAGGAGACAACAGTGCTGTACCTACAAATGTAGGAAGAAATCAAACTTATGAGCTCGTCGGGACTGGCAATCCTGATACAACAGCTCCTTCAATCACCAGCATCGCACGACAAACACCAGGCAACGCAACGACTGATGCAGATACACTGACGTTCCGAGTGACGTTCGACGAAGACGTCCAAAATGTTGATGCTAATGATTTTGTTATCAATGGCAATACAACTGCTACCATCAGTGGCGTCACCCAAGTTAACGGAAGTGTTTACGACATTGTGGTTAGTGGTGGCAACCTAGCTACTTTCAATGGTGCTGTCGGGCTTGATCTTGCTGTTGGCCAAAATATTGCTGACATAGCAGGTAATACCCTACCCAACGGCGAACCAGCTATAGATGAAGTTTACACTGTTGATAATAGCCTGGTTCCTTCACTAACAAGTATTGAGCGACTAACGCCAGCCACCGCAACAACTAATAGTGATACTCTCGTCTTTCAAGTCACATTTAGTGAAGACGTTCAAGGAATTGATGCAACAGATTTTGTTGTCAATGGAGGCAGCACCGCCTCAGTTACTGGTGTTGTTGCCGTTAATAACAGCAGCAGTATCTATAACATCACAGTAAGTGGAGGCGACTTAGCTAGCTTTAACGGCCCTGTTAGACTCGCATTAGCTGCAAATCAAAATATTACAAACTTGTCCAATGTAGCTGTCCCTGTAGCCCCACCCACAGGAACTAATGAAATCTACACGGTCAGCAATGAAACTGTACCGCCTACACTGCTTAGTATTGAGCGCCTAACACCAGGCACTGCAATAACTAGTGACAATACCCTAGTATTCCAAGCCACCTTTGATGAAGGTGTTCGAAATGTTGATGTTACTGACTTCTCCATCAATGGCAATACCACTGCCAGCATCACTAACGTCACCGCTGTCAATGATCGTGTTTATAACATCACCGTCTCCGGCGGAAATCTAGCTTCCTTCAATGGTTCTGTCGGTATCGATCTGGCTGACACCCAAAATATTACAGACTTAGTAGGTAATGCTTTGCCGGATAGTGAGCCTGCCAAAGATGAGAGCTACACTGTCTCTAACACACAAGGGGCCAGCAGTAAGCTCACTGTAATAGCCGGCAACCTTCTGGAAATCACTGAGCTTGGCATCGCCCAGTCCCTGAACTTGACCATTAGTTCTTCTGTCAACGTTTCGGTTGAGACAATCCGGATATTTACAACAGATGCCAAAGGCAAAAACCGTAAACAGCTTGGTAGCTTTTCTGTCCTTGAAGGCAGTGTCTTACCTGTAGAGTATACCCCTGGCTTCAGTCTTACAAAGAGCGAAATTGCTACAGGAACGTTTTTCCAATTTGAAGTCGAAGAGATTGATCTAAAGACTAATACCACTGTTATCCGTACGGCAACAATTACCTCTGTTAGTGCCACAGAGGTGTCACTAGACTTTGGCAATAATACTAAGTTGACAACAACATTAACGAATGAAGTATCGGTGACTAACCTACTGCTAAACGATGCAGCAGCCATTGATTTGACAGGCTTAACTGGCCAATCTGAGGTATCATTCACGGTCTATCGTGAAGCACGTTTAGATAATACTATTGGCTTCTACGTCACAGATTTTGCGGATGGCCGCATTATTATCGATGAACTGACTAGGGCCACTATCAGTCCAGGGGAAGAAGGCTATAAAGAGGCCGCCCTAGCAAAACAGTTGAATGTACAACTCACAGGTGAGAATGACAAAGTAACCACCTTTGAAGCAACTATCACCAACGGTGTATTCCTTGGCACCTATGTCGTCATTGATGGTGTTGATCCCTCTGCTGGTGAGGTCTTCTTTAGTCACCAAGGCTCCGGTAGCTTTGACCAAATCAGACAAGCTGGTATTAACTCCTTTGGTGTTGAAGACATCATTGGTGGTGGCGACCAAGACTTCAACGATATGGTGATCGCATTTGAGGTGCGCGCTGCAACTGCCTAACTCAATGCGGTGAACTAAGGCTCTAAGTCGAGTTGATGATAAGCCGATGGGTTAATTCCATCGGCTTTTTTGCGTTTCAACAATAGGTACCCTAGACGGTACTATGGGCTATCTCAAGGACGCGATACACTGATCCAGGAATGTACTCATCCTATGTCCAATGCGATTAGACATTAGGGAACTCAATTTAGGGTCAGACTCTGCCGAGCGCGATATCAATCTTGGCTTGGCGGAATACTTTTATCAGAATGCTACCTATCAGAAATTTCTCAGTGGCCGCAAGACAATTTTGGTCGGGAATCGTGGGGCTGGTAAAAGCGCTATCTTCAAATACATAGCCGCAACCGAAATTCGTAAAGGGAATCTAGTTCTAGAGCTTTCTCCTGAGGAGTATTCTTATGAACTACTGTCAGAGCATCTGACGAGCGAAGAGGATGGGTTTTGGCGTAAACAAAGTGCTTATTCAGTAGCTTGGCAATATTTGCTGTATACGCTGATATTCAAGAGTATTGCCCAGACTAAACGAGGGCTACTACTAGGTGCCACCAAGAACATCTACGACTACGTATCTAGCCAAAAGTTATCTCAACAAACTAGCTCCATTATTACGCTTGTCAATTACCTTAAGCGTATTGAGCAGGTCAAAACAAGTACTGCAACTGGCGGTCTTCGTAGCCAAGACTTACAAGCACTCTACAGTCTGGATGAAATTAAAACGTTGTTACCCAGTCTGCAAGCTGTGCTAAAAAATACCAAGATTAAGATTTTAATTGATGAACTAGATAAGGGTTGGGATAATTCAGAGGATGCCAAATTTTTTATTGCTGGCTTATTTCAAGCTACACAAAAACTTAATCTGATTAGTCCTAATTTGCGAGTATACATTTCTATCCGACAGGAGTTATTTGATAACATTCCTCAGATCTATGAAGATGCTCAGAAAATTCGCGAAGATGTGGAGGTCATTCGTTGGGGCAAAAACGAGCTGCTCGAACTGATTGGTCGCCGCATTGTTCATTCGTTCCCCCAAGCTGCTCAGCTCAATGCCCAAAAACTTTGGCAGTCAATATTTGTGGCTCAAATGCAGGCGAGTGGGACGGAAACTCTAGACTATATTATTGATCGAACTCAGCTACGTCCCCGTGAGCTTCTACAGTTTTGTAAGCTTTGTGCTGAACGCATTGAATACTCCCTGGCAGGACGACGGATTGATGAGGTTGCGATCGCAGCTGCCGAAGAATCCTATTCTGAACAAAAAACCCGTGACCTCGCTTCAGAATATCGGTTTCAATATCCCTACCTGTTAGATGTGTTTGAAGTTTTCCGTGGCAAACGCAGTCACTATAACAAAGAGGAATTGGATTATCTGCTTTTGGCCATCGTCTGTGGTGAATATGACGTTGAGCAAGCATCCTCCTGGGTTCTGGACATGGATTATTTGGAGCTTAAACAAATCCTCTGGAAAATTGGTTTTCTCAAAGCGTGGGTACCTCGTCACACCAACCGCCGCACAACCTTAGCCGCTGCTTACCTGGGCCACTACGAGCTGCCTACCATTAATCTCGAAAATATTGAACGATTTCGCATCCATCCCGCCTGTACCAGTTTTCTACACCTAAAAGAGGCGTGCTAGAGCTCGGCAAACTGTAAAATCACCCTATGAAATGGAGAGCAACTCGACCAACCCACCCAATTGAACGCTGGATGCAGTCAATACCGACATGGGTAGTGGCATCCTTGGCAGTTATTGTATTGCTAGCCCTCAAAATTCTTGCAGCTACCCCGACAATTCAGGATGGGCTGCCCTTCAAACTGGAGGAACAGCATTGGACCATGATCGGCACTCTGCTCAGCGACGTCGAATCTATTGCCGCTGTTATTGCCGTAATTCTCTATATCAAAGGAGCACCTGAACGTCGGGCGCAACGTCATTACGAAGCTTGGCAAGTGGTTGACATGGCGGCTTCGGCAAAAATGTCGGTCAGCTATGCCCGGTATAAGGCCTTGGAAGCTTTACACCAGGATGGATTATCGCTTCAGGGCTTGGAAGCCTCTAATGCCAACCTTGCTAAGATCGAACTCCCCTATGCAGATTTAAGTCACTGTAATCTCAGCATGGCCAACCTACAGCAGGCGAATCTTAGGGGAGCCAATCTTCAGGGAGCTGACTTAAGAGCTGTAGATTTACAACATGCCAATCTGCGAGGAGCCAATTTACAAGGCAGCAATCTGCAAGGGGCCAACCTACGCAACGCAGAACTGTGGGAAGCACAGTGGTGGGATGCAGATTTACGCGAAGCAGAACTGTGGTGGGCAGAAATACATATTGAAGACCTGGAAGGAGCACACCTGTGTCGCACCATCATGCCTGATGGTCAACAACTGGATCGAGACTGCTAGATGCCCTATAAAGCACAGACGCCCTAGTCAAAACCTATGGAAAACCACCTTGGCAATCAGGAAAAGCGCAGCATTTTGTCAGGGCAGCTTGGCACATAGTGCACAACCTCAGTACTTGCTGAATGCCATAACTCACAACAGCTATAGACGCAGCAACCGACTGGTGACACAATCGCTCCTGTAGAAATATGTCTTCAACTAAAGATATGTATTCAGCAATTCGCCATCAATCTACCCTTAATATGAAACATATGATTTTTGTGAATTCAATCGGGTCTGCCTCAAGACATTGCTAGCCCTAAAAGAGCTACTTGCAATAGAGAAGAATACTAATGAATAAAGCTCACAAGGTTCCAGCAAAGCCTTGTTAAGACATAAATCAACCTGAAATTCGTGTAAAAATTTTGCATAAAGACGGCGTCCGTCTCAGTGACATAGACCAATAAAATATGGTCAAAATTATTTAGATATCTACTTTTAGCTAGATATCTAAATAATTGAAAGAGAACGGTGGCCTGATGGCTGCATCCCTCAAATGAACGGGCACTATGGCCGATGGATGGGGTGATACCCCAGTAGCAATTCCAACTGAATTAGTTATACCTAGATACTATCCCCCAGCAAGCCAATTGAGCAGAGCTGGTGTCAAATTAAGGGGGGCTGATTTAAGCTGTGAAAATCTGGAGCGAGTGGATTTTACACGGGCTGATTTAAGTGGAGCAAATCTGGAGCGGACACAGCTGATCGACGCGCAAATGTCAGATGTTAACTTAAGCGGAGCTATTTTGACATCTGCCAACCTGACCGCTACGAGTCTCAGACGGGCTAATTTGTTGGGCGCGGTTTTAATGTTCGCCACCCTTGAACAAGCAACTTTATCCCACGCTAATTTAGCGGGTGCCAATCTTACTGAAGCGGAACTTTACAAAGCTAATTTCACCGAAGCCGACTTGAGCCATACCATGTTGCGAAGGGCTAGCTTGATCAATGCCAATTTTCATCGGGCCTGTATGAAGCAGGTCAATGCTAACGGGGCCGAACTCTACGGCATCGACGGTAGTTACGCGCAGTTATATATGGCTCAGATTCAAGGATGTGACCTACGACAAGCAAACTTGAACCATGCTGATTTCACCCAAGCGGTGTTAACTCGGTCTAACCTTAATCAGGCCACATTGATAGGTGCTACTGGTGAAGCTGCAACCCTTGAACAGGTTAATTTAACCAGGGCCAATCTCAGCCATGCCAATCTGACGTCTGCCAACTTACAACAGGCTGTTATGGTCCATGCAACGCTGACGGAAAGCAATCTCTCAGGGGCAAACTTGCAAAATGCCACCCTAGATCATGCTGTCATCCGTCAATGTTATCTGCGAGACATTAACTGGCAGCAGACCTCCGTACAAGGGACTCATTTTTGTCAACCCATAGGGCTATTAAAACGTGATCAAGACTGGTTGCGATCGCAAGGCGCAACCATTCACTAAACCATCCATTAAGCAGTCCGTTTTCCTGAGTCCCAAATCCGATACACAGTGCCCTGCACAGTCGGCTGATTGGGTCGTTCTAGCGTCATCGGCCTCACCTCAAACTCAAATCCATTAGACATCAACGCTGATTGAAACTCTTCCTTGTGGGGACGATCCGGATCAGAAAGCCAACACTCCCCCCCAGGCTCCAAAACGACTTTCATCAGTCGTATTAATGGACTAATATTACGCACTTCGTAGATAACGTCGGCAGCCAGCATCAAGGGAACCCGTAATCCTTCCGGCGGACAGCGCCAGTCCAACGGCATCGTATGAAACTGTTCAAATCCGTTGAGTCGAGCATTTCGAGCCGCAAAGTCTAAGGCGGCGACATCATAGTCAGTAAAGATTACCTCCATACCCAGCGCCAACGCCACTAGGCCGGATAATCCCAACCCACAACCCACCTCTAAAACCCGAGTATCAGCAGGCCAAACATGCTGGCCAAGTGCCTGGCCCAACATCAGCGCCGACGGCCACAGCTCTGCCCAGTAGGGCATGTATTCATCTTGAGCAAAGGCTTTATAGGTAGCCGGATGATCTAATAAGGCATCAATACTAGTGGGTAGCACCAACCGAAACTGCTGTATACGACCATCCTCTAACGGAATCAGAACCTGTTGTTCAACCGTATCCAGTAACACATCGTCAGGAGTGGTATGCAGAAAAGGTTGCACCGTCATGCCACAGCTTCGCCTGTCAACACTTCATCTGGCACCACTTCAAGCCGAATAAAGTCCTGTCGTGGATTGGCATGGACAACCCGAACATCAAAACGTTCCCCCAGAGCTGGCATGCTTTCAAACCGCATCGCCAACTCCAGTCCCAGGTCCTCAATGATGACCAATCCAAGACTTTCATGTTCTCGCAGCCATCGCAACAACATGACTGACCATGCGTGCTTGCCCTCACGCCGTAAGAACTCCAACGCCCAATAGCGTTTAGTCTGGCGTTCTACAGTCACCGCCTCATAGGCAGCAGTGGATACCCCCTGGGTTAGCTCTGTCATTTCTGCGGGAGAGAAAGGCAACGTTTCTCCTCTCAAATGAGCTTTCAGTTGAAAATGGACCAACAGATCCGTATAGCGACGAATGGGTGATGTTACCTGACTGTAATAATCCAACCCTAAAGTTGCATGACGAGCAGGACTGATACCCATCTCACTGCGGGGCATACAGCGACGAATTGCAGAGTCACGCACCCAGCCCGAAGGTAACTGCAATAGCTCATTATCAGAAGGTAACTCGGGTTCAGGTTGGCTACGAAATGGAATAGCTAGTGCATGGGCCTCACCATACCGAGCCGCCACTTCACCAGCCAAAATCATCATTTCTGCAACAGTTTGACGTGACTGCGAGTTTTCCAACACATCAATTGTGATCTCTTCGTCAATCACTTTGATTGATGACTCTGGCATATTGATGGAAATCGCCCCCTGAGACTTACGCCACTGTCGCCGTCGCTTAGCAGACTCAGCAATCTCATTCAACTCAGGCTCAGCCTTGAGTCCCAACTCAAGCATCTCATCAACATCGTCATAGGTAAGTCGATAAGTGGGCTTAATTCGACTCGCCTTGATAGCATATTCTTCAACAGCCCCGGCTTCATCCAGCACAATGCCAAAACTTAGGGCGCAGCAAATTTCCCCCTGACGCAGGCTCATCGGACCAGTCGCTAAAGCCTCTGGGAACATAGGAATCATCCCCGTTGGCAAATAAACAGTTGTACAGCGACGGCGTGCTTCTAAATCAATATCATCTCCGGGCAGCAACCAACGAGTAGGATCTGCAATGTGCACCCAAATCCGCTTACGTCCATCACCAACACTCTCTAGGCTAAGACCATCATCTATTTCACGGGTACTTTCATCATCAATGGTGTAAACCTTGAGATGAGTTAAATCTAATCGGTCAGCATCGGCATCAGGTGGCGGATTATCAATACGCTTCTGCACCATGGCACTAACCTCATCGGGAATTTGGATAGGAATCTGACTACGCCGCAGCGCTAGGTTTTCATGAGGGCTCCACAGGCCCAAATCGACCAGTAGCTGAAAAGCATCTTCAGCTGCTGTTTTGTAGTCAAGAGCCGTTAAGATTTCTTGTGCCGCTACTTTTTGTGAGCAATCTTCTCCCAAAGTTGCATAGCGCTCTAACAGATCTAGACGCTGTCTATCAGTCTTTTCCCATTCTATGGAAGACAAAGAATCTTGCTGATCAGCTCCCTCAGACTGCCGTATGCCAAGAGCTTGCTTTGAACGAGATAAAAATCCTTCCCACTCTAATTTCCGAGCGACCTCACGAGCCTGCTGATGTCGAACCTCATCAACTTGTTTCACCGAACGAGGTTCATAGCGATCGCCTTTACGCTTAAAAAAAACTTTGTCACTACTCAGCAGACAGTAAGCCGCATAACGCAGTGGCGGTGATTGCTCTGAAAACAATAACAAAGCCAAAGAAGCCGGGTCGGTAGCCTCCCCAGCTTCTTGCAAAAATTCCCAGGCAACTTCTAAGCTATCTGGCTCAATATTGGGCTCAGCTTCAGCCATAAAAGCAGCAATATCCGAAGGCTCATAATCACCGTTTTCAACAACGATGTAGGTGATCTGACGAGGATGCAAGACATGGGATTGGCCATTACCATCAATCACCACCCAATTCTTCTTACCTTCTGGGCGATCGGCCACCCCCAATCGAGGGTTTCCCTGCACCTTAAACTCGATCAGCGCTCCCTTTTCCACCAACCTAGATCCTTACCGTATGGTTTCACTGTTGGTTTTACAGTAGTCCAACAATTTACATATAACCCGCTTTACCTAAAGCCGACTATACGAGTTGCTGATAACCAAGAACCTACATGCTGCTGACTTAATGGCCAGCATCTCATCAAGCACTAACCTTCGCGGTTAACGTAGGGTAGCAGTGCCAGTATACGTGCACGCTTGATAGCAACAGTTAAATCCCGCTGCTGCTTTGCAGTCAACCCTGTAATTCGACGTGGCAAGATTTTGCCCCGCTCCGTAATAAACTTGCGCAAAAGATCAACATCTTTATAGTCGATCTTTTCCTCGGGCTTAATGGGTGATACCCGACGGCGAAAATAGGCCATGATGATCTCTACTTAATTTCTTTGTGAACAGTGTGAGTGTTGCAATGGGTGCAAAACTTTTTCAGCTCTAGTCGACCGGTTGTATTCCGGCGATTTTTTTGAGTGGTATAGCGGGAAACCCCCTTAGAACGCTTGTTAGGGTTACTACGACACTCCGTGCACTCTAACGTAATGATAATGCGAACGCCTTTAGCCATGATTGATGGTGCTAGCTAGCAATTATTGACACAGGGGATCTATGATGTCATACCGACACAGCTAGACGCAAGCCACAAAAAATATCTTTTAGCACCAAAAATGATTGATCAAACTAGCGCTCAATATGGCAGACATGCTTAGCCATATCGAGCGCTAGTTTGATCGAATCGTAAGCTCCCGCATTAATACACAAAAGCAATTCTCTCAATCAATTGGGTACAGATTAACCCGCTAAGTTGACCTCTACAACATCCGCTAAGGCATCAGTCCAATGATCAACAAGATCGGAATGAGCCGCTTCTACCATTACACGAATCACTGGCTCTGTTCCCGATGCCCTGACTAGAACTCGACCTTGATCACCCATAGCAGCCTCAGCTTTAGCAATTGCCCGTTGTACAGGCTCACACGCTGCCCATTGGCGACGTTTCTCACGGCTGATGACCTTAACATTTTTCAATCGTTGAGGATACGGATCAAAACTCTGATCAATTAAGTCAGGCAAACAGCATTCGGCTCGCTTCAGCCAATCAGCTAGATGCAGGGCAGTAAGAATACCATCCCCAGTCAAACTGTAGTGATGACAGAGAATATGCCCAGACTGCTCACCGCCAAGCATGACACCGCGCGCAACCATTTCTGCATGTACATATTGATCACCCACTTTAGTACGGACCAATTTGCCACCTAACCGCTCCCAGGCATGTTCAAAGCCAAGGTTAGCCATCACAGTCGAAATAATAGTATCGTCAGGAAGCTGTCCTTGCTGCCTCAAGGTCTGCCCCCAGAAATACAAGATGTAGTCACCATTGACAACACGACCATGGCTATCTACAGCCATGACTCGATCAGCATCGCCATCAAAGGCAAAGCCGATGTCAGCACCATGTTCACTCACAGCTGCTTTGAGGGGCTCCAGGTGAGTCGACCCACAGTTAACATTAATGCGATTGCCATCCGGACGACCGTGCATTACAACCACTTCTGCTCCGGTCGCTTCAAATACTGACTGGGCTACACAAGCAGCTGCACCCCAAGCTAAATCTAAAACAATACGCATACCGCCCAAATAGCGCTGACCTAAAAATGGTTGATGTAGAGAGTCAACATAGCGTTTCACAAGTTCAGGTCGTTGATAGGTTTTGCCCCATTGATTACCAGGATTAAAAGCACTAGTACAAGACCCTTGACGTAGGGATTGTTCAATCTTCGCCTGTATCACCTTTTCTAACTTGGTGCCATTTGCCCCAAAAAACTTGATGCCATTGTCTGCAGGCGGGTTATGACTTGCTGAGATCATAATGCCACCAGACACACCCATATCGCCTGCCATATAGGCCACTGCAGCAGTCGGACATAACCCCATATCCCACACTTCAAGACCTGCTGAAGTTAATCCTGCCGCTAAAGCTGCTGCAATCATTGGACTAGAATTACGGGAATCTTGCCCTAGAATGATCGCCCCTGGCTGCTGCTGACGCAGAATTTGCCCTGCCCAAAATCCAACTTGTAAGGCTAAAGGAGCCGTTAAGAGCTCCCCCGCTCGACTACGAATTCCATCAGTTCCAAATAGTGGTGTGGTTGGCAAATCTAATGGCTGCCAACCTGTACCAAAGTTAGCCTGTTGAGACTCAGGAGAAGACACTACCATACTTGACACTCCAAACAACGCACACTCAAAGTGGAGAATAACATCTGTAAGTTTGTATAGATTAAAGATTGCTGTAGTCTGCCCATGATTGGTTCCGGTAACTCTTCAAGCACTAATGATCAACCTGCAGAATTTTGGGTAGGAGTTGAGCAATTTAATCAGGGAGACTACTACGCCTGCCACGATACGCTAGAAGCCATTTGGCTGGAGGCCAGTCCAAGCGATCGAGCGTTCTATCAGGGCATTCTTCAAATAGCTGTTGGGCTTTACCATCTGTCCAACAGCAACTGGAGAGGGGCCGCTATTTTACTAGGAGAAGGCAGTAACCGATTGCATGCCTACGGGGAGGTCCACGGTGGCATTAACGTTACTGATCTAGTAGACCAAGCAATAGATTGGCTCACTGTTTTACAAGAAACCGGGCCTAATGAAGTCCAAAAGCTAGCATGTTTATTAAGTAGACAGCCAGCGACAGAAAATCATGGGCTTGACCGTGAAGATAGACTAGTAACACCCAAAATTCAACTGGCATGAAAATAATGACTTGAGGCCTCCCCTTGAGATTACAAAACTGTGATGCTGAGCACAAAATCATCCCACTTTATTTATGAAGGAACCCCTAGCTAAGTCGTTCCCCATGTTTAGGGAATTTGTAATTGACAGCATGAAATAAACTATTGGATTAGGTGTGCTTGGCAAAATAAGCAACAATTAAGACCTAGCTTATGAAACCAGTCATGCAACTGGGCTAAGACTAATAAACTGTGACGTCATCAACGTTTAGATTAGGAATGGGCAATAGCAGAAGGCAAGCTATGGTTGTAATGCGAGAACACATTTTTCGTTTCCCTTTTCCAAAACCGTTTCAGATTGCCAGCACTGTGGTGTTTGGCATCGTAGTGGCTGCTAACTATTGGATTACTCCTTCTCAGGCCCAATCCGGAGGCTCTATCAAGCTGCGGGCTGATGTTCAAGAAGCTGATGCTAATACGGGCATTATTACTGCTCGCGGCAACGTCAAGATTGACTACCCTGAAGAGGCAATTTATGCGACATCTGCTCAGGCGCAGTATTACAGTCGTGAGCGACGCATCATCCTGACGGGTAATGTATTTGTACAGCAGGAGGCTAACACTCTACAGGCTGAAGTTGTTACCTATTTAATCGATGAGGGACGCTTTGTGGCAACGCCTAGCGACAATAGTCAGGTGGAATCAATATATGTTCTCCCTGAACCGACTGAAGAACCTGCTGCGGCACCTCAGCCCGAAGAACCATCTACACCTCTCCCAGCACTTCCTGAGGAACTGCCTGAGTTTGCTATCCCCACTAACGAATAAATGCTGTCTCCCGCTGCTAATCCCCCATCATCGAATAGGTTGACCCAAACAGGCACTGTACTTGCCCTGGAAAATGTTCATAAGGCTTACGGTAAGCGCACAGTTGTTCGTGGTGTGAGTCTGACAGTAGCCCAGGGCGAAATTGTTGGTTTGTTAGGTCCTAATGGAGCTGGTAAGACAACCACCTTTTATATGGCCACTGGGTTAGAGCACCCTGATCAGGGGATTGTACGTTTAAACGAACGAGAAATCACGGCCCTTTCAATCCATGAGCGAGCCCGTTTAGGCATTGGCTACCTGGCGCAGGAAGCTAGCATTTTTCGGAACCTTACAGTCGAAGATAATATTCGTCTGGTGATGGAGCAAACTCATGTTCCCCGCCGAGAACGGCCTGAGCGCTTAGCAAAATTAATGCGGGAATTTCGATTGGAAAAAGTAGCTAACACTCTGGGCATTCAAGTGTCTGGTGGTGAGCGTCGCCGTACGGAATTGGCTCGTGCAATTGCTTCTGGCAAAGAAGGACCAACGTTCCTATTTCTTGATGAACCCTTTGCTGGTGTGGATCCCATCGCTGTTTCTGAAATCCAGCATATTGTGTCTCAGCTTCGCGATCGCAAGATGGGAATTCTCATCACCGATCATAATGTTCGCGAGACACTGCGTATTATTGATCGAGCTTACATAATGAGCGATGGTCGCATATTGGCCTACGGTAGTGCTGAAGACCTTGCCAATAATCCCCTGGTACGTGAACACTACCTAGGCGACGACTTTAAACTGTGATTTACCCCCTAAACCTTAAAGAGCAAGATAGCTTTGACTGTTAACTTGTTCCTTGGGTTTCTTTTGCACTCACCCCACCGATAGTGACCATCTGTTTATGGCTACCACATCCCAACCCAATGCTCCTAGTTCAGGTTTTCCTCGGTGGCCATTTCTGTCGATTTCGATCATGGATCGATACATTGCTAAGGAGCTTACATTACCTTTTCTCTTTGGTGTAGGAGCCTTTTCGTCAATTTTAGTATCTGTAGGGGCCCTATTCGATCTAATTCGTAGAGTCACTGAATCAGGCCTGGAAGTCGGTTTGGCCATGCAGGTTTTTGTTTTAAAGATGCCTGAATTTGTAGTGTTGGCATTTCCGATGTCGACACTGCTAGCAACCATGATGACCTACAGTCGGTTTTCTAGTGACAGCGAACTGACCGCATTGCGTGGCTGTGGTGTGAGTGTCCGTCGGATTATAGCACCAGCCCTAGCCCTGAGTATTCTGATCACAGGCCTGACCTTTGTATTTAATGAGGTCATTACTCCTGCCGCCAATTATCGAGCCAAAGTAATGTTGGAGCAAGCCTTCAACTCCGAAAAGCCGCCCTTCCGGGAACGCAATATCCTGTATAAGGAGTACCAAAAGGCAGCTGATGGCAGTGGGAAAGAACTAGGAAGATTATTCTACGCTCGTCGCTTCAATGGGGAAGAAATGCAGGGTTTAACCATCCTCGATTTTTCCCAAGCTGGCCTAGAACAGGTAGTCAGTGCAGAGACTGCCACGTGGAATTTTACGGACAACGTTTGGACCTTCTTTAATGGCACCATTTATGCGATTTCCCCAGATGGGTCCTTCGGTCATATTGTAAAGTTTGAGCAGCAAGAGCTGGCTCTACCCCGTACTCCTTTAGATTTAGCTTCTCGTGGCAAAGACGATGATGAAATGAACATTGCCGAAACGAGGCAGCATCTTAATCAAATTGTCCGCAAGTCTGGAGACGATCGGAGAATTCGCATTTGGGAGCTACGTTTATACCAACGGTATGCGCTACCATTTGTCTGCATTGTATTTGGGATTGTTGGCGCTGCAGTGGGTATTCGCCCCCAACGTACAGGCAAAGCAACTAGCTTCGGCATCAGTGTCGTCATTATTTTTGGCTATTATCTCTTAGGCTTTATTGCTGATGCGCTTGGCAAAGTAGGTACCTTAAACCCAGTGGCCGCAGCATGGCTACCTCCCTTCTTAGGTCTTGCCGTTGGCACTCTACTAGTGATAAGAGCATCCAAGTGATTTCTAAGATGCCTCTGATGCCACCTTGGCCGACCATATTCACTCAAATCAGCACAAGTAAGTTAGTGAAGTGATTAATATGTGCACCAAGCAAGCTATATGGTCCCAAACATTGGGTTAGGAATGCGTCAGTATTGCCACTTGCTTGGCTCGTGATATGACTTATCTCTGACTAGGGCATGCTAGTTCCACCTTAAGAGCATTAGCTTATAGAGCTGCCAACGTTGCTGCTTAATCCAACAACACTAAGTCCACCCAGCTTGATGTTGAAAATCCAGCATAAAGATAGGTCTCGAAAACCGGTTTAGTTCTAAGGTGCCTCTCTCTAATTTCAGGTATTTATAAGGCTGAGGTGCAGAAGTGCCATTTGTTACCTAAACCAACCCTAAAAAGCCACGTTTCTCAGGATTGTTGAGGATTATAAAAACATTTTGATACGGTTTGGACATCCTCTCATTTCGGTGGCATACCCGTACCATTGACCGCTAAATTAAGGTGATCTACTGATTTCCCACCCATGACGTCGCGTTCCTCTGAATCGTCTGCCAAAGTTATTGACTCTAGCTCTGCTGGCCTAGGCACCTTCGGTGGTGTCTTTACCCCATCTATTTTGACCATTTTGGGGGTGATCATGTACCTCCGTTTTGGCTGGGTTGTAGGCCAAATGGGATTAGTCAAAACTCTACTGATTGTTACTATTTCAACCGCAATTACATTTATTACAGGACTTTCTATTAGTGCGATCGCAACCGATCAAGTAGTTAGAGCTGGCGGCGCATACTACATGATTAGCCGCTCCCTCGGCATTGAAACTGGCGGTGCCGTGGGCATCCCTCTTTATTTCGCTCAGGCATTTTCAGTCGCTCTCTACACCATTGGTTTTGCAGAAAGCGTAAATAGTGCATTTCCTAACCTACCCATCACAATTACCGTGATGGCTCTAGTGACTACTATCGCAGTTACAGCCCTAGCTCTCAAATCAGCAGATATCGCAATTAAGGCTCAGTATGTGATTATGGCAGCCATCATACTGTCCCTAATCAGTCTAGTCTTTGGCAGCACGGTACCAACCACCGATATACCCACCTCAGAACAACCAGGTGATGCAAGTTTTTGGGCCGTATTAGCTGTATTTTTTCCAGCAGTAACCGGCATTATGTCTGGGGTCAATATGTCAGGCGATCTCAAAGACCCCAAAAAGTCTATTCCCATGGGCACACTGGCAGCTGTGGGAGTCGGCTATGTAATTTATATGTGCATCCCTCTATTATTAAGCAACCGTGCTGATGCTGCCAGCCTGATTAGCGACCCCTTGATCATGCGCAAAATAGCCTTTTGGGGAGATGCCATCCTCCTAGGGGTATGGGGTGCTACCCTATCCAGTGCCCTGGGCAGCATTTTGGGTGCACCTCGAGTTTTGCAAGCTTTAGCTCGGGACAATATTTTACCAAAACGCCTGCGCTGGCTCGGTAACGGCCATGGTCCCACTGACGAACCCAGACTGGGAACGTTGTTTACCCTGGGCGTAGTCTTGGCAGTAGTATGCATTGGGGATTTAGATGCCATTGCCCCTGTACTCACCATGTTTTTTCTAACCACCTACATGGTGCTTAACGTTGCTGCTGGCATCGAAGGATTTCTTCAAAGCCCTTCATTTCGGCCAACATTCCGGATCCCTTGGTATATTTCCATCCTTGGAGCATTAGGCTGTATTGCCATCATGTTCCTAATTAACCCGGCGGCCACGGTGGCCGCCGCTGTTATTGTACTGACCATCTATCTGTGGTTAGAGCGACGTGAAATCCGGACAACTTGGGGAGATGTTCGACAAGGCATTTGGTTATCGCTAGTACGCGCTGGCCTGAATAACATCGCGGATAGTGCCGATCCTAAAAACTGGAGACCTCACTTACTCGTTCTCTCTGGAGCCCCCACTAAACGCTGGCACTTGATTGAGCTCGCTACAGACTTCACCCACAATCGGGGATTAATTACGTTAGCCAGTATCCTACCAACGGGTGCTCGAAATTTAAATCAACAGGAAAAGATCAGAGGTACTATCCGTGATTACCTGGAAAAGCGAGGCATTCACGCTTTTGTCAAGCTTATTGAAGCCACAGATACATCTACTGGAGCGCAACAACTTATCGACACCTATGGCATTGGACCTTTAATCCCGAACACTGTCCTTTTAGGAGACACTGAAACCAATGATCCAGAGGCGCGCGAACGTTATTGCCAAATCATAAGCAAGTGTCACCAAGCAAAACGAAATATCGTCATCCTCAGAAATCCTCCTAGCCACATGCCCCAGTTTCCCCAACGTATTGATGTTTGGTGGGGTGGATTGCAATCGAACGGAGGACTAATGTTAATTTTGGCTTATCTGTTACGCACGGGAATTCGATGGCGGTCAGCAGACATTTATTTAAAGCTTGTTGTCTCTAACAAAGCTGCAGCGCAAGCTGCTCAAACCAATCTAAATAAGCTCATCGAAACATTAAGCATCGGGGCTCAATCCAATATCATCGTTGCTGAAGGTCGTCCATTTGACACTATTCTTAGGAAATCATCTGCTACAGCAGATCTAGTCCTCATGGGACTAGCAACACCAAACGACGGTTTTGAAGAATACTACACATCCTTACAGCAAAAGACCGTAGACCTGCCGCCAACCATTTTTGTACTCGCTGCCGAAGATCTTGCCTTCTCAGAGCTTCTACAAAAGGAATAGCTTCCTATTGAACAAGGAAGGGTGTAGGGGGCAGTAGCCCCCTATCTTAAGCAGCAAAGACATCTGCCAAAACGACAAATACTACTCAACCACACGTAAACGCCCTTGATTCAAGGCATCATAAATCTGATTGATTAACATTTTGTCGTTAGCACTAATATTGTTGCCAGCAAACATTGCCATCAAAACGCTCTGATCAGCGCGTGTGATACGGCGAGTTGCAAAGATCTTGGCAACCATTTCTTCCACCGATTGAATAGCCATAAAAAGATTCACCCACAAATCCAGAGAGACAGCTTCGCACCCCAGCGACCAAGAACAGGTATAAAATAAAACACACAGTCAGTTGTTTTACATAACCCAATCTAGAGGGTCTGCTACGGACTCACATCCGTGAGATACCGTATTTCAATTATTAGGGAAAGGGTGTCACCCCGTGAGTAATTATGCTCTCGTCACATCAATTCTTTAAACTGAGCACGATCACCGACAAAAGCACCAGGGCATCTACTGAGAATTCTCAGCAGATGCCTCTCATCTATCTCTGTACGTAAGCTTTGACAAGACATTCAGAGTATTGTGTTGAGCATAACTCTGGAAAATATCTGCCAAACCACCCAAAAACTTTGCTAGTTTCACCAGAAACCATCCGTGATTTCCCTTAGAAACGTTTTAAGCCCAAATGCAAAGGGTTTACCAGGTCTTTATAAGGTAGTCATCCCCCTATCAGGACGCCCCATCATAACTATAAATATAATCTAAAGCCTAGGCCACGACTGCGGCCTAGGCTAGAAACTAAAGTATTGAACCTAGCGTCAACACTTTTCAATCACATCTTACTTAGACCTTTAATTTCTCTTGTGGAGAAGAACCACCTCTTAGAGACTGCATTTTAGATCTACACTGCAGCCAGTTCTGGAGTCGGACGCTTACTGTTACGAATGCTGTTAATCGCTTCAGCATAGTCTGGAGCCTTAAACACAGCAGAACCAGCTACGATAGCATTTGCTCCCGCTTCCAACACTTGCCAAGTATTATGGGCTTTCAAACCACCATCAACCTCAATCCATGGGTCCAAACCACGCTCATCACACATCTGACGGAGTTTACGAATCTTAGGTAACACCTCAGGAATAAACTTTTGCCCCCCAAATCCAGGGTTTACACTCATAATCAAGACCAGATCACATAGCTCTAACACATACTCAATTAGGTCCAAAGGTGTAGACGGGTTCAGCACGACACCAGCTTGCTTACCTAAATTTCGAATACTGCTAAGAGTGCTATGCAAATGAGGTGAAGCATTATGCTCAGCATGTACAGAAATGATATCTGCTCCAGCTTTTGCAAAACCTTCGATATACTTCTCAGGCTCAACAATCATCAGGTGAACATCAAGAGGCTTTGTAGTAATGGGTCGAATAGCCTCGACAATTAATGGGCCAATGGTGATATTAGGTACAAAACGACCGTCCATCACGTCTACATGAATCCAATCTGCACCAGCTTCATCTGCTGCACGAATTTCATCGCCCAAGCGACTAAAATCAGCCGATAGAATAGATGGGGAAATAACAACAGATTTTTTCGATTGTGTCATGGGGAACCCGCCTCTTGTAATCACCATAATGGTCACTATCGTAACAAAAACTTAGTATCAAAATCGTTACAAACTGCTTTAGCTGATGCTATTTATCATCCGAATGTGTATTTACAGGAGTCTTCATGGGAATTTTTCAGAAACTTTTGGACCGGTCTTCCTCTAGCGATCGCAATGAGGTTAAACGTCTTCTACTTCCCCTGCTTCTATTTACAGGCCTTGCCAGTGGCTTGCCAGCTTTAGCCCTTTCAGTATCAGTGGGAGCAGATGGTATCGATGCTCGCCGGTTACATTTGGCACCTTACAATCTAACCGGTAAAAAAATTGCAATTGGTCAAGTTGAGGGGGGACGACCTGGACTTTTCGGACTAGATAAGCTGGCGATTCCTAATAGTCCCGTCACAGTAAACCAGGTTTTACAGCTTGATGGTTCTGCCACAGCAGATGAGTTTGTCGACAATCATGCTAATCATGTGGCCAGTGTCATGATTAGTCGAGACAAACGATTAGTCGGTGTAGCACCCGATGCAACTTTATTTTCCGCATCTATTGGACCACTGGAAGGCGAAATTAGTGGCCAACCTCAAGAATGTATCACTACACAGCATATCGCCCTGCGCAATAGTGATGATGTCCGAGCCATTAATTTCAGCTTCGGCGAACCTTTAGCCACCGATCCTCGCCCCAATGCCACACTTGATGGCAATGCTCTACTGACACAGTGTATTGACTGGTCAAGTATTACCCACAAAACACTATATGTTATTGCTGGTAATCAGGGTGGCGGTGGCATCCCAATTCCTACCGACAACTTCAATGGCATCAATGTCGCTTACTCAACTCAAGTAGACGGACGTTTTGTCAAAATTGACTACGCTAATGCTGGTAGTGAGCCTACATTTAGCCCTCGGGGAACGCCGACACCAGAGTCTAATGTTGGTCCCCGACGTTCGATTAATTTAGTGGCCCCTGGAGACGACATTAGGATGTTGAACCCTAACGGCCAGGAAATTCTTAGTAGCGGTTCCAGCTTCGCAGCCCCTCACGTAGCAGCGACTGTTGCCCTCTTGCAAGAATGGGGTGATCGACAAATTCGTACAGCAAGCTGGAGCTTGGATACTCGTGAGCCTATGGTAATGAAAGCTGTATTGCTTAATGCTGCCGATAAATTAATGGATGAAGGGAATGGCCAAAACCTAGGCATGGGAAAAACCTTACTGGATGAGTCAAATCTGACTTGGATCGCATCAGATGCTTATCGAGATCCAAAGGTACCTCTACATGGAGAACTGGGCACTGGCCAATTAAATGCTTTCAGAGCTTACGAACAATTCAATGGCGGTCAATGGCCCCCTGGGAATGTACCGATTGTAGGTTGGGACTACAACTCCCTACCCTTAGCTGCTGGCAACGATACTAGTCAAGAAAGCATCTATACAGACTACGTGATTGACAGTCCGCTCAAGGAAGGTAGTTACTTTGCTGCAACTCTGACATGGGAGCGTCAGGTTGCACTGGCAGATAGTAATGATAATGGCTTATATGACATCGGAGAAAGCTTTAACAGCCAGGAACTGAATAACTTAAACCTCTACTTGATGCCTGCTGACGAGAACGATATGGACAAAAGCATTTGGTCTTCAGTCAGTGAGGTAGATAGCCTCGAGCACATCTTTTATAAAATTCCCCAAACCGGGCGATATAAACTAAGAGTCGTTTATGAGAAACAAGTTACTTCTGAAGTCGCTCAACCTTACGCATTAGCATGGTGGGGCGCTGGTGAATAAGCATCAACTGTCAGCAGCACACAGCATGAGCAATATCCAAGTTAATCCTCAGCCTGATAAAACCGAACTGGATGCAATGGGCGTTTTTCCTGGCCTGTTTGGCAAAAAGAGGCATCAGAATTTCCATGGCATTATGACGAGACAGAAACTTGTTACTTCTTAGAAGGAGACGTTGTCGTTACACCAGATGAAGGCGCTCCCATTTCTATGGGTAAGGGTGACCTAGTCATCTTTCCAGCCGGCATGAGTTGCACTTGGCGCATCAACGCTACAGTTAGCAAACATTACTCGTTTGGCTAATCCATCCCAAATTTTCAGCACTTGCCTAATAGGACTAAAGCCCTTTAAAGATATCCCCTCGAGGTTGCGCTTCGAGGGGATACCTTTCTGAGCTTTACCATAGCGACTTATGCATTTTTAAGTAGGTGTTTTACTAAATTATCTTTAACCATCATTTGACGCATAACTTCTAAAACATAGTTTTGCGCATCCTCATGGGAAAGATTACGCACTTGCTCTTTTAAAACCTGCAGTTGAAACTGCTGCTCTAACGTTAATTGACCTGGCATATCCATAGGTCACTCCTCCATAAATCATTGACGAAGACAAAGGCGCTAGCCCGTTATCGTTACAAAGATTTTAACCATGCTGCAACTAACCGTCAACCTGTCAAGCAATAAATAATCAAAGAAACATTTGTTTACAAGTTTACCGTCGCTTTGGTAGTGAAATATGCAGAAACGCCTTCTATGAGCATATCCCCTGTGTAAATCTACGCGCCTCTAATCAAACTTTTCCCATGCCTTCTCATAAAGAAACAAACCTTTCAAAGATTGCAAGAGGCCTCAATGAATATAGTCACCTTGGAATTCTCGATTTTTCTAGGCCCAATACATGGTGTGTGGGTTAGCCACAACCATAAAATGAAAAGCACCTTATCAAGGCGACCTCAGCTGCGTATAGAAAATTACATCTATAGCTTGACGCCCATAGTTCACAACATCAGTTATGACTGAAAGCTACGAATAACAACAGCTATAGGTGTATCACACTGCTGCTGGCGCAGCCTCTCCTTTGGAGATATGCATTCAGCAGTATGCTATAGAAGTTCCCAGCCCATCTATTTTGAGCCAGCCTAATCATCTTGTAGATATAAATTAAGCTCAACCAGTTCACTACTATATGAAGCACTTATGCTTGAAACAGATTCAAGACAATAGTGAACGTTGCCTAATTCTTAGTTATCAACAAATCAAACACTGAGGGCAGTCATTTCAATACCAATATTATTAGAAATCAACTGCTCCTTACTCAAAGAAAAAGCTTCATCACATACATTCTGAAGTTCTCTGGGTACCGGTCGAAAAAGGGATAAGACACCTGCTTGACAGCCAAGATCTTGCACTCGTTCAATAACAGGAACAAATTCTTGATCACTAGTCACTATCAAAGCATAGTCATAGTTTTTCATGGCAGCATGATAGACCATGTCTGAGACAAGATGTACGTCTACTCCCTTCTCACTATAATTCCCGCCTCCTATGGGTATTGCATATCCTAAAACCACCTTAGAAGTTTGCAATATGTCCTCTCCATGCTCACTTTCAAGTGAGGCTAAATGCGGCTCACATGTATAGAAAAAAGTTCTGACTAACTGGCGACCTTCGAGAAAGATCTCTCCAAACCAATGAATCGGTTTGATAATTTTAACTTCAGATCCATTAAGGCAGTATCGGAAGTTTGTTCCATCGATAAACACCATGGCTTTTTGAACATGAAGCGCTGGTGCACGCAATTTTATATTGCCATCGTAAGACTTATACATAACGATGATTCCTAATAACAATCATGCCGATACTGGAGTTTATAAACCCTCTTGATCACTAGATAGATGCAATTAAGAACCCTTGTGATGTCAAATTTGATATCCTTAGCGCAAACTTGAAATTGCTTGACTATCTAAGGAGTAATTGGAGTAATTTACTACAGCGTGTGCCTAAGCTCTAAAAGTTTCAAACCTAATGAACTCAGAGACAATCACCGTGGAGACGTAGTTCCACGCTTCATCAGATGATCATTCATGAATCTGAACACCTATAGCAGTGCCATGGCCAACTGAAGCGATAGATGCCCCAAAAGACATGAAAAACCTATGCTTTACCTATTGAAAAGCAAACACAAAAACTTAATCTAATAACTCAGAAGCCTTCAACGAGAATTGAACTCGTGACCTCTCCCTTACCAAGGGCCAGAAGCTATATACAGCAAGGGTTTCATTGAAAATTTGCGTTCTGTGACCTGTCGTTTTAGCACAGGAATAACACAGCAAATGGCTAAAGGCATCCGACCCCGGACACGCTCGAAAAAATTGTATATACGGTTCAAACACCAAGGCATTGAGTTCTATAAGCAATGGGGGTTAGCGGATAACCCAGAGCACGTTGCACGCATGGAATACATATGTAAGTGCATCAGCCAGGAAGTAGGGGCTAACAGGTTTACGGACCTAGAAAAATACTTTGTAGATGCTGAGTTGTGGGACTGGATGAAGGTTTGCAGAGCCATAGCAAAGAAGCCTGAAAACTCTACTAACCGAAGCTTGACTCATAAGCTTCATATGGATCACCCAAGGTTGAATGGACCTAAGCATGTAAAAGCTTGGTTGGATTCCATGAACATAGCCACAGCTACCAAAGCCAGATACCTAGGGGCCATTAAATCTGTTGCACCTGCTATATGCCAGGGCGTTAGTTATTCGCAGAAAAATAAAAGTGAACCTAATCCTTTTAGCCAGACTGAACAGGACAGGATAATAGAATGCTGTGATGGGTTAGGGTTTGAAACCTATATGCTGATTGACCTGTGGCTACATTGTGGCTTTAGACCAGGTGAAGCAAGGGCGTTAACCTGTAGTGACTTCGATCCTGTTTCAATGAAACTTTCAATAAAACGCAGCATGACGGCTGATGGAAGGATCAAATCTACTAAGACGGGTAAGTCTAGGGTTATTGGTTTACCAAATCATGTTGCTACGTCACTGGGTAGGTTCGTTCATGGGTTCAATCCCGGTCAATCCCTATTCCTTAGCATCAAACATCACAGTAATTGGACTCGTAGGGTATGGAAGCCGTTGCTAGTTAGGGCAGGCGTAAAAGAAGACTTTAGGCCATACAGACTAAGGCATACAGCCATTACAGCAGCTGTACAGCGTGACCCTAGAAGAATAGCCCTGATCGCAAAGGAATATGGCACCAGTCCAGCTGTGATATTCGAGCATTACCTAGGTTTCATTGAATCGTCCATTGAAACTAATCCAACGACTTAGCCCATAGTGGTGGATCACCTTTTTTAGAACCGTATGCTGAAATGTGTACGGCTTTTACTTCGGCTATTACACGCGACGCTGCACCTTCGGCAAACACTTAGAAACTGCAAAAATAGATAAAAGGAATAATAATCATAGGCCATGGTGGAGCTAGACCAGGGGCAAGTCGGAAGTCAAAATGGTGGCTAGATGGAAAGCCTCTAAAAACCAAACTCATTCGCATACCTGAGGTAATACCTGACGGTGAAACAAATGAGTTCATACGCCTTAATCTGATTGAGTTTGAGGCGCATGAGAACAAAGCAAAAGACACTTAAAAGAGACTGTTCTCAGATGCGCTGAATTAAAAATTTTAACAAGTTATCAATTGAAATAATAGCATTGGAAAAAGTGCCATCAATTCATCAATTCACCTGTTAACTAAACCCAGATAATTTACATCATTTTCTATATTTGATTCAGGGAAGCCTAAAGTTAGTTAGTGAACGCAATAAACCAACTGTCACAAGCTATTTATGAATAGTATTTAGTTTGAGCCTAACTAATTTTTTAAGGCATTATAGCAATTTCAATCCAGGTGAGGTACGCTAGTCATCATAAATTAAGTGTACCTAAGATGATTAGAACTGATGCCTAAGCCGTACTCATTGGACTTACGTCAGAAGATTGTCAAGGCCTATGACCGAGGTGACCTCTCTCAACGTAGTCTTGCTAAACAATTTGGTGTCGCTAAAAGTTTTGTGCAAAAACTGCTCAAGCAGCGTCGAGAGACGGGCTCAATTGCCCCCAAGGTCCGTGAGGAGCAAACCCCACCCAAACTCAATGACGACCATCGAATCATTCTGGCTCAGTTAGTCGAAGCAACCAATGATGCGACGTTGGCAGAACTCTGCCATCAGATCCATGAGAAAACGGGGGTGCGTGTCGGTACAACCACAATGCACAATACGCTCAAGCAGATGAATCTAACGGTCAAAAAAAACGTTCTACCCTGATGTTAAAGCCAGCGAACGAGTCCAAACGGAACGGGTAGATTTCTGGAAGACAGTCCAGACAATTCTGGCGAAAGATCTTATTTTCATCGACGAATCGGGTGTCAATTTAGCGATGACCCGGTTGAGAGCTCGGTCGACTAAGGGCAAGCGTGCTTACAGCAGCAAACCCAGCAAACGTGGAAAGAACGTCTCTATTATTGGTGCCCTTGGGCTGAATGGTGTGATTGCAGACTACAGTCTGCTAGGCGCTACGGACGGTCTGACCTTTGAAGCCTTTATCAGCCAAACGTTAGTTCCAAAACTATGGAAAGGTGCTTGTGTGGTGATGGATAACTGTCCGGTACATCTCGACCAAACCATCCGTGACCTGATTGAAGCAGCACAGGCTCGATTAATTTACCTCCCTCCCTATTCACCTGATTTCTCACCTATCGAAAACTGCTGGTCTAAGCTCAAAAGTATTCTCAGAACACTAGGACCGAGAACTTACCCTGACTTAGTGCAAAATCACACTAACTTCGGGCTCTTGGCGACTTTTGGTGATCCGAATGGGATGGCAAACCGTAAATAGGGATTGGCCTTCACGTGCATCCCATCATGGACTTTCTACAGCATCTACTCCCTGACTCATCAGCCTTAGC